>JAQTON010000002.1 GCA_028713325.1 Candidatus Altimarinota bacterium | reverse complement strand
AGATGAAACCGATTTTCCTGCTCCGGATATACGAGAGAGCTTCATCGTCATGAAGGACTGATACGTCCTCTCCTTCCAAAAGATACCGACCTCCGGAAAGCGGGTGGAGAAATCCGATAACATTCAGAAGAGTGGATTTTCCCGATCCACTCTCCCCCATAAGTGCCACGAACTCCCCTTTTTTGATGGTAAGATCGATATCCCGAAGCACGGGAATCTCTTCGCCGGTCGAGAGATAGTACGACTTCGCGAGATCCGTGAGCTCGATAATCGGAGGAATCTTCGAAGGACTCGGTTTTTTGAAATGGGAGAGGATTTTGCGAAGCATAGTGATAATTATAAAAGATTTTGAATGCAAAGATCGAGTTTTTCAGAGGCTTCTATTTCAATGCCTCCACAGGATCCAACCGGGACGCCCGAATCGCGGGATAGATTCCGAAGAATACCGCGAGCGTTCCCGTGAAACCGAGGGCGAAGATATCTCCGAAATTCCCCCGCACGAGCTGGAAACCAAGGTTGAGCCGATTCAACAGGAAGATACAGGATTCGGAGAGAAGAATCCCAACCAATGCCCCGAAGATTGCAAGAATAACAGATTCGGCGAGAAACTGAAAAACGATATCCTTCTGTCTTGCACCGACCGCACGCATAACCCCGATGTCCTGAGTTCGCTCCGCAACCGAGGCATACATGATATTCATAATTCCGACTCCGGAAACGATGAGGATAAGCACGGCTATCCCAATGAGGAGAAATGTGAGTGCCTGCGTGATGAGATTAATCGCATTCACCATTGCTTTTTGTTCGAAGACATTGAAATCGTCCACCTCCCCTTCGCGGATATTATGGAGCTTGCGGAGAATGGTTCGAATCTCTTCGGCGGCAAGCGTGACCGATTCCGCATCCTTTGCGACGAATACAAGAGCATGAGTGTTACCGCTCGCACCTACGATGAATCGTTTGGAGGTAGTGTACGGAATGTAAACGATTTCATTGAATGACATTCCCGATATGGATGGTGCATCCCCCAAAACCCCGACGATACGGAATTTCTTCTTCCCGATCGTGATGGATTCCCCGATGACATCCTCCCGATCGAAAAACTTCTTCGCGATATCCTTCCCGACGATGACGACTTTATCGGAAGCGGCCACCTCACTTTTAGTAAAATATCGCCCGAGCGACATGGTAAAGTTCATGACTTCCAGGAAATTTTCGTTCGTTCCGACGAGCATATATGCTTCGGTCTCCCCTTCCGCACTCACATTCGCCCGTCCCATAGAGAGAACCGATCCGACCGAGACATACTTTGTCTTCGGTATCACATCGTCGAGATCCTCCTCCTTTAGTCGCGAGGAAGCAAAAGAAGTACTCGACGGTTCGACGAAAATAGAAGTGGCATTAAGGAACGAGAGCTGATTCTTGATAAAACTGTCCACCCCGCCAGAAATCGCATTCACGAACACGATCGTGAAAGTCCCTATCACGATTCCGAGCACCGACAAAACGCTCCGAAGCTTGTTCGATCGAAGGGATTTGAAGGCGAGGAGGAGAATGGAGAGGGACATAGAAAAAGAAATTATTGTTATTTTTTCATCCATGCTTTCCAGTTCGGATGAAGCCGAGGTCATCATGGCGATGAGTGGTAGATATACCCGATACCTTCTCTATGTCAGCGTTCCCGAAGATGAAGGGTTATGACATTACTTTCTATTACCGGACTCATAGGAAAAATAAGACCGTATTCCGGTAATATTCCCTTTCGATTTCAGCGGTATCGATAAGATCACTTTCCTACAAATGTCATGAGAGATTCATCAAACTCCTGTCGGATATCGGTCGAGTGTCCGAAATAGAATATTCCTCATCTTTTCAGAATCCGATGAAATTCAAGGAAATCATCCTGAGATGGAGTGGAAAGTGGGTGAGGAGAATTGAGGGTGACGATATCGACGGATTCATTCGGCAATCCCGTATCTACATATGTGGCGATAGCTTTAAAAACTCCTTTTCTCGAAGTTTCTATCACTCTCTCGATTTCCGGTTGTGTCAAAACTCTCTCGAGTTTCGAGAGAACGACTCCGATATTTCGAACGATTGCTCCTGGTAATGATGAGAGCGAGTGACATTCTACAAAATCCTTTTCTATATACGGATCCGCACAAATAACGGTTTTTATCTGAGGATTCAACCTTCGAAAATCTTTTCCGAAAGAAGTGTTTCCAGCTCCTATGTCGAGTGCTATCATAATTGTTAATTTTTAAAAAAATAATTACTTTTCTCTCACCTTCTCCCCCATCTTCATTCCGCTCCTCACTTCCGTCATCTTGCCGTCCGAGATTCCAATCTCGACTGGAATGCTCATATTGCGGTCGATAGAGAAGAGTGAGTATTTTCCGTCTGTCTCGGAGAGAAAATTCGTCGGAACTACGAGTACATCGTTCGCTTCTCGAACGATGTACTCGACTGTGGCACTCATGCCCTCGCGAACATTCGTCATACCGGGTTCGAAAGCGATATCGACTCGGTAGGTCACGATGCCGTTCGCATCGATTAAGGAAGACGGACTTATGAAAGTCACCGAGCCAGTGAGACTCACGTCATCAAGAGCATCGAAGATGATGCGAACCGGTTGTCCAAGCCGAACTTTCGCGATATCGATTTCCTCCATATCGGACTCGACATAAGGGTGCTCTGTGTCGACCAATGAGACAAAGGGAATTCATATCGTCACTTCCTCTCCGACAAGAGTATCGATTTTTACAATCATTCCGTCGATGGGACTTCGGAGAATGGAGTCGTGAAGTCGTTGTTTCGCCTCCTTGACTACGTTTTGTGCCGTATGAATCGATATCTGGTACGGAGCAAGCTCTTCCTGACTTGTTCGTTTTTTCTTCGCATCGAGCGACGCCCGAGCGATGTCGACCTGTTTGGAGACGGTGGAAATATTGTCTTTCCCTTGTTTCACTACTGTGATGTATTGAAGCTCGATCGATTCGACCTGTTTTTTTGCGAGATCGAATTTAGCCTGAGATGCACTGAGAAGGAGATAGGTACTCGATTTTGCTTTCTCGAGCTCCCCTTTCGCGAGATCGAGCCGGGAAGCGAGTACGCTGATTGTGTCCCGATGGGTTTTTTCGTCAGTAGTAAGATTTGTTTCCTTTGTCGCGATAGCCTGTCTTTCCGTAACAAAGAGATTGTTTTGCGAGTTGAGTGCAGAAAGTTCCGAATCGAATAGAGTTATGGAAGTATCGATCGAAGTTTGAGGGAAGCTGCTCGAAGAGATGGAATTTCGAAGTGTCGCAAGAGTCTCTGTCAGCGAGTTCGATACGAGCATGGATATCGAATAGACACTATCCATCCAAGATATAGTTTCTGCATACGGAGGATTTGCCCGAATCCGGTTCCAGTCCGCCATAAATGCATCGAATGCCGATTTCGCCGTACGAAAAGCTGTTTCCGCACGGGATTTCGTACCGAAATCTTTGGCTCCAAGGTATGTTTCGAATGCATCGTTTTTGTTTCGGTTTGCGTCGGTCACACCAAGGAGATTGTCCATATCTTCCAGATCTTTTGCGAGCATACTCGTCATGGCGTCTATCGCGATAAACCCTTTCTCTCGCAGATTATGAAGACTTCCCGATCCGTCCGATATAACACGCTGAAGGTCGTTTTCGGCGTTTTGAAGCTCTTTTTCAGCTATAGCAACAGAATTAAGAGTATTTTGCAGATGTATTTTCGTATCGTTTTCGGTTGCACTCAAATCGTTTTCGGCCGAATGAAAACTTACGAGAGCGGTTTCAAGCGATTGCTTCGCAACGAGCGTATCGGAATTCGTCTGGCGTTTCGTATTTTCCAGAGCAAGCATCGCTTGCTTGAGTTGTTCTTCCGTGATACGGATTTCCTCTATCGACGGCGCACTTGCTTCCTTCGCGATGAGATTTGCCCGAGCGTTCTGCAATGCTATCTCGGATTTTTCGAGATTGATTCGCAGATACGTATCGTCAAGCGAAACGATTGCTTCGTTCTTTCCTACTTTTTCTCCGTCCTTTTTATGTACGATTGCAACCTTTCCAGATAGAGGAAGAGAGAGATTATAATACCCCCGATAAAGGGATTTTCCATCCCCGGAAATGGTTTCCACAATTGACCCCGACGAGATTATGTGCGTTTTATATAAAAGATCCCCCTCTTTTTTCGAAGCAAAAAACCAGACGTACAAAGCATAGAACAATACGAAAACAACGACAATCAGAACGATGACAACGGTTCGTCGATTTTTTTTTCGGGATTGTATCTCCGAGAGAATGGACATATATAAAAGATTTATGTTATAGGAACAATGAGATTATCTATCTGTTTTAGAACTTCTTCGATATTTCCTTCATCAAGAGCTCATTTTATAGCTCTCAGTGCTATAATATATCCGACAAACCGCATACCGATCAGATTATCAATGGACGCAAGCGAATGATGTGTTTTCAAATCGGAAAGAAATGTTTCAATATCCTCTTTTATCCTCCTCACTTCTTCATCCAACGGACGGTTTTGTGCTGATCGTATACGATCCTTTATATCATGTAAACCGATTCGAACTTTCTGGAGTTTAAGCTCCAGAACGGTATACAATACTATTCGAATTTTTCCTCTATCATCGATTTTTCATTTCTTGATAAGAGCGTGAACCTCTCCGATAAGCTTATGGACGAAGGAAAATGGTTTCCCGACAAACGGAAGTCGCCCGTAAAACTGAATATATTCCCGTAATATCGAAGGAAGTGTTTCTAATTGTTTTTGAGTATTTGGAGAGAATACGATCTTCTTTTCTTCATCTTCATCTTCCTGCTCCCACCCCATACCCTTTTCCAAATCGGCAGAATTGAACAACTGGAAAATGGTGAGAAATTTCTGATACACGATTTCAAATCGATTCGTCTCCATCCGAATCATACTCCGAAGCATTCAGACTTGCTCGAAGAGTGTTCCGGATTTCCCCATCTTCTCCGATTGCGATCGCATAAGGTCGTTCCATGCTCCGATGAGTCGTCCGGTACTGATGTGAGTATTGGTAAAATCGATTTTTTCTATACGCCATCGGAGTGCCGAAATTTCGTGGAATGTCTGTTTTCCCTGCAATTCTTCCCGGAGTTTTATAATCTCATTTCTTCTCTCCTCGTCCGCAAGATCATACCATTTCAGGAGAAGTTCGTCGATTCTCTCCTTCAAAAATTCCACCTTTTCCGATCGATTCGAAATCGCATCAATGGCTTTTTCTTGACTCCGTGCAAGTGAAAAAATATCATGGAATACATGGGGAATCACCTTTACCATCCTTCGTTTCACTCCATCCACTTCTATCATCCCGGTCCGCTCCTGAAAAAGTACATATTTCCCGTGCCATGGTTGTTCCGGCTGATTGAAACTCACGATTCGTGCCGTTCTTCCTCGTTCTCCGAACGGAAGATGTTCCGTGTGAGCAAATGCTTCCTTGATACGAGGTATCGCCTCGATTCGCTGTTCGAGTTTCTTATGAAGACTTCGACGATGGAGATCATGTTTATCGGACACTCCGAGACGAACGAGAAAATCGTCCGTGAAAAACTCGGGATGAAGAACAAGGGATTCCAAAAGCTCTTTTTCCGTATTTCGCGAAGTTTTCTCGCTCAATTCGTAATAGTCTTCCGGGAGACTGAACGCCCTCTCAAGATAGTAAAAAAGTCGTGCCGGCTTTTCCTCCATATACTCTCGTTGAGTATGGGGATTGAGCTGTCGGAATTTCCGAATACGCGGTTCTTGATCGGCTGTCTTGCGTTGTTCTTGAAGACAGAGATTCACAGATTCACACGACAGCGACAATAGCTGTTCTTTTCGTTCCTGTGCTTTTGATTTCACAACGAGAATCCCTGGATCTGTTTCACAAGGAACCGAAGAGATTTCTTCAATAACAGGAGAAAAAACTGGTTTTTTTGACGACATAAGGACAGGAAGTTAATGAAAAATTATCCGGAAAAATAGTGAAAATACGTAAAAGAATTTAATATTCTATACTCAAAAATCAGAAAAAAGCAAATCGAATTTTCTCCAATCGTTTCAATGAACAAAAAAAGTGTGTCAAAAGACACACTGAAAGGTTTAAAAAAAATTGGTTTTTGTTTATATTTATCTTCCCTGTTTTTCTCCGTGACGATCCGAAAGTTCCGTGGTCGCCTGGATTTTCTCCTGTTTATTTTCAGACATTCTTTTTTGTATATTCTTTATCGCCTCATTTCTCTTTTGTAACCTCAGTTCTTCCTGTAATCTCCTGTTTCTCGTTTGTTTCTCCATGATAACCAGGATCAAGTCGACGAAAGCCAGGATAAATCCCCAGACAACATAGGGAAAAACGGAATTATCACGAGTGATTACGCCAACTACAAACAATATAACCGACAATATGACGGCAATAATTGCTATGTATTTAAGCAGAATCGACAATAGACTTTTCATAAGATGTTCCTTTTCCTCGAAAATTTATTTGGATATTTGTGCTTATTCAGCATGTATGGAATATATATATCAAATCATAAATGTCAAATTATTTTCGATTTGCATATTATTCGCTCTTTTTTATACTGTACACACACAGTATTTTCTTTATTCGTAAAATATATGAAAAATCCTCACATTCTCTTCGTTCTCACAATTCTCTGTGCTTTTTTCACCACGCTCTTTTCTCTGACATTTCTGCAAGGAATAGGGTTTGTGTGAAAAAAAACCACGATGGTGAATTTTCAGAAAGAAGATATAAAAATAGACACTACCTCTCTCAAGAACCTTTCGGCAAGCGTAAAATCGGTCGCGAAGAAACTTTCTCCTTCCGTTGTCAGCATCATCGTTTCCAAAGATATACAAACCTACAGAACCGATCCGTTCGGATTTTTCTACGAACCGTCGGGAACCGTGCGAAAAAAAGTCGGTGGCGGAACCGGGTTTTTCGTCACTAGGGAAGGGCTTGTCCTGACCAATAAACACGTGGTTTCCGATCCCGTTGCGAGTTATACCATCATCACCGCATGATGAGAAGAATTCACCGGGAAAGTTCTCTCTTTCGATCCGACAAACGATCTCGCCATCATGCAGACATACGATGTGGACGGGAAGAAACTCACGGATCGTGAACCGGTGAGTTTTATAGACAATGCCAGTTCAGTGGAAGTAGGAGATTTCCTCATCGCCATAGGGAACGCACTCGCCGAGTTTAAAAATACCGTAACTTTTGGGGTGATTTCCGCTCTCGGACGCACCATCGAAGCCGGAGATATGGGAACTCGGGAAACAGAACTCTTGACCGGACTCATCCAGACCGATGCCGCTATAAATCCCGGGAACTCCGGTTGACCGCTCGTGAATCTCGACGGAAAAGTCATAGGAATCAATACCGCCATCGCAAGCAACGCGACCGGACTCGGATTCGCTATCCCTCTTTCGGAGAAAGAAGTAAAATTCTTAATAGACTCTGTCAAAAAAAACGGAGCAATAAAACGAGCATTTGTCGGTGTCCAAACGACTTCTCTCACTCATGATATCGCCAAAAGCATGAATCTCGGTATCACATCCGGTGACCTCATAGTCGATTCTCCCGATGCTATCGTCACGAATTCTCCCGCAGAAAAAGCGGGACTCGAAAGCGGAGATGTTATCACGGAAGCCATGGGAATTACCCTTGAAAATGGAACAACTCTTCGTGATGTCATTAAAGACAAGATTCCCGGAGATGAAATCACTCTGAAAGTGTGGCGGAAGCAAAGCGGAAAGATAGAGGTAATGAAGCTTATTTTGGAGGAGAGATAAATTTGACAATGTCAGGATTTTCCATATATATGAAAGATATTCATTTCTCAATAAATTATGTCATCTTGTGAACATTCAGTACAATCAGTTGAAACCAATGGAAATCAACTATGACAGATGCCACTTTTGCTCAATTCTCAGCCTAAAGATAGGGTGGGTTCTCTTTTAAGATTGTCCAATCCTGAATCCGAGAGAATTCTCCAACTACTCCTGAAATGGTCTAAAAAATATGGGAAAGTGGGTATTCAAGTAAGCAATGAAGCGATCCTCATTGGAGATGCAAATATCAGTTTATCGGATATCAATGCAACAAATGCTTATAAGTCATGAATTTTTAATTTTGAAGGAATGCTCTGTAGTCCATCCGGAGAATTTATCTTTAAATATCCGCAAGGTGATTTGGTGAATATTGAAACATGGATGAATCTTATTAGGCAGGTTCCTGGAATTGGCATAGAAAGAGCCGATAATTTACTGGAACTGTTGGGTCATAAAAATGGACTGGAGAGTGGGGCATATTGGACAAATGAAGCACTATGACCAATAGATAATTGAAGTCATTATTGGCAACTTTGTATAGATAAGGAATGAATTCAAATAAATGGGCGTCTTTCTGATTTATCAATGCCTAAGGGAGATTATGAATGCGATCGATGGATATATGATTTTGGCGATGATTACATATTTTTTGATTATGCAGCAGTCGAAGCACCATGTCTAACAGGAGGATGATGACTTTTGAGAATGAGTGTATAAAAAATCTATACCGAAGTCGGTCTGGATTTTTTATTTCCCCAAATATAACACCCGATTCCTGTTGTGCTCCTCCTCGTTTTTCGCATAGTGAATCACTCCGTCCGAATCGTGGAGATAATAATAGTACTTGCTCGGCTCGGAATTGACAGTCGCACGAATCGTATCGACACTCGGATTCGCTATCGGCGTCGGCGGAAGATTCAGATTATTTCTCGTGTTGTACGGAGTTTTCTCATAAATATGTTCGCCGATAAAGACGGGCGTGCAATCGTTCATCGTGAGGCGGTATGCGTAACAAACCGTCGCGTCCGCACCGATGAACCATCTCTCGGCATACCGTTTTTGGAGAATCCCCGCGACAATCGGTTTATTTGCACTGTTTTTCTCCTCTTTTTCCACGATGGAAGCAAAAATGAGCGTCTCATAGAGCTTAGCGTCGGAGGTAAAATTGAATTCATTGTATATTTTGTCATTAAAAGCTTTAAGGAGTGTTTGTATGATCATCTTCGTCGATGCTTCCGGGCTGATTCGGTAGGTATCTGGCACTAAGAATCACTCTAAAGTGGTTACTTTCCCGAGAAATGGAAATTCTTTTCTCATGGCATCCGTTATATTTTCCGCACTCTTCGTAAAATCCCCCGCCTGTATAATCCCCTGCTTCGTCAGATATGCATCCATATCCCATATATTCCATCCGGGAAGGAGCGTGATGGTAATGTCTTTGGAAATAGGATTTTTGAGTACCTGATCGAAGAGTCATTTGATCGTTGTGTCTTTTTCTATCGAATACGTTCCCGCCTGAAATGGAAAGTTTTTGATTGCCAATCTCGTGTATATCTTGAAAAGAGTGGGATTTACATTGATTCAGAGCTTCTTCGGAAGGTTCGCGATAGTTTCTCCGCGATTCACGATGAAATCCTGCTTCGTAACGACGGTATTTGGAAACACGGATGTTATGTACCAAAATCCGAGGAGAGATACGGTTATAATGAGAAGGAGTAATTTCATGAGGAGAAATCAATTATTAACGATGAGAGTTTGAAACTAAAAACTATCCTCAACCGTAAAGCTTCAGTAATTGTTTATCAAAAGTTAGTAATTCGGCTGAATATTTCTGAGAGATAAGGATAAGCGATAAATCGGTAAAAGAAAGATTCTCCTGAAAACTCAGATAGAAATTCAGCTCATCCAAAATATCATTGTTGATAAGCTCTATATTATCGGTTTCGAGGAGAAAATGTAAAAAATCATCAGCTTTTTGTTTTCAAAAACGATAGGAAAATATGGAACATACTTCCTGAACGACGCAATAAGGAACGATAATTTTAGAGTCTTTGATTTCACTCAAAAGTTGGATGGACAGTTCATGCAAAGAATCATCCTCATAAAAAGCTCAGATGAACACATTGCTGTCCAATACATATATTTTCTTACTTTTTTCCATAGAGTGTAGCATCAATAGTAGAGGACAGATCTTCTTTTTTATTACCTCAAGTTTTGATCATATACTTTCCTAAGTTTTCAAGCAAGTTTCATTCTTTTTTCCTGTACTCAAATTTCATCTTTAAAATACCTATACTGTATTCTTTGATGATATCGTTTTGGGTAAAAGTAGCCATATTTTATATAATTACATTGTAAATTCACTTCATTATATCCATTTCTCGGGAAATGCAAAAATAATCCGTCAATGACGGATTATTCTAATATTCCCAATTTCAATGGAAAATAGTATTTTCTCCTGATTTTTCAAGGGGATGTGATATTTTATATCAAAACCCTTTATAATTTCAGAACTACCAGGTTATTTTTATGAAGCCGTTTCCGCCATTTGTAGAGCCGCCACGACCAACTCCGATCGGACTTCCTGGATAATCCGTGTCTCCATTGTTCCCGGGTGTTGTGCTAAAACCTGCCGTGGTGGTTCCGCTCGGTACATATCCGGAACCTCCTCCTCCTCCACCTCCGCCGTTTCCATTATCTCCGCCGGCTCCTCCGCCACCATAGTATCCCCCTCCGCCACCTCAACCCGCATAGTTTGTATTTCCTCAACCAGCTCCTCCTTGAAATTGTAAACCTGCTCCACCTCCATTTGTACCGCCCGCTCCGCCCGCACTTTGTGTTCCTCCAAGTCCATAGTTGTTAATATTATGGCCTCCGTTTGCTCCGACTGCTCCTCCGCCCGCTCCGCCAGTACCGATATAGGCAGATGGAGTTCCACCTCCTCCTCCACCTCCAGCTGTAACGAGTTCTGTCGAAACGCGGCGAATTGCACTACGTCCTCCACCTCCTCCACCTCCTTGGTACGTTATTCCGTTGGGTGACGTTCCACCTCATCCGTAGGCACCCGTAGTTGCGTTCGGATATGCTGCACCTCCACCTCCAACAATAACTGTAATTATTTCTCCGGGGGTAACGGAAACGGTAGTTGTAGAATATCCGCCACCGCCTCCATAGCTGTCTCCATAATATCATGCGGATCCAGCTCCGCCTGCTCCCCATGCTTTCACGGTAATCTGAGTACATCCGGCAGGTACATTCCATGATTGATTAGTGCTGGTATAATTGAATACTTGAGATCCATGAGTACATGGGACTATACAAGCGCTCACATTCGTACTTCCCACGGGACTCGTTGCTCCTCATGTACAAGCTGTTTTCACCCCTCCACTACACCAGTTATTCGCTTCACACTGAGTTTGAGTGGTATTGGCTGTTCCTCCGTTCGTTGGAGAAGTATAGTATCCGGAAATTGGAATACTGCAAGATGTTTGTCCTGTAGAGCTTTGATAGGTTCCTATGGCACAGGCTTGTTTATTTCCTCCTGCCGTGGCTACGAAATATCCGATTTCCGATGCTATACAGGCAGTACTGTTCCAGTAGTATCCTGCCTGACACTGGAAGTGACAAGTTCCGGGAACAGTGTCGTATGTCCAAGAGGCGGTTCATTGGGTTCCGTTGGTTTGACTGTTAGCTGGAGCGGTTCATGTACAGTTATCCAGTGCACAATTCCAAACTCCCGATGCGACATAGTTTGAAGCACAGATAGTGTTGATACTTCCATAAGTGATACTTCCATTTGTACAAGTGGCAGTGACATCTCCGGTTCCGTTGGTGATGGATTTAGTGAAGTTCTGCGATATCGTGTGATTGAGAGCAGTGATGGTTGCTCCACTATAAGTGGTAGCGGTACAGTTTACTCATGTGGTGACAGTACAAGTTGCAGAGGTATGGAGAACATCTCCGGAGAGTACTCCGTTCGTACAAGTTCTCTGTATACCGGAACAAGTGGATCCGAATGGAACGGTGGTTCCTGTGTAGGCGGTGATGTTCTGTCCGTGAGTTATGGTTTGTCCGTCGAGAGTACAGTCATTCGGTGCTGGAGGAGTGATATTGGTGGTTTTCCCGAGAACTGCAGTTTCTATGATGGCGATGTTTCCTCAGAAACTGGCGAGAAGTTCTGGGGTGAATGTGTTTGATACTCCCGTACTTGTTGTGATACCGGTGATATTCACTCCGGTGAGAGTTGCTGTTCCTGTTCCTGTGATGGCTTGGATGATTTCATTGGGAGTTTTGTTTTGGGTGATGGTTTTTTCGTCTATCTTGTAGGGAAGATTGGGTTGTTTATCTACGACGAAAAAGGTGGAAGTTCCGAGGAGATCGGTACTACCGGTGTTGTTGAAGAGGAGAGAAGGAATGTTAGCTATCCAGGTTTCTGCTCCACTGGAGTATTTGATGTATCCGGAGTAGTTACCGTTGACTCTGGCTTGGAGGGAAGAGTTTGCTGCGTAGGTGGTGGAGATGAGAACTCCCTCTCCTCCGAAGGAGAGGGCTGGGGAGAGGCGAGAATTATCATATGCTATGGCATTCTCGAGGGTAACGGCTATTTGGTACTGTGATTTGGTAGAGTTGGTTCCGTAGACATAGTTGGTTTTGGAGAGAGGATCCAGAGGAGTTTTGTTTATCTTGATAATACGGGAGATTCCTTCTCCGATCTCTCAGACAGTGGCGAGGATGTTTCCGTTAATGGTTCCGGTTCCTGTTTGATTTTCGGGAGTTGGGTAGGAACCTGATTTGATTTGATGGAGATCGAGTCCGAACTCGATGTTTTTGAGAGTGGTGACTCGGTCGGAATCACGGGCATTACCGGAGTAGCCTGTCAGGCTCGTAAAAGCTATGGCTCAGAGAATAACGAGGATGGTGATGACTACTATAAGTTCTATGAGGGTAAAACCATAGAGATTCTTCTTTAGAAGTGTTTGTGTTTTTACTGTTTTCATACAAAAGAAAATTAAAAAAATAAAAATAGAAATAATTTGAAAAACAAAAAACACTCTTTATTCTATTCGTTTGTGACGAACAAGAAAAGAGCGTTTCGGTTGGGAGGTGTCGAAAAAAACGGAACTAATCGAGAGAGAGAATTCGTGGTCATGCTTTCCATGGTTGAGAATAACGGGAAGATTGTAGTGTATTTTTTTGGGAATGCAAGAGAATTTGTGTTTTTTAGAGTCCTCATAAAAAAATATATTTGTAAAGGCATTTTTGTAATTATCCATGTCTCAATTTTGTGTTTCTGAATTTTATATGGTAGAGTATATCTATCTTTATACAAACCTTTCAAGAATATGTCTCTTTCTTCCAGTATTCAAAATTCTCTTGCAAAAATCACCCATACATTTAAAGGA
Source organism: Candidatus Altimarinota bacterium (assembly GCA_028713325.1). Classification (GTDB taxonomy): domain Bacteria; phylum Patescibacteriota; class Gracilibacteria; order BD1-5; family UBA2023; genus UBA1545. The sequence goes on along the minus strand of JAQTON010000002.1, from coordinate 232,874 downwards.
ATGGGTGGGGGAAATGATGCTCTTATGCAGGGGGTATCTTCTGTTCATAAGGCATATTCACCCAATCTCCACACTGCAAATGATACCACTCGGATTACTATGATAGAACTCAGTGATATCTTCGCGAAAGCTCTTTCGCTCGGGGCTTCCGATATACATATAGAACCTGAGGAGGAAGGGCTTCTTATTCGTATTCGTGTGGATGGTCGATTTGTGGAGTATGGTCGTTTCTTGGCACATGAAAAAGCACCACTCATCGCAAAGATAAAAATCCTTTCTGGATTGAAGATCGACGAACAACGACTTCCACAGGATGGAAAGGCGGCCTATCATGATATTTTGAGCGAAAAAAATGTCGATCTTCGTGTCAGTATCATTCCCACTATCTACGGAGAAAAAGTAGTCATACGGCTTCTCAGAAAGGAGAGCGAGCTTATGGACCTTCGCTCCATAGGAGTTCTTCCGATGAATATGGTGAAGATAAAAAAACATCTTGAAAATCAATTTGGACTTGTCCTCATAGTCGGTCCCACCGGTTCCGGAAAATCCACCACACTCTATTCTATGCTTTCTCGGTTCGATCCCGAGGAGAAAAATATCTCGACGCTCGAAGATCCTGTCGAGTACCGTATCAAGTGAGTAAACCATACACAAATAAATCCGCAGATCGGATTCAACTTCGCCGATGGACTTCGAAGTCTTCTTCGTCAGGATCCCGATATTATCATGGTGGGAGAAATCCGGGATTCTGAAACTGCCCGTCTCGCGGTCGAAGCTTCTATTACGGGACATCTCGTATTTTCCACCATTCATGCAAATTCCACCGTCAATACGCTTCAGCGGCTCATAAATCTCGGAATCGATCCTCTCCTCATCACTTCGAGTCTGCGACTCATTATTTCACAACGTCTTGCTCGCAAACTCTGCTCTCATTGTAAAGTTGCCTACAAACCCGATGATATTACGAAAACAAAAGTGCTTTCACGCATCGGAAAATACGTAAGCGAACCAGATGAACTTATGTTTTATCATGCCCTGGAAGGCGGTTGTGAAAAATGTAATCACAAAGGACATAAGGGACGAACCGGTTTCTTTGAGATACTCGAAATGACGGAAGGAATCGAGAAAATGGTTCTCGCACATGCCTCCAAAACACAGCTCGAAATCCAAGCCATTGGAGATGGAATGATTACTATCAAAGATGATGCTCTCATAAAACTCGTTCTCGGGGAAGTGAGTCTGGAGGAGATATTGCAAGTTCTCGGAGGATAAATTTTGATATTTTCTCATCTTCCCTATACTGTCCATATTATTTACTCTGACATTATATAAAAAATTATCTTCTCCACCCCTCCATCATTCATGACTACAGAAATCGATATATCACAATTCATAAAACCTCTTGTACATAAAAAAGTCGGGTACGTTGCTCTCATCGGACGACCGAATTCCGGAAAATCCACTTTCATCAACGCTCTCATCGACGAGAAAGTCAGTGCCGTTTCACCGAAACCGCAAACGACTCAAAAAACCATCCGGGGAATCTACAATGACGAAGATTCTCAAGTTATTTTCTTCGATACTCCCGGTATCCATGAGTCCAAAGAAGAGCTCAATATCATCATCAATAGCCAGGCGGCTACGGCTCTGGAGGATGCGGATATCATCGTGCGATTCATCGATATATCCCGACAACGCGGACAGGAGGAAGAAAAGATCAGCGAACTTCTTAAATGAGTGAAAAAACCGGTCATTCTCGTGTATTCCAAATGCGACTTAAAACATGCAACCGAAGCCCGAAAAGACGCTATCAGTATATCTTCTCGAAGTAAAAACGGTTTCGGAGAACTCCTCGCAACTATCAAAAAATCCCTCCCGACCGGACCTCTGTTCTACGATGAAGATTATTATACCGACCAGGATATGGAGACTCGTATCCGTGAGATTATTCGCGAAAAAATATTCCTCTCTCTCGGCGAAGAGCTTCCGTACGATATCCTCGTCGATGTGGATGATCTCGTGGAAGAAAACGGGATGATAAAAGCTCTCGTTATGCTCTATGTTTCAAAAGACTCCCAAAAGAATATCCTTATCGGGAAACAAGGAGTCGTTCTTCAAAATATCGGAAAACTTGCCAGAGTCGAACTCGAAAAGATTCTCGAGAAAAAGGTTTATATCCTTCTTCGAGTCAAAACCATGTCCAAGTGGAACAAGAATCCGAATGTGCTGAAGAAATACTTTTGATAATTTTCCTGTATGCTCAAAATCTCCTCATCCGGAGAATACGCTCTTCTTCTGATAAAATATCTCACCCATAATCCTGGAACCCATACTATAGGCATAGTGAGTGAGAAGCTTACCATTAAGGAGCCATTTCTCCGAAAAATCACCAATAAACTGGAAAAGGCGGGTATTATTGCCTCTCACAAGGGACGTTACTGAGGAATTGAACTTGTAAAAAAAGACATCTCCGTGTATGATATTCTTTGAGCGGTCGGAGAGGATTTAAATATTACCGTGTGTTCAGGCGGGAATTGCAGTTCTTCGGAAACATGCGGTATTATCCCGACCATTGCCAATATCCAACGCGGATTCGATACTATTTTAAAAATTACGAGATTATAATGTCCTACGACGCTTTCGCTTCAACATTTTCAGAATCGAGAAAAAATCTTCGATGGGGAGAAATCGAGTATTTCGTGGAATACATGAAAAAAAACTTCTCCGGTGAAAAAATATCCATTCTCGATGTGGGATGCGGGAACGGGAGATTTTTGGAAACTCTGGAAACATCCGAACTCCCCTATTTATACCTCGGAATCGACGCATCCGTCGGGATGATTAACGAAGCAAAAAAACTTCATCCGGAACAGAGTTTTCAAGTACTTGATATGAACCGTTTGGAAGCACTTTCTGATAATGAAAAATATCAATTCATTGTCTTTATCGCGTCATTTCATCATCTCCATACGAAACAAGAACGGAAAGAGGTACTCGAAAAAACGAAAAAACTCCTGTCCCCTGGAGGAGTTATTATGGTGACGAACTGGAATCTTCTCTGAGAAGAACTTTTTTCGAAATATCAAGAAAGCTACAAATGAAATGGGGATTTCAGCATTAAAATCGGAGCTTACGAGCGATACTATCACGGATTCACTTTGGAAGAACTCGATTCTTTGTTTCTGGAAAGCGGATACAAGGTACTTGAAAACCGAATTTTTGAGAGTGGAAAGAATATTGTATCCATACTGACGACTTAAATTAAAATAAGCGGTTGTATTTTTACAAAATCCTCATATAATCCGAAGAAATATTCACTACTGTACGATTCTTTCATGTCCATTTCACAAGAAATAGAATCCAAAATCAATATCGTCGAGCTCGCGGGACGATATATTCAGATGAAAAAAGCGGGGGTCAATTACAAGGCCCTCTGTCCTTTTCACAGCGAGAAAACCGCCTCTTTTGTCATATCTCCCGTCAAGAATCTCGCGTATTGTTTCTCGTGTCATCACGGAGGCGGTCCGATTCGATTTTTGATGGAAATCGAAAAGATAGAATTCTCGGAAGCTCTTCATATTCTCGCAAAAGAAGCGTGAGTGGAGCTGAAGACTGATTATTATAAAGAACGATGAGAGAAAACCGGTGATGTGTATGATATGCACCGAATCTCCACCGAATTCTATCACGAAGAAATTTTACGCGAAGAAAACAGGGAAAAACTCAACTATCTTCTGAAACGGGGAATTTCAAGAGAAACGATTGATCGATTCAATCTCGGATACTCCGGAAATCCTCGTGAGCTTTTCGCTCGCCTCAAAGAAAAAGGATTCACCGAACAGGGAATTATCGATTCCGGTATCTTCGTCGGTCCGGGACGAGACAAATTCTACGGACGCATTATCTTTCCTATCGCGAACTTCGCGGGTCATACCGTTGCTTTCACCGGACGTATCACGGACAAATGAGAACCGAAATATCTCAACTCCCCCGTTTCCGACATCTTCAACAAGAGTGCCATTCTCTACGGGTTCCATCTCGCGAAAAGCACTATCGCAAAAGAACAGAGCGTCATCATCGTCGAAGGGCAGATGGATACGGTCGCTCTGCATCAGGCAGGCATCACCAATACAGTCGGTATAAGCGGAACGGCACTGACGAAAGAGCATATCGCACTCATCAAACGATTCACCAAAAAACTCTATCTCTGTCTCGATGGAGATAAGGCGGGAATAGAAGCGACCTTCAAAAGCCTGGAGAATCTCTACAATGAAGATCTCGATATCTACATCATCTCCCTTCCCGATGCAAAAGACCCCGATGAATTTATAAAATCCGGGGGGGATTTCCGAGAAGAAACCAAAAAAGCACTAACTCCGATAGCGTTTTATATAAAAGAAGGGGCAAAAAGGTACAACATATCCGAAATGACTGGGAAAAAAGCCATTTGGGAAGAACTGAAAAAGATGCTCAAACATATCAAGAATCCCATCGAAATAGACGCATATATTCGGGAAATTTGAAAGATACTGAATCTGAGTACCGATGTACTCTACAGCGAACTCAAGAGCTTCCGGGAAAAACGGGTTATTGAAGATGTAAAAAAAGGTTGAGGATTTGAATTATGTGAACAAATTGCCGGATATATACGGCTCTATGGCTTTTTTGACTTGTTTTTAGAGAAATTTCAGTATACTATCCAAGATGGAATGTTTATTCCCTCTTTTTTCGTAATTAAAAATCTTTTCTCAGAGAGAGATTCTCTCAAGGAAGACGGAAGCATTGATCTCGACCGATTGTCTGCTATAGAGCTTTTTATTGAAGAAGAAAATATTCTTCTTTCCCGAGATACTGTTACTCTAAAATTTCTGGAGCTTATTGGGTATCTCAATAAAGTGTGTTTCGAACAAGAAAAAAAGAATCTCCTTGCTGATATCGACCCCAATAGTAACGAGTATATGATAAGACATCGGGAACTCCAAGAAAAAGCGAAAAATATGGGCATCAAAGTAAACCGCGGATAAAATAAAAGACTCTGTAAAATATTTAACATTTTTACTCACCCCTATGTCAAAAAAGGATTCTAAAAAGGATGTAAGCCATGTGGAAGAAGTTGATCTCGATGCCATCATCGGAACCGACGGTATTTTCGATCTCGGAAAAATTCGAGAAAAAGCTGTTCTCGCGAAAGACACACCCTTCGTTTCTCTTAAAAAAGACACATCCCAACAAGATGATGAGGAGCACTCCGATGATGCGGATGATATCCATGTTCATGAAATTGAGGAGATTCTGGTTATAGAAGATGATATTCTTCCTCTTAAAGATGAGGATCTTCTTTTGCTTGATGAGGATCTTTCGGACTTTGAAGATGAGGAAGATGGCGAGGATGAGGAAGAGGAAGATGGCGAGGGAACGGGAAGAAAAAAACGAGAACGATGACTCAAAAAAGTACCCATCGAACGAAGTGCTGATAAAAGACGTATCGGAAAAGGTCTTCAAAAATTTATCGATATTTCCGTTCCTGCAGAGCTTCTTGAAGGATTATCCGAAAATCTTCAACTTCTCATAAAAAAAGGAAAGGTGGAATGAAAGATCACCTATGACGAGCTTCTCGCTGCCATGCCTCACGCGGAGGATGATGTTGATAAACTCGATGAGATATATACCCGTCTCATGAAACTCAATATCGAGATTGTCGATAGTTTCGACAAAGACGAGATGTTCAAACCCGGTCACACGAGTGAGGAAAAAGCTCAAGAGATCGATCTTTCGGATATCTCCGATGATTCTATCCGTATGTATTTGAATGAAATCGGACGATTTCACTTGATCGATGCCGAAGAAGAAGTACGACTCGGGCGACTCATCAAGAAAGGTTCCCAAGATGCTCGAAAGAAGCTTGCAGAAGCCAATCTCCGTCTCGTAGTATCCATTGCCAAAAAATATATGGGGCGTGGGCTCGGACTTTTGGATCTGATTCAGGAAGGAAACGTCGGACTCTTCCGTGCGGTCGATAAATTCGATCCGGAAAAAGGTTTCAAGTTCTCCACGTATGCCACTTGGTGGATTCGACAAGGGGTTACTCGTGCGATTGCCGACCAGGCCAGAACCATTCGTGTTCCCGTACATATGGTAGAAACCATCAATCGTTTCACTCATACTTTTCGACGACTCACTCAGGAACTTGCCCGAGAACCGCTTATGGAAGAGCTTGCACTCGAGCTCGATATGGATATCCGCAAGGTACGACAGATTATGCGAATATCGCAGGACATCCTCTCGCTCGATTCTCCTGTCGGGGGAGAAGAGGATACGACTCTCGGTGACTTCGTGGAGGATGATAAGTACCTTACTCCAGACAAAGCGGCGAATCTCACTCTTCTGAAAGAAAATCTCTATGAGATGCTTGATTTCCTCACTCCTCGCGAACGTAAGATCGTCATTATGCGGTTCGGGCTCGATGGAGGAGAGATTCATACCCTCGAGGAGGTCGGAAAAGAGTTCTGAGTAACTCGTGAACGTGTCCGTCAGATCGAAGCCAAGACCCTCGAGAAACTCAAGAGTCATCCGAGTGCCGATAAGATTCGATTTTTTAATTAAAACAGAGGTCTCTGAAATTTCTTTTTCATATGTTTCAACTTAACGTCTCTGATCTTCTTGCGAGTTATCCGGGAGATTCTCGGGAGCTCGCCTTTCAAGGGGAAGTGATTCCATGATACTATCCGAATATCGCTTTCGCAAGTCCGCTCGATTTCACGGTAAAGCTTATCGCTCTCGATGACGGAGTCGAAGTAATATTCGAAACACTTCAGGCAATGGTAGAATACGAGGGGGATATCCACACAGTTTCCCTCTCCAATGTTCCTCGAACCTTCAAAGAACACTATGATCCTATCGCTCCTGATGATATAAAATTCATCGAGAAAGGAAATATAGACCTGAAAGATATTATTCTTGAAGAGATACTTATGGCAATACTTTAAAAAATAATCCCGATCGGGATTATTTTTTTCATGTCAAACGTCACAGGATATTTTCTCGATCTATCAAGAGCATACGTCCGAGATAATATTCCGTTGCAAAAAACTCTCATTTGAAAATATTTGGAATATATTCATCTTTTATATTCCCATTTTCTCCATAATAATAAACTTTTAGATAATCAAACAGTAAACCATTTTTGATTCGGGAGAGAGTATTGACTCCTATGATTTCCTCTGAATTAACGTCCGGAAGCCAGGATTTTATAATCCCGTATATCTGAGAAGTAAGACGAACGGTCGCTACTTCGGAAGGATTGTTTTTATGAATCGCCTTTTCTACAAGACGCCTCGTTTCTTCTTTAATATCTTCGAGAAAGCTTCTGGGAATTTCGAAATTTTCGTACTTCCGATTGTGAGGATCAAAAATCCTAAACTCTATAATCTCATCGGATACATGTATAATCTTTACGCTCTCCACTATTTCCTCAAAACTATATCTAGGATAATACATATCGATGTATCGCCTGAGCCACGTATGGATAAGCTCATTTGTTTGAATAATCAAAAGGGTGACTGCCTCGTTATCAAGGGGATCCGACTCCTTTCAAGAGAAAAAAGAATCAGAATCGTCTCAAACAAGAAATGAAATAAAACCCTTCTTCATAATTTTAAAGAAAAATAATAGTAAAAATACTTGTTAAGCAGCCATTTCTTCCGAAATAGCTTTCTCTACCTTATGGGATATATCCATTCTGAGCATAATCGCACCCCAAGAATCATCTTCACGAAAAGAGACAAATTCTCATTCCTTTCTTTCTCAATAAGGACATTCGCAAAACTGACCATCATACTGAAATGTTATGATATTTCCTACTTTTACCGGATTTACAATATCTTCTGGATTTTCAATAATTTTTTCTGTTCCGGCAAACCAAGACAGTATATATAATCTCATTTTCGTGTCTTCCGAAGAGGAAAATTCCTGTAATTTCATAGTATGAAGATATATTAAATAAGACTGTTGAACTTTTCTTCCAGCTTTTTGAGCTGATCGGCGGCCTGAGCTCGTTTATCCTGCTCCATTCGAACGATTTTTTCCGGAGCATTGCGGACGAAGTCGGCATTCAGAAGCTTCAGATCTTGTGCTCGGAGATATTCTTTTCTATTCTCTATCTCATCTTTGAGACGTTTCTTTTCTTCTTCGGTATTTGCCTCGTTAACCGGAATTGTGATAAAGAGTTCTATATCTCCCGTAACCGCATAGGCGATAGACTCACCATCTATCTTAGTCTTAGTTATAATCATTTCTTTTAATTTTGCAAGTCCAAGAAAAATAATCTCGTTTTCTTTCAAAATATCGAGTGATTTCTTCGGTGCGAGAATCGCTATATCTACGAGCTCCCCGGGTTTCACCCCCTTGGTTGCACGGATGTTTCGAATCGTACGAATCGCCTCGAAAAGCACAAGCGTATCGGACTCTATTTTCTTATTTCGAAGGATATTCAAACTCGCCCATTCGCTATCCATGAGTGATTTTCCGTTTGTTACAATCCCATAGAGTTCTTCCGTTGCAAACGGTATATACGGATGCCAGAGCTTGAGAAGTGAGAGAAGTGTAAAAGCGAGAACATCCCGACCATTTTCCGTTGTCGTCTTGGTGAGTTTATACTCTTCGATAAAGAAATCCGCGAATTCATCTCGGGTAAAAGTAACGAGATCCTGACCGGCATCAGAGAAATTGAAGCGTTCCATACCATCGGTTACGCTGTCGATTGTGCTTTTGAGCCGAGAAAGTATCCACTGCTCGTGAGGAAGAAAACTCGTCCAGTTATTCTCCATCTTCGCCCGAAGCTCGTTATAATTATCCGTCACTTCGCCGATATTTGCGTGTACGAATCGCACGACATTCCAGATTTTATTCAGGAATACGCTATTGCTTTCCACGTCTCTCAGAGAGAAACTCAGATTGTTTCCCGGAGTGTTCCCGATGGAACAAGTAAGACGAAGGGCATCGGTAGAATACTGTTCAATAACATCGAGTGGATCGATGACATTCCCGACGGATTTACTCATCTTCTTTCCATCCTCGGTCAAGATAAGTCCATGAAGGTAAATAGTCTTGAACGGAGTCTGCCCCGTGTATTCATACCCCATGAGGAGCATTCGGATCACCCAGAAAAAGAGAATATCATACCCGGTTTCGAGCACCTGAGCGGGATAGAATTTCTTAAAGAGTTCTCCGGCATTTTCCGGAGTCCAATCGAGGATAGAGAACGGCCAGAGAGCAGAAGAAAACCAAGTATCGAGCACATCCGCGTCTCGGTACACATTTTCCTTTCCATACTTTGCAAACACCGCTTCCTCATCGAGAGAAACGACGAGAAGGTCATTCGTTTTCGCGTCGTAGTATGCAGGAATCTGGTGACCCCACCAGAGCTGACGGGACACGCACCAATCTCGGAGATTATAGATCCAATCCTCGAAGGTCTTCTCGAAACGCTCGGGGACGATTTCGAATTCCCCTTTCTTGTACCCAACGATTACCTTCTTCGCAAGTTCACTGGACTTCACGAACCACTGAGTAGATACGATACTCTCCACGCGACAACCTCCACGGGAACAATACCCAACTTTGTGAGTATAGGGCTCCACCTTCACGAGATTCCCCTTGGATTTGAGAAGTTCTACGATATTCTCTCGAGCTGTCAAAGTGTCCTGTCCAGCGAAAATACCCGCTTCCTCGGTCATAAATCCATTTTTATCAATCACAGAGTAATCGAGCCGAAGATTATGACGTTTTCCGGTTTCAAAATCCGCTGGATCATGTGCAGGAGTAATCTTCACGACTCCCGTTCCGAAATTCATATCCACCATCTCATCTCCGATAATCTCGATTTCCTTATTGACAATCGGGAGTATCACCTTCCGTCCGATGAGCTTCCGGAAACGCTTATCTTTCGGATGTACCGCCACCGCTTGATCGGCGAGAAGTGTCTCCGGACGAGTCGTTGCGAGAATAAGTTCATTATCAGAACCCGATACGAAATACGTGATATAATAGAGCTTCGCCTCTTCTTCCTTGTAATCTACCTCGATATCCGATATTACCGAACCGAGAGCGGGAGAGTAATTCACCATGTATTCTCCACGATAGAGAAGTCCCTTATTGTAGAGATCCACAAAAGTATACCCGACATTCTTCGAGAGCCCTTCATCGAGTGTGAATCGTTCGCGTGACCAGTCACACGATGCCCCCATCTCCCTCACCTGATTGTTGATATTGGTCGCATACTTATCCTTCCATTTCCACACTTCCTCGAGAAACGCTTCCCGACCCATCTCGGTGCGATTCTTTCCGAGTCCTGCGAGCATCTTCTCGACACGAGCCTGAGTCGCAATCCCTGCATGATCGGTTCCCGGAACCCAGAGAGTCGAATCCCCTTTCATCCGATGGTACCGCACCATGATATCCTCCAATGTGAGAGTCATCGCATGTCCGAGATGAAGATCTCCCGTAACATTCGGTGGTGGCATCGGGATATAAAAGCTCTTGCCCGTAGTACTTTCCTTTGGTTGAAATTTCCCTTCTTGTTCCCATCTCTGTGCGAGGTTTTTTTCGAAGTTTTTCGGTGTATATTGCTTTGGAAATTCCATATATGGGGTGATAGGTTATATAATGGCCCCAAATATATGGAAAAGAGAGAAAAAAGCAAGAGGGAGAAGGAGATTTTTTGATTACTTACAGATTAGATATCCTGTCAACTGGGGAATGTTCTATTTTAAATAGACGGAATAAAAGAGGAAGCCATTACATAGGCCATAAAATTAATATAAACACCATAACTATTTGTTACAGAAACAACACCTGTGGTTGTATCTAGTGAGAAGACCAAATTGGCTGGAGTATACGGTTGATTTGAATTTACAACGGTAAGACTTTTTCCATTTGTACTAAAACACACATTTATTTGATACATATTTGAACCACCATTATGTTCAGAGTGAACAAAAACCATAGCACATCATCCTGAAATCGTAAATAAATTTTGAGGAAAGGTGCCATAAACAGCATTATTGTTTGTGGAGGTGACAATGAGTGGTGCTCTGCCGTCATAGAATTTCATTTTGCCATGAACATCAAGCGATTCACTTGGTACTGTTGTCCCAATTCCAATATTCCCAACATTGTCTATATGTAAGCGTTCTGTATTTCCCGTATAAATCCCAAGTGGAAGATTGGATGCTGTGCCAAGATATCCACCCCCACTTGCATCTGTACCGATTCGAGTAGTTCCATAAGCATTCGCAACATCAAAATAAGTTATAGCTGTTGAACCTGAATTATTTAAACGAGCATTTTGTCCAGTAATATCTAACCTATATGAAGGACTTGTTGTCCCAATTCCTACATTTCCTCCTGTCACCGTCAAAACTTCCGTTTCCTGTTTGACCGCTTTGTTCGCATAATTCACGAGATTGTTCCAGCTCGTGGAAGTAAGTCCACTTCCTGTTCCGACATTTGGAAGGTCGGTGTAGTGGGTTGTATACGCATATACCAGAATATACCCCGTTATGAGAGTAATACAGGTTATGAGAGAGAGACGAGAGTAGAGATTATTGGGGAATTTCATAGAAAAAAGAGTGATAAACTAAATTCACTTCATTATTGCATTTTTCTTTTACAAATCAAGTTTCATTTTGACTTTTCCCCTCTTTTTTATACACTATCGACATCTTTTACCATTCCCCTACCAATCTATGAAATTCAATCTCGACAATCTCGTAACAGAATACAATACTCTGGACAAAGAACTCGAAAATCCGGAGGTGTACAGCGATCCGAAGCGTCTCAAAGAGCTCATGCAGAAAAAAAAATCCCTGGAACTCGCGGTAACGCTCTATCGTGAATACAAACAGCTTCATGAGAATTATAACGAAGCGAAAAACATTCTCGCAACCGAGAAAGATGCGGATATGATCGAGATGGCAAAAGAAGAGATACTCACGAGCGAGACTCGCATAGCCGAGCTCGAAGAGGAGATTAAAATCGCCCTCCTTCCGAAAGACCCGAACGATGAGAAGAACCTCATTCTCGAAGTCCGAGCCGGAGCAGGCGGTGACGAAGCGGGGCTTTTTGCCCGTGAACTCACGAACGCCTATATCCTCTTCGCGAAAGAGGAGGGGTATAATCTCGAGATTATCGACCAATCGGAGAATGACGGTGGCGGAATGAAAGAGTGTATCATGAAAATCACCGGACACGGGGCATATTCCCGGTTCAAGTACGAAGCAGGAGTACACCGAGTTCAGCGTATCCCGGAGACCGAGAACAAGGGACGAGTTCATACAAGTGCCATCACCGTTGCGGTTCTCCCGGAAGTAGACCCTGTTGAGATAGTAATCCGAGACGAAGACCTCGAAATCATGGCATGTCGTGCGAGCGGAGCCGGAGGTCAGAAGGTTAATAAAACCTCTTCCGCCATCCGAATGGTGCATATCCCAACCGGACTCGTGGTCGAGTGTCAGGACGAACGAAGCCAACTCCAGAACAAGATGAAAGCACTCGACGTTCTCAGATCTCGAATATACGCTCAGGAACAGGAGAAACAAGATCAAAAACTCGGAGCAGAACGTCTCTCGCAAGTCGGATCCGGAGACCGAAGCGAAAAGATTCGAACGTATAATTTCCCGCAAGATCGCGTAACCGATCACCGCATCGGACAGAATTTCTCCAATATCCCCGCTATCATGGCGGGACGACTCGGTCCTATATTCGATGCTCTCGCAATCGCTGACCAGAGTGCGAAGCTCGAGGCTGCGAGCAAGGCAATACGAGAATAGTTTCATAAAATCTTTTGACTTCTGTTTTTTTTCTCTATAATGACCCCGTTGCCGTAAAAAGCACCTGTCGCAGACAGTAGGTTTCCTCCATTAGGCGGACATAAAATCCTACCGAGACCGAGAATCTATGAAATACTATGTCCTTTAATATGGGCATACGTTCCTATGAATCCTCACTCTCCGCGACTTCCGCGGGGATTTTTATTAACTATTCCCTATAAATTATGGCAATCAGCAAAGCAAAGAAGGGTGAAATCCTCGCCGTTCTCGAAGCACACCTCAAAGCATCTACTTCCGTTGCGTTCACGACAAATACCGGGCTCACTGCTCTCGACGTGACGACTATGAAGAAAGAACTTCGAACGAATGACACAACTTTTATGCTCGCAAAGAAAACTCTTATGCGAATCGCATTTAAGAACGTATTCAATGTAGAAATCAATCTTGATACACTTCCAGGACAGGTTGCAATCATCATCTCAAAAGGTGATAAAGTTGCAGGTCTCGCGGTCGTAAATAAGTACGCAAAAGAATGGGCAAAAGAAGGGAAGATGAAGTTCGTCGGAGGTTTCTTCGATGGTGTTCTCCTCGATGCGAAGGCTATTGGTCGAATCGCTGGTCTTCCGTCCCGAGAAGTGCTTCTTGCGAAACTCCTTGGTTCTATGATGTCTCCAGTTTCTGGACTTGCTCGATTCTTCGATGGAGCAAAGAAATCTATGGAAGCAAAAGGGTTGAAATCTGCAAAAGATCTTATCGGTTCGGCTGCAACTACAACAGTAGCAGAAGTTATCGCTGCTACTCCTAAGGCAGTAGAAACTGCTCCTGAGGTAGTAGCTGAAGCTCCTGCTCCAGAAGTGGTGGCAGAAGTTGCTCCAGAAACAATAACAGAAGAAGTTGCTGCATAGTGAAGCGATCGTTATATAGCATGGGGATTATCCGTTTCGGCAGATAGTTCCTTGCTAGATGAAGATCTAGAAACCATATTTATCTATTTTTTAATCATTCAAATTATGTCTGATGTTACACTCAGTGCTAATGCACAAAAAGTTATGGATCTCGTAGAAGGTCTTACTATTCTTGAACTTGCTGATCTCGTTTCTGCTATGGAAACGAAATTCGGTGTTTCTGCTGCTGCACCAGTTGCTGCTGCCGGAGCTACTGGAGGAGCTGCTGAAGCTGATGAAAAAACAACGGTTAACGTTGTTATGACTTCTGCCGGAGCTGCTAAAATCGCAGTTATCAAGGTTATCCGTGAAATTACCGGTCTCGGTCTTGCTGAAGCGAAAGCTCTTGCGGACAACGGAGGGAATATCAAGGAAAATGTTGAAAAAGCTGATGCAGAAAAGATCAAAGCACAACTCGAAGGAGCTGGAGCAACTGTTGAACTCAAATAATCGACATATGTTCCCGAAAAAGAAAAATCCCCGTCACTGACGGGGATTTTTCTTGCATATTTTTCTTAATTGGTACGGAAAATAAGAGTTTTAATATAAAAAATGAGAAAAATTTGCTTTTTATCATCTTAGGTGGTACAATTCCTTCAGAGTCTTTTTAAATTATTTTTTATCTTTATCTACTCTATTATGAATGATTGCATTTCATTTGTTGATTCAGAACATAAGAGAAAGGTTATTTCCATTTCTATGCTCAGTAGTATGGAGTTTTCTCCCCGAATTCGCGAACTCGTTCTTTCCGTTATTCGCAATAATACAAGCTTTTCATCCCGTTGGGCATGCCGACTTCAGTCTGTTATAGACGAACTTGTCAATAATGCCATCGAGCATGGATCTGATGGAAATTCACTTGTAACGATTACTATATTCCTCAGTACCGTTGATGGAAGTTTAGAGGTTACCATAGCCGATATGGGAACGGGGAAAAAGAAAACTACAGCAGCGATTCTTACCAAAAAAATGCGTGAAAATTATGAAATCATGAAAATAAATCCACTTCTCAACACGAGCGTTCGAGGAAGATGACTTGCTCAGATTGTTCTTAACTGGAGCGACGTATTCGATATTCAAGATAATAATCAAGGGGGGCTTACCACGAAAATCACAAAATACCTCACTCCCGACTGCCAAGAACCACCGAAAAAAGAAGAAGCGGGAATTATTTCTCCGAAAGCCATGATAGACATAGAAGTATCGGCTCTTTAAAATTTATATACTTTTTTAATATATCTTTACCTTTTTTCAATATGAAATCCATATTTACTATTCGACTTCAGGGTGATCTCGATGCGGTTACTATCGAACCATATAGCGATGCTATAGATAAACTCGCAATAAGTATTACTAGTCCTTCCGTTATCGTACTCGATTTCGCACAAGTACGATATCTCAACTCCACTGCCATAGGAAATATAGCACATTGGTTCTCACTTTTTCAAGACAAATCATCGGAGATGCATCTGGTGGCACTGACCGACAATGTGTACGATACTTTGGAGCTTGTAGGTCTGCTCCATGCCATTCCACACCATAAAACAATCGATGATTTCAAACTCGTGGTAAGTTCTTAAGAAGTACATTTTGTTTTCCTTATATATCTGTATATGAACATAAAAAATAAGTTCATCCTCTTTTTCTCCATCATTATTCTTGCGTTTATCAGCACTCTTGCATTTCTGCTTTCGAGAACTGAGAATATGATTACGAGAAGCTTATACAACGATTTCTCACAAATTGCGAATAGTACCGCTAAAGAAATTGATGTATTTTTATTGGAACGAATTTTGAGTCTAGAGACTCTTTCGCACAATGAAGGTATGAAGGAAGAGATTGCCGGAGTGGATGATATGGGGAAAAAAACGGAACTTTTAATAAAAACGGAAGTTACGGATACGGGAAGTCTTAAAAATGAGGTCATTACAAGTACCGGAGCGATAAAAAACTCCACCCCGGTCGTTCGGAGGAATAGGGTATCCTCGGGAACACTGGTGGGTTCAGGGGTATCTGCTGGCATAAAAACGTCAAATCTCATCCAAGAAAATGAACATCTTCAGGAAGTTCTTGAAGATTTTATCAAAATCAACACCACTTTTCACTCCGTCGAAATCATCAGTGCGTCGGGACAAACCATAGCCTATATGGTGGAAAATGAATGAAAATGAGAGGAAGGAGAAAAAATTGTCAAGAAAACCATTTCGGAAAAACTGGGTCGAGATCGAACGAAAAAACAACTCTTTTTGGATACAAAAACAGGGAATAAATCCTATTATCTTCAGGACGTCGTCAAGGAAGACGATGGAAGTTTTACTATAGATGTTGCAGTTCCCATCCTGTTGACACAGGAAGGAAAAAAGGTATTTATCGGTGCAATACTGGGAGATGTGAATCTGAAACATATTTGGGAAATTACCGACGGCATAAAAATAGGAACTACCGGCGAAGTGATGCTCTATAATAAATCCGGAGCGACGATTGCGGATCGTTATAAAGAAAAGACACTCACTTATCCGAAAATTTCCATTCCCTCCATTCAAGCACTTATGCGGGGGGAATCGTGAGATACTATCGAGATTTCAGAAATGGGAACCGAGACCATAACCGCTTATACCCCTCTTCTGGGACACGGAGAATACAAGGGGCTTTGATGGGGTATTCAGGTCACACAGGATACAGAGGAGGCTTTCGATGAACTCTATACATTCCGATGATATAGCCTATTATTGATGGGGGTTATCATACTTCTCGTGCTCTTTTTTGTCTACCTGATCCATACCCGCATATCAAATCCCATCGTTCGTCTCGCTCGGGTAGCAAAGAATATAGGAGATGGGAATTATATGATTGATGTAAAGGATATAATCACTCCTTCCTCCGGTTCCAAAGACGAAATCGGTCTCTTGGGACAGACTTTCATAGATATGCTTCTCAACTTGAGAACCAATATAAGTCTCATGGAACAATATAAACACACCATTGATGAAAGCAGTCTCGTATCCAAAACGAACTTGCAAGGTATCATCACCTATGCCAATAAGCAGTTCTGTGAAAAAACTCAGTATACGGAATCAGAACTTATCGGAAAACCTCATGACTTTGTTTGGCATCCGGATACTCCGAAAGAGGTGTTTAAAAATTTCTGGGATACGGTTTCTTCGAAAAAAATATGGAGAGGGATTATAAAAAATCGTGCGAAAGATGGATCTTCCCACTGGGTCGCAACTACCGTTTCTCCGCTTTTGGACATAGATGGAAACATCTTTGAATACATGGCGATACGAACGGATATTACGGAACTTCAAAATACAAAAGAACAATTAACGGAATCGTTTAAGAAACTTCAGGAAAATACGGAAGAATTGCTCGAATGACAGCGTATATCTCGTGAATTTGAACTCGCGAAAGGTATTCAGGATAACTTTCTCCCGGTAGTGGAGAGTTCGCACATCCCTCATCTCGATTCACATTGCGTCATATATGCAGCGACGGAAATAGGAGGAGATCTCTACGATATAATCCCCTCTCCATCGAAGGATGAATATCTCTTATATATCGGAGATGTTACCGGACACGGGCTCATTTCGGGAATCATTATGGCGATTGTCAGTTCCCTCGTGTATGCCCTCAATCGCGAGACGGGAGGAGATGTCCATCTTCTTCTGCAGAAACTCAACAACATCATCATCGCACGCATACCGAAGAAGATGTTTATCACGATGCTGTTTATGAAGTATGTACCTTCCACAAAAACCTTCTCGTATATGGGAGCGGGACATGAGAGATTCCTCATATACAGAAAAGCTTCCGACACTGTGGAAATTATAGCATCCGGAGGTATCGCTGTTGGTATGTTTCCAAATATGTTCGATAAGGATACTTCGAAGAAATTCAAACTCGACAAATGAGACGTGCTTTTCCTCTTTACCGATGGTATCACCGAGGCTCAAAACAAAGAAAAGGAATTATTCGGAATCGATCGACTTGTCGAAAGTATCAAAAAACACTATGACAACTCGAGTAAAGTTCTCTGTGAGAATGTATTTACCGATATAAAAGAATTTACTGAGTCCGATATTTTCATCGATGACGTTACCATGATGTCATTTCGGGCAGAAGAATAAGAAGAATAAAAAAAAGGGGGGGACAAAAAACCTCCCCTTTCATCTAAAAAATCCCGAACATCAGTTGTTCGGGATTTTTTAGAATACGCGTAACGAAATTCCCTTTATTATTTATCATTATAAAAATTATCTTTTACTCTCATGAGAATTTTACTCTTGATATCCTCGTAGAGTCCGGATTGTTTATAGAGCATCAAAAATTCATCCTTATTGAAAGCTAGCACTTCCGTATCGGTATTGCTTACTACCCGAGCAGTTCGAGGCTCGTTCGTGATGAGAGCCATTTCTCCGAAAATATCGCCCGCATGGAGCGAATCGATTTTCGCATCGTGCCGATATATATCCACGCTTCCCGATTCTATCAGATACGCACGGTTATCGGATACATCTCATTCCGAGATAATCGTAGCCCCCTTATTAAAATGAAGCGTTTCCGACATCATGATAAAATAGGCGATTTGTTTCTGTGTCAATCATTCAAAAATATAGAGACCTTTTTTTTCTGCTGACATAGGAGAAATAGATATGAAAATATGAAAAATACAAAGAGGATTATACCACAAAAAGAAAAATCTCGCAAACATTGTTTGCAAAATCGCGTTTTTCTGTATGATGTTGCCATTAATCATCATATTTTTTCTTTCATGAAAATAGAAAATATCACTCTCGCGTACGGGAATAAAAACATCCTGAAAGACGCCAATATCACCATAAATCCGGGAGAATTCGTGTTTCTCATCGGCGGATCCGGAAGCGGAAAGACAAGCTTCATCAAGATGCTCATCGGAGACCTGAGTCCGAAATCCTGACGTTTTTTCGTAAAGGAAAATACCGATGTATATTCCTACACGGAAAAGGAACTCCTCGCGTATCGCCGAAGTATCGGAGTAATATTTCAAGATTTCAAACTCCTCCGTTCGAAGACCGTTCGCGAGAATGTCGCGTTTGCCATGGAAGTGAGCGGGTACAAGGACAGTTATATCGGAGAAAAAGTACCGGAAATCCTCTCCCGAGTCGGACTCCTTCACAAGAAGGAGAGTTTCGTCGAGACCCTTTCCGGAGGAGAA
Source organism: Candidatus Altimarinota bacterium (assembly GCA_028713325.1). Lineage (GTDB taxonomy): Bacteria > Patescibacteriota > Gracilibacteria > BD1-5 > UBA2023 > UBA1545. Next base: position 213,909 of record JAQTON010000002.1, on the reverse strand, counting down.
GCCCAGCGTATCAGTATCGCTCGGGCACTCATCCATGATCCCAGCATCATCCTCGGAGACGAGCCGACGGGAAATCTTGACCCTCACAACGCCGAGGAGATTATTGATCTCCTCTTGGAGCTCAATAAACAAGGAAAGACCATCATCATCGCTACGCACGATGACCGCATCGTGAATCGTCTCAAGAAACGCGTCATCACTTTCAAAGACGGGCGGATTGTTTCGGATAAAGAAGGTGGAGAATATATATTGTAATCTCTATTTTTCCAAATGCTCAACCATTCCGAATCGCTCGCAGAAAAATTCATCCGTAAAGGGTTCTGGCTCTATCTCTTCTCATTCCTCGTCGGACCGCTCGGATATGTCGTGAAAATCATCCTCTCGGCCGACCTCACGGTCGAGGAAATAGGTCTCTTGTACGGAATCCTCAGTCTCATAAGTCTCCTTGCGGTCTACCACGATCTCGGACTCACGGAGAGTCTCAACTTTTTCCTGCCGAAATGCATCGTACAAAAAGACTGGACACGGTTCAAATCCCTCGTTGTCTATTCGCTCATAGCTCAGATTGTTACGAGTACGCTCATCGTCCTCGTGTTGTTTTTCTCTTCCGGATATCTGGCGGAACACTATTTCCGTTCGGCGGAAGCCGTCGGAGTGATCCAGGTTTTTTGTCTCTTTTTTCTGGGGATAAATATCCATAGTATGAATACCACCATCTTCTGAGTAAGCCAGAACACCAAACTCCAGAAAGGAACGGAATTCCTTCGAATGATATTCGTCGTTCTTTTTACGATGGGGCTTTATTTTATGGATAGGGGAAACCTCATAACCTACGCCTGGACATGGATCGGCGGAGTAGTGGTCGGAATCGGATTCGGGTCGTATTTCATGTATCGCTCCTACTATATTCCGTACCTGAGAGATGCCAAGATTATCTATGACAAGGAACTCATAAAAAAGGTCATAAAATACGCCCTCTGGGTCGTGCTTGCCGCCAATGTCGGAACCGTTCTCGGACAAGTGGATATGCAACTCATCATCTACCTTCTCGGAACTCGTGATGCCGGGTACTATACGAATTATCTGAGCATTATCGGGATTCCGTTCATCATCATCACGCCCATCATCGGGTTTCTCTTTCCGGTCATCTCGGAACTGCACGGAAAGGGAGACGAATCAAAAATCACCGCCATTAAGAGCCTCTTTTATAAGTACTTTGCCGTACTTGGGATAGTAACGAGCATGTTTATGTTCGTATTCGGTCCCGCTTTTGCGAGCATCCTCTTCGGGGAGAAGTTCCTGATGTCCGGAATCATCCTCCAGTATTCCGCGTTTTTCATCGTGCTCAATTTCCTCCTCCAAATCAACTTCCAGATTCTTGCCGGAGTGGGACGTATACAAGAACGGGTCAAGATTCTCTGAATCGGTCTCGTCTTCAATATTATCCTCAATCTCATATTCATACACTATTATGGAGTCGTCGGTTCCGCTCTCGCCGTCTGACTCTCCTGGATACCCATCTGGTACCTCTCCGACCGGGCAACCGATATGTACTCCAATGGGTTCGATTTCGTCTTCTTCCTCAAAAACCTCGCACTCACAATTATTATAGGAGGGATTTCCTGGTACTTCCTCGCTCCCCTCTTGGTGGGAATTTCCCGAGTACAAGGGCTTGCAGGTATCGTGGGGATTTCGATTCTCACGGTTCTTCCGTTCCTGCTCGTGAATCTGAAAGAAGGGAAGATGTTTTTGGGAGAGTTGAAGAAGATGAAGAGAGGAGGATAAGATATATTTATATACTTGATTTCTATCCTATAATTAATATATATGTATGAATAATGTAATGGAATTTGTTTTTATAATGTTTCTATTTGTATGAATTCCGATGTGATTAATGTTACTTGTATTATGAATGAGTTATCTTAAAAAAGAATGAAAAGAAGGTGGAAATCTTGTTATACCAAGCACTATATTATCCTTATCAATCATGTTGATGTTAATTGGAATACTAACATCGGGATATAATAATCATGGCAGATATCGTTGATATGCAAATACCGAATTAATAAATAAAATATTTAGTGATTACTTTTACCTTATAATAACAATATTTATTCTACTATCTGTTATAGTATACATGTATTTAAGGAAACTTAATAAAAGTGGAATAGTAACAAGAATTATTTACGGGAAAACTTATCATTCTCATGGTTGGGGTCCAATAGAACCATTAAAGAGCGTAGTTCGTCAAGTAGAAACGGAGTACAAAAAAGAAGTTGAAGAAGAAAAGTTTAATCAACATAAAGAATATTGTGAAAAAACCTGAATCAGATGATACAAGAAGCTTGATACCCAATGAAATACTAATATTTGTGATGAATGTTTAAGAGCCAGTGAAATGTGATGGATTTACTACGATGAAGTTTATTCTAACTGATTTTTACATGCACCGTTCCATGAAAATTGTCGGTGTAATACATTGTATCATCTATGAGATAAACCTTCATTTATTTAAATTTAAATACTTTTTATGTCCTCATCTCCAACAATTCTCCCCACTCCCAACTACACCAAAATAATCTCCCAAGCACTCGACTACCGAGAGTCGCAAATCAATGTAATTCTGGAACTCACCGCTGAAGGGGCGACCGTGCCGTTTATCGCGCGATACCGCAAGGAGCGTACGGGAAATCTCGATGAGAACGATATTCGTGCCATCATAGAGCTCCAGACCAAGGAGGAGAATCTCCATAAAGCCAAACAGACTGCCGTCAATGGTATCGAAGAGCTCGGGAAGATGACTCCGGAGCTTATGGCGAATATCATTGCCGCGAAGACTCTGAAAGAAGTGGAGGAACTCTACAAACCCTATAAATCCAAGAAGAAAACCAAGGCGATGATCGCGATCGAGAAGGGATTTCAGGTCGTGGCGGATGCAATTAAAAAGAATTCGCTCATGATTCCGGAGAAACTTCTCGCGGAATTCCCGCGAGAAGAGATTATCGAAGGTGCCATCGAAATCATCGGAGCGGAGGTTTCGGCGAATGCCGATCTCCGACACTCGCTCATCGCCGAGCTCCAGAAAACCGGTGATATTTCCGCGAGTAAGAAGAGCGACAAAATGCTCGAGAAGCTCAATGCGAAAGACACGGAGCAGATTCCGAAATTTGCACTCTATTTCGCATTCAACTCTCGCATCAACCGCATCAAACCCTACCAGATTCTCGCGTTGAACCGAGGAGAAAACCTCGGGATATTGAATGTGAAACTGGAGAAAGACGAGGCGATTCTCGGAAGTATGCGTGCAACCTACAGAAATCTTCTCTGACTCGGTTACGCCTTTATAGAGGAACTCGAACTTGGATTCAAACTCGGTTACGAAGCACTCTTCGGCTCTGTGGAGAACGAAATCCGAGGAGAACTCTCGGAGCTCGGAGAGGACGATTCCATCAAGACTTTTCAGACCAATCTGCAAGCTCTCCTTATGACCCGACCCGAGTACGGGAAAACCATTCTCGCCATCGATCCCGGGTACCGAGCGGGGTGCAAGATGTGCGTCATCGATACACTCGGGAATCCTGTCGCGTTCGACAAGATGTTCCTCCATGAGATGGAGAATGCCCGTGCGAAACTCGCGGGTATTTTCAAGAAACATTCGATAGATGTTGTGGTTGTCGGAAATGGTACGGGATGCGATGAAACCTGCACGCTCGTCGCAGAACTCTTCTCGGGAGATGTATTTGTTGTGAATGAGAGCGGGGCATCGGTCTACTCCGCCAGTCCGGTGGCTCAGGAAGAATTCCCCGATCTCGATTCGCTCGACCGTGGAACCGTGTCCATCGGACGACGGTACATCGATCCGCTCTCCGAACTCGTGAAAGTGCCGGTCGGATCCATCGGAGTCGGGATGTACCAGCACGATATCGCCGAGAAAAAACTCGACGAGAAGCTCGGATACGTCGTGGAGGACGTGGTGAACGAGGTCGGAATCAGCGTGAATAATGCGTCGATTTATGTACTCCAGCATATATCTTGAATAGACAAAAGAGAGGCAAAGAAGATATACAACCACCGTCCGTACAAATCCCGTGCGGTTTTGCAGAAAACCCTCTCCGAAAAAGCCTATCTGCTCGCCATCGGGTTCCTGAGAGTTCCGGAGAGCAAGGAACCGCTCGACAACACCGACATCCACCCGGACCAATATCCGCTCGCAAAGTACATCCTCGAACACGGGGTAAATTCCGATAATTTCTCCGAGCACGCGAAAGAAATGATTGCTCTCTATCCCGATACCAATCGGGATACCGTCAAGTTTATACGAGGAGCGTACGAACAGATAGGAGTCGAGAAACGAGTGAACTCCACCCACACAAAAGCCCGGAAAAAAGTCGCGATGGAAGACGTAAAAGAAGGGGATATCTTCGACGGAGTCGTGCGGAATGTCGTGGCCTTCGGGGCCTTCGTGGATATCTGACTCAAAAACGACGGACTCGTGCATGTATCGCAGATGGCGAACAAATTCGTACAGAATCCGAGTGAGATCGTGAGTGTCGGAGACCGAGTGAAAGTGAAAGTAACCGGAATCGATACAAAAACAGGAAAAATACAATTGAGTATGAAGGATGTGTAAAAGAAAGAGGGTTTAGATTAGGATTTTTGTCATCCTCGCGAATGCGGGGATCCAAAGTAAACGAACCTATTCGGCTGGATCCCCGGGTCAAGCCCGAGGATGATACAATAATTGAATTTATATAAAAAATTCTTCCCGATCATTCCCCCAAAGAATTACTGGACTTCTTCCATTTTTCAATATACTACCACAGATGTATCTTAATCATTTACCCGCTTGTTATGACCGCATATCTCCTCAAAATTTTCGGTTTCGTTATTTTCTCCGTTTTTATCCTCTCGCAATATTATAGCGTAAGTTTTCACAATGAATCCGGATCGGGATATGGTCCGTATCTCATTACCCTTGCTCTCGTCTACGCGGTCTACAAATTCTTCACTCTGACTTCCAAGAAAGACAAAGTGACCTTCTCCCCTCTTTCAATACTCCTCTATACCCTCCTTCATCTCTTCATTCTCTGTTTCGTCTATTTCAGTCTCACGGGAGGTGCGAACGGCGGATTCATCCTCTTTTTCAAGATATTCGGGCATCTTCTGCTTCCCGCCACCCTCACTCTCATCGTCTATAGTCTCGGGAAAAAGGTCATTCACCGATTTATTCCGAGTTTCGAACAGGAGGAAATGGCGTTTCGGTTCCTTCTCTCGCTCGGATTCGGGTTCGTTCTCTTCCTTACGGCACTCGCTATTGTCGGATCGCTTGGACAATACCATATCATCGCGGTTATCGGACTACTCCTCATCGCGGGAATTATTGCTCATAAAGAAATTATTCAAAGCCTCACGAGTCTCTGGACATACAAAATCGAACTTCCGAATCATAAGCCGAATGGAACGTTCTTTGAACAAGTCAATCTCCCGCTTCTCTCCACCGAGATTCTTTTCATGATTCTCACCTTTCTCATTTCCGTAAATTTCATCAATATCATTCGACCGATGCCGATCGGTTGGGACGATCTCGGAGTGTATATGAACTTTCCGCAGATTATGGCGAATAACGGAGAGATTATGAAAGGAGTGGGGATGGTCGCTTGGCAAACTCTCACAGGAATCGGGTTTATGTTCCACTCCGCACCACAGGCTTTTTTCATGAATCAGATTGGAGGAATCCTCTCCGTCATCGTACTCGCTGTTGCTCTGGGAAGTCTCATGAAAGAAAGAGAGACCGGTCTCAAAGGAAACCAGCCTCAGAACGGCTCCAGTTTTCTGAATCTTCCTCTGCTCGGAGCGACGATGTTCTACGCGATGCCGATGATCATATTCCAGCAGGCAAAAGATATGAAGCTCGATCCGGGACTTTTCTTCGTATCCGCCATAGGAATATACGGGATGATCTACCTCTTTCTCCGATATCGAGAGAATCTGGAAGGAGATCTCTCTTCTCCTCTTCTTACGGGAGAGAGTTCTGGAGTGAAAACCGAATTCTTCGCTCATCACAAAAATCTCGCCTATATCCTCATTATCGGGACGATCGTCGGACTCGCGTTCGCGATCAAATTCACGACTCTTATGCTCATTCTCGGGCTTCTCGGAGTGATTTTCTATGCAAAACTCGGGCTCGCCGGATTTGTCGGATACTTTGCACTCTTTGTGGGAGTATTTACGAAAGCGGGTCTCTGGACTCAGCTCAACGTGAATTATCCGAAAGATGATGCGAATCTTCTCTCTATAGTAACTCTCGCTTCGCTCGCTCTTGCGGGAGTGTTTTTCTCTGTCGCTTTCTATCGATACAAAACAGTGGCGTTTAAAAAAGCCTTTCTCGTTTCTCTCATCTTCCTCGTGGGAGTGGTAATCCCTACGTCTCCATGGATACTGAAAAATATCAGCGAAACGGGAATTAGCGGGGTGAAAATAAGCGATATATTGAATGGGAAAGGGGATGTTCTCATACCCGATTATACAAAAATCTACACATCGGCAGAGTTACAAAAAATAGAGAGCGGGGATATCTCTCAGTCTATTTCTTCGAGCGGGAAATCGCAGAACGAAGATCTTGGACGATACTTCGGGTATGCTGACGGGGTGAACAACTATTTGAAACTTCCCTTAAATCTCACGATGCAGAGCAATCAACCCGGAGAATACACGGAGATCACACCGTTTTTCCTCGCCCTCATTCCGGTTATATTCCTGTTTCTTGCTTTTAAGAACCCGCTCTGGATTATCGGACTCATCGCGATGCTCGGATTTGAATACGCCTATTTTTTCCATCCATGACTTTCGACGATTATCATCGAGTTTTTCGCTTCGAAAACGCTTCCCGGAGGATATGTCTGGATAGCTTTATTCTCATTTCTCCCGCTTGCTTATTTTTCTTTCGCACTCGACAGAAAAAGCAGAAAAACCGAGCTCTTTCTTCTGAATCTGGTGTTCGCGAGCTTTTACATATTTATCTTCGTCATCGCAGCGTACGGAATCGTTTGGTATGGTATCTCCATGTATTTCGCCTTTTTGCTCGCGATTCTCGTCGGAGGATGGCATATGACGGAATATCGAAAAGAAGAGGGGGAAGGAAATGAAAATATGGTTCGTTTCTTTGGAGCGATTATATTTTTCTGCATAACGAGTGCCTATTTCTTCGCATCCTCCGTTCCGCACGGTTGGGCGAATCTGAAGGCTGCCGGATTTAACGAGTTTAAAAACGGGTCTCTTACTCAAGAGGAGGGTATTTTCTCATCTCATCCCGATTATTTCACCATTCTCACGACCCTCAATATCGAATCGGAGAAAACAATCTTTACCACCACTCTCCAAAAAATCAAGAACCCCACTCTGAAAAAAATACTGGAGAGCAATCTTGGAGGTGAACAGAAGCTTGGAAAACTCCAACAGATTCTGAGCGAGATTATGAGAACCGATCTCACCAAACTCGGACTTTCTCAGATGGATGTTCTCTCTCTCCAAGCAGAAGCACGTGCAACTCTCGGAACGCTCTATAAAACCGTTCTTTATCCGAACAAAGATATCAAAAACACCGCGGGGATTTACCGAATCGGTACCTTTCTCACGTACTTTATCGACAATAATCGCTCCCGGTATTATGACGACAGTCTCGTGACACAGTTCGGGAAATACTTCTATGATGAGGATCCGAATATCACCGTCTCCCGCATGGAGAAACTCGGACTCAAATACTTCATCGTCGATCTCAATGCCGCGACCATCGACAAAGATCCCCGACACGATTTGACGAAACGGTTTGAAAACCTTCTCAAAACTTTTAGGTCCGATAAGCTCGAACTCATACAGACCGACAGCCTCTGTCTCCAGATAGCTCTCGAAGAAAAGGATCCTGCAACATACCTCACCTATGCGGGAGTGAATTACGAATCATACAAAATAGATGGGGAGTGAATGGAGACTATGGTAAATCGTTGAGAGAAACAATTCCAGTGCTACAATCATATTCTCGAACTCATCAAGAACAAGAAAATCACCGATACGTCATACTCCTATCTCGTTCCGCTCGTAAAATACCTCGATAAAAATCCGCCGAAAAACCAAAACGAGATGATCAAAATATTCCAGAGTTATGTAACTCATGGATGGTTGGCGTTGTTTCGAATCAAATAATAATTAAAATTATGCAAACCCTCCGTGGAAACATCCTCGAAATAGTCCGAGAATCGGACGAACCGCTCATGGCGAAGCTCCTCGTGAACCGATGACTCGACCGGCTCGATGAAGCAAAAAAAGAAGAGTTCTTTCATCCCTCTCTCAAACACCTTCACGATCCATTCCTCATGGACGGTATGGATGTGGCGGTGGAGCGAATTTTGAAAGCACGAGAGAAGAAAGAACGGGTCGTGATATTCGGAGACTACGATGTGGATGGAGTAAGTTCCACAGCACTTCTCGTTCGTTTCTTCGCCTCGATCGGGATACAGGTATCGTACCGACTCCCCCACCGGGTTCACGACGGCTACGGACTCAAGAAACACTTCATCGATGAACTCGCGGAGAAAGATGTGAAACTCATCGTCACGGTCGATTGCGGAACCCGGGATGTGGAGGCGATTAAATATGCGTATGAAAAAGGGATCGAGGTTATCGTTTCTGACCATCATGCGGTTCCGGATGAAATCCCCCAGGAAGTCATCGCTATTTTGAACCCGAAAATCCGAGAATCAAGCTATCCTTTTTCCTCGCTTTCCGGATCTGGAGTCGCTCTCAAAGTCGCTTCCGCTCTGGCGATGAAACTTTTTCCCGATTCATACGAAAAAGTGATTCTCGAGTACGTCGATTTCGCCTGTCTCGGGACGATTGCAGATTGTATGCCCCTCATCGGGGAAAACCGAACGATTGCATCGCTCGGGCTTCAGAGACTCAAGTCCAGCAACTCGAGCGGACTCAGAAAACTCGTCGAAGGAAAATACAAGGAAATGGATGCGGATATTGTGGGATTCCACATCGGTCCCCGTATCAATGCTGCTGGGCGTATGGATAGTCCATATAAAGCTCTCGCACTCCTCCTGGCAGGAGAAGATAAACTTGATCCCATCCTCGCGGAACTTGAAGACCTCAATACGAAACGAAAAACTACGACCGAACATTTCATTAAACATGCTCTGGAGGTCGTAGACCGAGACAAATGAATCCTTTTCTATGATTCCACCAGTATCGAGCACGGAATCATCGGACTCATCGCGGGACGACTGACGGAAGCTTTTGGGAAGCCGGCAATCGCCCTCAAAAACGAGGGAGATAAACTCGTGGCGAGTTGCCGAAGCCCCGAACATATCAATATCGTCGAACTTCTCGAGGAATGCAGTGAATACTTCGTGGCCTTTGGAGGACACCGCCAAGCGGCTGGATTTACCATCCTCACCGAAAATTTTGAAGCATTCAAAGAAACCATAGAGCGGAAACTCACCGAAAAACATGGAATCGTTTCCACCAAGACAAAAACCCTCAGAGTCGAAACCAATCTGACATTCTCGGAAATTACTCCCGAATTTTTCACGACCCTCCAGGTTTTCAAGCCGTTTGGAATCGGAAATCCGAAACCCCTCTTCTTGATACAGGACTTCGTCCCAATGGGAGTCGAGTACCTCGGAAAAGACGGGAAGCACCTGAAATTCCTCGAGAAAAGTCAGAAATTCAGTATCAATGCCTTTGGGTTCGGAGAATTCTATGAGGAACTCAGGTCCAAAAAGAGTGTCTCCCTTATAGTCGAAATAAGCGAGGAAGTATGGATGGGGAGAAAGAAGGTTGTACTCAACGTACGGGATATCGTGGTATAAAAAAAACAGAGCGAAAAAAATCTAGTTAATAGCCATTAGTCCTTCCTCTTCATTAATCTGTATCTGTTCATACTTAAAATACGATAGATATTTCTTTGCCCATTCTTGGTCAAGTGGGAGAAGGTTATATTTAATGATATACTTATAAAGGAGTTTTTTGACAGCAAAAGATAGTCCGCTTACATCACTGTGAGAATTATAATCTCCAATATCTCTTTCTAATATATCTGTACAAACTTTTACCACCGTAAAATGTTCTTCTTCCTCGAGAGGAGTATTTCCCTTATCAGGATTATGCACCCATTTGGCTTGCAAAATACTCTCCGTTTCATGCGACTGCAAGAGTCACTTATACTCGTGAATGAATTGCTCCCCGATTGACGATAAAGGACTTCCATATACATACTGAGAAACGAGATTGCTCACCAGAAAATAGGTTATAACTTCCATGGGATTTTTGAATCCGAGCATATCGGTTCTTCCAGAGATATGTACTGGAAGATTGGGAAAATTCTGTGTATCGAGAACACCCGCATCATAACACATAATACAAGTCCCTGTTGCACCATTCTGAGATGTGACAAATGCATTTCTTGGGTATGAAGTAGGTTGTATCTTTGAGAAAAGACATACCGACCCTATGATTCCAGTCATTTCATTCGGCACCCTCCCCGCCATAGTGAGTTGTAATTCCAGTGTATCATCCGATATAATCCCCATCTCTGTGAGTCTGTGGAGAATAGCGATAAGTTGCATGGGCGACTGACAAGCCGGAAGACAAAGGGAAGTATCGGCATGGAGAAGTTTAAAAGGGGTTGATCAGAAGCCGACGATCTGATGCAAAACAGCAACTTGCTCTGGAGTAATCGGTTTTGGGAAGTGAATCTTCGCACCGATAGGATAAAAATCCTTATGGAAATCATAGAGGAGCGATTCTTTGTACTCCTTTCCGGAAGTTACGGCTCATATAATCTTTGATTGCACTATTCCTCCAGTGGTTTTTGCATAAATTACATCTGTAACTAATCATCGTACCATCGATACAATGGACTTCGGTTTCTTGTGCGGAAGAAGTGGATTTTTTGTATGAGCGATTCTTTTGTTCGTTTCCATAAGGAGTCAGGAAACCCCGAAGAATATATCCATCGGATCGGCACTCTTTCCAGAAGCGATAAAATGAATGATTCGTGCATATGGAACGGTATTTCCTGAAGTGACACGAGCATAGATTTCCTTTAATTGAGTTTTACAGATTAGGAGAAGATTTTTTTTCTCTTCATCTCACTTTGCCTTATCAAAAATAATTGCAAAATACTCTACGGAAACAGTTTGAAGAATATCTTCTATCTTTTTTCATTTTAGCGGTATACTCGAGGCATAGGTGAGAATCTCAAACTTTAGGGCATATTCTTTTGCGAAGTAAGTGTCTACAACCTTCAATATACAGAGTTCTTCAAGCGAATAGTTTACAATCGTATCAAACACCTTTTCCTTTCCCAGATTCAATATGCCACCCAAAAAATTAAATGGCATTTCATTATTTCCCTTAGGAGTGAGGGAATTATCTTGTATGCTACACAAGGCACGATAGAGAAGTTTTTCTTCGGTTGAATTCCCAAGAGTTTTTATATATGCCCGTAATCGGGCATGAATTTCAGATATATTTTTTTTCTCCGTATCATCGAGCCCGAGAACGAAAGAAAGATACCGTTCCTCGTCTCATTCAATAAATCTCTGTATCAAGCTTTCGCTATGGAGATCGAACAGGAAGTTTTTTGGAAAAGGATCATTGCTGGATTTTTCTTTCTCATCGCATTCTTTCATCTGTCGTTCCATAAGCATACTGAGTGCCGTGTATCCTTCATCTTTGAATTGTCGCCCCCAACCGCCCACGAATTTTGGAAGATCGAAGAAATCAATCAGCTCATATCGTCCTTGAAAAAGAGAATCGATAAAAATCGTTACCGATATAGGACCATTTGTCAGAGGATTCAGATGTTCATAAAGAGTCTCTTCCGAGAAATCGCTTATTCACAGACTGGAAACCTTTTGTGCAAATATCCGGGTGTTTCTCTCTACAAGAAGCGGAAGATATGACATCGGCACAAGAAGTTCCTGGAGTTTTCCAGCATCGTCGTATCTGGAGAAAATGGTAGAATGGAATTCTGGTATCTCCCTGAAATTCCCCGCTTTGAACCGAGTGAGTGGGGAAATCTGATTGTTGGGATTGTATTGTACGAGATCGAGCATGGTATCGTTTATATGTAAAATACAATGTTTGTCAATACAGAATGTGAGATAAATTTGCTTTTTTACTAATATAGCGTATATATGAATAATATTATTTGTCTAAACTTATATAAATATGTGTGGTGCTCATAGAAGTACGGGTGCAGAAACCAAGGGACAATCCCTCCGACCGGGGGCAGTACTTACAAGCATAGAAGCTGATATTCAAAGAATAGAAACAACCGCTGCTGATGCGTCGAGATTCGTAAAACAAAGTGCGGGAGAAATCCTTATGAGTGCATGAAGAAGACTCCTTGGAAAATAGTATTTTTAATTAAAAACATCACTTCTCTCGAAGTGATGTTTTTTCTTTTATCTTCCTCCATAATATCCCTTCCCCATTCCACTCCCCTTCGGACCGGATGGACGATTTCCGGGAGTCGATGGCCGAGAATAAGAGCCTCCGGAAGAAGGACGGGACGGTGCGGATTTGTCGGCTCCATGAGTTCTCTCGCCTGAACGTGGTTTTTGGTGCGAATGTCCTTCGCTTCTCGGGGATGAAAATCGGTCATTGCTCGGGGTTCTCTGAAACCTCGGATCCGAACTTCCTCGTCCTCGTCCGCCACCTGCTTTCGCTTCGAGAGCTTTTTCTCTATTGGAAGGCATGACATTTGTCTTTGGAAACGGATGATCCTCAACCACTGGAATTTTCTTGGATATGAGTTTTTCGATATCTCGAAGATGTGCGATATCATCGTTATCACAAAAGGATATAGCAACTCCTTTCGCTCCGGCACGACCCGTTCGACCGATGCGATGCACATATGTCTCGGAAATATTCGGTATATCATAGTTAATCATATATTCAAGTGAATCGATATCGATTCCGCGGGAGGCGATATCGGTCGCGACAAGCACCCGAGTCGTCTGTTCCCTGAAATTCGAAAGTGCTCGTTGTCGATTATTCTGGGACTTGTTTCCATGAATCGCCTCAGCGATGATTCCCCGTCCGACAAGAAACTTCACTACCTTGTCCGCTCCGTGTTTGGTTCGGGTAAAAACGAGCACGTTCTTCATCTTCGGATCTTCCAGAAGGTGAACAATCAGACTATTTTTGCTCCCTTTGTCGATGTGATACACACACTGGGTAATCGTCTCGGCAGTCGTAGAAACCGGAGTAATCTCGACTTTCTCGGGATTTCGGAGAATCGTTCCTGCGAGCGTCATAATATCTGGTGCCATAGTCGCCGAAAAGAAAAGGGTCTGCCGTTTTACGGGGATGACTTTAAGGAGTTTCTTGATATCGTTGATGAATCCCATATCGAGCATCCGATCCGCCTCGTCGAGGACAAATATCTCGACATCCGCAAGAGAAACATATCCCTGTCACATCAGGTCGAGAAGTCGTCCTGAAGTAGCGATCAAAATATCGACTCCTTGTCGGAGTCGCTCTGTTTGATTCCCCTGCTTCACTCCCCCGAATATCACGGTCTGATGAAGTCCGGTGTATCGTCCATACGCTTTAAAACTCTCCTCAATCTGGATAGCAAGTTCTCGAGTTGGAGTCACAATCAAAGTCTTGATTTTACGCTTTCCTTTCAAAGGGTCTTTTTTCGCATGAAGCAATTGAAGAATAGGTATCGCAAAAGCGGCGGTCTTACCGGTACCCGTCTGGGCACATCCGAGAAAATCCCGTCCGGAGAGAATAGTGGGAATGGCGGCTGTTTGAATGGGTGTCGGGGTTGTATACCCTTCATCATCAATGGCACGAAGAATGGGTTCTATAATAGGAAGGTCGGAAAATTGCATGGAAAGGTATTTTAATAATTAGAGGGGCATATAATATGATTAAAATGCAAGATAGCAAATAAAAAATTGGAGTCATTTCTGACTCCAATTTTTTACTATTTCTTCTTCAGTATGTTTTTCTTGGTATTTTTATAAATCATAAAACCTTTTCCAATAATAAGGAGATTTTGTTTTCATAAATCTTTTTTCTCTCTATTTGAAGCATTCACTTTTGAAATCAGAGAGATTATTGGCTTCTTTTTCTTCGGTATGTTTTTCTTGGTGTTGCGATAAACCATATATCCCCGTCCTTGTCCGAGAACGGATCCGGATTTCAGTATTTTTGAATCGTTCTTTTTTATCTCTCCGCCATTACTCATGGCAATCGATTTCGTTCCGCAACTTCCGTCATAATAGCTTGAGGAATAATCTCATGATGGACAAGAATCTTGAGAGAGCGAACCACCGCCTCAACCGGCATATGTTACAATATTTTTCGATGAGAGGATATATTTACTGAATTTCTTCGTGTAGATATAGACCTTATTGACATCGTACTGCCAACATTCGCGGGCAATTGGGTTCGTCCCGCAGTTCTCCACATCGGACATAACTCCGTTGTGTATGGTAGTGATCCTATCGGGAGACGTCCAAATATTTTGGAGAGTGATGCGAACGTAATTCTCAAGGATAAATGGAACGCTTGGATCACCGACTTCCACTTCTTTTGTTATAGTATATCCGGTAAGTGTAACGGAACTGCCGGTTGAGACAGTAGGATTTTTGAGATTCTTATCCCAATTTATTCCAATATATACTGTCTGTCCGCTTCCGTAATTCACTTCCGCATTTCCATCATCAGATGTCTGCACGAGATTCGATTGATTCGCAGTACGCATCTTGACCGCATATTGCACGGGAGTTCCTTCTATCATATAAATATCCGTGAAGTCTTTTACCTTCTGAAAAGCAATATCTCCCTGAACTTCTGGATTATCAAGAATTTTGAGTGGAATAGAGCTGGTATTTGGATTTGGGGAAATATAGAGAATATCGGCTGAGATGATCGACCCGGTAGATCCGACCGGATAAAGATTAACGCTATATCGGTGATCGCTAAATACATCGGTATTCGTGTCAAGGAAATTGGTCGTTCCGACACTCGGTGCGAGACAGTACGGAGTAATAGAGACTCCATCCCGTTCTACTTTATAACAAGTATCTTTTAATTTATTCGTCTTGAAGAGAAGATGGATATTATTTCCATTTCGGAGTGTCTTTCCATCGGTGATTATTGCGGGAGTTCCCACGACCACGAAGGTTGTTCCGGTAAGAAAGAATGTTCCTGAATCATAAAGATTGACCGTAACGGTCGTATCGACGGTGGCGTCGATGTTTGTAATCATATCTGCAATCGTTCCTGTGTCCGGTACGTACACCGTTCCCGAGAAGACATCTCCCTGAGAAGCAGTGATACTATATGTTCCGTCGTGGCGTCCGAGTTTATTGGTTGCAAGCGAAAGAGCGATGGTTGTACTATTGCTCACGGCTGCACTATTTTTCATGAGATAGGGATCTTCTTTTGCGATTGGCGTGACAAAATCCTGAATCTTTTTAAAATCACCTGTCTTGGTTCGGAAATAGGAAGTAGCGGTTATGAGATGAGCCTTGGTCGGATCGAGGAATCCGTTTTTCACGAGGAGTTCGCTTCCGGTATTGGTTTCCTTCACAGAGATAACCTCGGAGTTCGCACTCACATCCCAGTAGATACCGGCAGTATTTCCCGAGAGAGAAAGAGCGACCGTATCGATTCCGGTGTTTTCATACCCAAAGGATGTTTTGACGAAATCGAGCGAATAGCCCGTCGAATAACTTCCGGAGAGAGCCGGAAGAATCGGGTCGTACGGAGTGAATTCGTATCCCGCATCGGCTACGAGCAAGAGCGGAGTGTCCTGATAGGCTCCGGAATAGGAAAGATATACCGGGAAATAATTCGTAATCCCCGGTCATACCGCCTCCCCTTCCGCACCGAGTGCACCCGATTCGGAATAGAGATTATGAATCACGATCTCGTTTCCGCTGATTGCCGCATTCTGCGTGAGAATCGGATCGATCGTAACTCCGGGTGCCACATGGACTTTCAAAGTCGGATTGAAAGCGATATCGGTTCCGGTGTTTTTAAGGAAGAGTTTCACTTCGACGGTATTGTCCCCCTCGGCGAGTTTCTGGATATCGAGAGTATCCCCTGCAGTCGCTCCGATAAGAGCGGATCGGTACGATATATCGAGCTTCGGTCCCTGAGCATAACCGGTGAGCGGAGTGGTATTCGTTTTCGATTGTTGCACTCCGGCAAAATTCGTAAATCCGAGAGTATTACCTGATTCTATCAAATGTTCTCCGTCGGAGAGAGTATCCCGTTTCATATGAACGAGAAGATAGGTTTTTGCTATGATGGAACCGCTCGAATTGATATATGGGAATTCGTGAATCCCACCCGCATCGAGATTAATCGAGGCAACGGAATCCGATCCTGAAGCGGTAATAGTCGGAGTAAATGATCGGAGAGACAATCCGGAACCGCTGAGTGATTCAAGAGTTTCTCGGAGACGGCGATGTTTATTGGTTCCATCTCCCGCAGCGAGACGAAACGCCAAAAGTCCGTCAGCCGTAATTTCCTGAACGCTCTCAAGAGTAAACCCGGAATTATAGGCAACGTCGAGAGTGATACCCGTCGAGTATCCGTTTCGGTAGAAGGCGTTTCCGGCAGTATCCGCGATGGCGAATTTCACATCCGGGAGGTGCGGAACTTCCGGCCATGCAACCGGATCTTTATTCGATACTCATGGAAGACGATCAAAATAATCAGGGTTCATTACAACACCGATGGAATAAGCTTTGGATCGGAGATTGTCGGGAATATTTGAATCAACCGTAATATCGAGGAAATAACTTCCCTTGAATCCGTCGCGGATCGTCGTTATATTGACGAAGTCGAAATCGAAGAAAGTTCCCGGAGTACGGATATTCGCATCCGAAGGAGCTATATGAACGTACGGTTTAATCTCGTCGGGGATTGAGAGAGTGAGGAAATTATAGGCGGTCGGTCGGAGAACATTGCGTGCTACTTTCGAGAGAAGATCATTTGCATTCAACGCCTGGATTCCATCGATGGTGAAATCGATACCTCCGGAAATAGCGGTGGTAAATTGCCCATTATTATTCGCAACGGAGCCACTTCCTATCATCGCCCAATCATATCCGGAATTATTATAGATATCGAGTGCTACCACGGTTCTGTCTCCCGGTCGGAGAAGGGATTTTGTCACAGCACCGTTGTAGTTTGCCCCGACATAGATGCTCGAGGAATAATTTCCGTCTCCGCGAGAGTCGATATAGGTTTCGTCTTTCCAAGGGCGTGGCGTTTCATTCCCCTGTGCGTCGGTGAAGAGCTCTCCCGGATCCTTCAAAGTATAGAGCAAGTACGCATCGGTTTTGTAGTTCTTGAGCGTGTAGGGAAGGAGTTCTTTTTCAACCGTAAGGTCGGAATTCACCGTCTTGATAACGGAAACGGGGTTATCCACGACCTCGAACGCGTTCGGTCCGAGACCGGGATTCCAGTATGTGAACCGTCCGCCTTCTATCACTTTCGTATCCCCTTCGTAGGATTGTCCCGGGAATGGAAGGAGGCGATTGACGATATTGAGCCCTTCTTTCGCCTCGCCTCGAAGGTTCGATGCGAAGTAGAGCCAATACGCGTTTTCCGTCTCGACGATATTATTGATCTTCGGCATAGTCGATTCCGTGTACGGACTCGTATTGCAGGAATAATTCGAGAGATAGCTCGCATTTTCATTCTCCTTCTGAATCCACGGAATCATCGGAATGATATTGTTTTGAACCACATTCGGTTTGTACGAATATCGTCCCGGAGTGTCGTGGAGTATTCCAGGATTAAAGAGACAGCTATAGATATTGCTCGTCGGCTGAAACGTGAAATCCCCGGAGTTTACAAGAGCCGGTTTCAGATAATCGTTCCCATTCCATGTGTAAGGAATATCGTTCGAGGTGTTTTGCCCGGCAAGTAGCGTCGTATCGCGATTCTGGAGATTCTCTCCCCACCAACCGGTTCGTCCCGCATATTTCCAGGAAGCATACGGAGTGATATTATTCTCTATCTTTCCGTTGTTTGCGGTTTCATACTGGAGGTATGAGGGTTCCTCGGAAAAGTACTTCATCTTATACGAACTTCCCCGATACATTGGGATTGCGAGGATATTGTGCGGAAGTTTTATATCGGTTGAAGGGTTTGGAACGAGATTGTCGAGATGGTACGGATACCCCTTCGAAAATACCGAATCGTCATAATCATAATGGGTCAGATTCCACATGGAATTTCCAATATAATTTTTCGGGTAATACGTATCCACTTCCGGAGAATAGTTATGTGCGAAGTCATTAATCTTCTCTCCCGATGCGAGCTGAATCTCTCCTTTTCCATCCGCGGCACGCGAGAGGGTTTGGAGAGTATATCCCGAAGACACATTGCTTCCCGAAGCGTTCATCTGCTCCGCAAGTCCTGCCATAAAAGCGTCATAAGCGGCTTTGGACGAGAAGAGATCGATATTGTGCGTCCAATAGAAATCCGCATCATTCATGATGTGGTCTGCGAGTCGATAGTCGGTCTGTCCGTTCTGTCCGACTGCCGTCGATCCGGTTCCATCCCAACAGGTTCCGTAGTGCGGGGAAGACGGATTATCTCCGCAGATGGTCGGATCGAAGAACTTGGAATAATTATTGTAGAGCTTGATGTTCTGACGGATTTCGAGTTCGGTCTTTCCGTCCCAACTATAGGCTCGTTTCCCGGCAGAATCGTACATCTCATAAGTCGTGTTCATCATGAAATTCTTGAGAGGCGGAGGAAGCGGTACGGCCTCCGGGATAGTCGTGCGAATCGGTGTGGCAAAGGACCGTCCGAAGATGTCGGTATAGTCGATACGGGCATTGTCGGTCGCCATCGGGATAATCTGTGCTTTTCCGGTCGTGAGATACTCTTTGAAAGGAATCGGCGACATTCCGACATTTCCGACATTTGCAAACATCGGATGGTCGGCCATAATCCCCGGATCGCTGATCGGATGATCTTCGGCGGTTCCCCATACGGTTCTATGGAAAGCGAGCTCCTGAATATAGGTTCCGAATCGAACAAACGGTTCAAGGTTCTCGTATCGGCGAACGTAACTCTCGGTCGGCGTCAGAGTAAAAATCGCGAGAAGACTCTCTTTTTGCGATTGGTTCAATCCTGCCTGAGTCATAAGAGTCATCAATTCCGGAACGGTGTTTTTTACAAACACGAGCGAATTATTATAATACTCGGCCCTAGTAAAAAGAACATTGGCCTGTCCTTCCGTGAGCCCGAGAGAGCTGATATCCGCGTCGTGGATACGCTTGCGTCGTGGGAGTTCAAAAGCGAGCTTAACCGCAGGGAGTTCGAGGAACGAATATCGAGCAAAGTTCGTTTGAATGGTCGTCTCCAGGTCGTATTTATTGATGGGATTCCCAGCGAGATCGTACTTGAGAGAATAAATCTTTACGGGAACATTGAGCACATCGCTGTCCACCCCCATAAGTCCAACGCCGACAATCGATTTCAACGACTGTTCGTTCGGAAGTTTCCCGCGGTAGAAGTACGCACGCACGGTTTGTCCGACAACCTCCGTTTTGGTCACGGCGATATGATCAGCAAGGATATACGCCTTGCTTGCCGTCACTCCGCTCGGAAGTTCGAATTCGATATATCCTCCCTTCGGAGTCGAACGAGGCGGGAGATAGAAAGTTCCGTAACTTCCCCGAACATACTTGATGGGATACGTTTCACTCGTATTTCCCGCATCATTCTGCTGTCCCACGTAATTCCCGTCCGTATCGAATCCGGCAAGGTCGCTCGGACCGGCGATATTATTTTCCGGAGCGATGGGGTACAACCAACTCGATTGTTCCATACCGGCAGGGAGATTATCCCACGATATCTTGTCGTTTACCCAAGAAAGTCCCGCTGCGGTCGGGTTACAGGTGAGATTATTCGGGTATTCTCCGGCGACAATTCCATTCGGATACTCATAGATTCCCGGTACTTTCGTACAATTTGTACTCTTTTCGATGGAGATAAACTGATTTCGTCCGGTCGCACCGTTTGGAAGCGGAAAGGCGGGATTATTGTAGAAATAGACATCCTGTCGAGCGAAAAGAAGCTCTTTTTTCGTCGGATACTGGTATACCATCCGACGAGGAGCTGCGTGCATGAAAATCGAGTCCGCATCGGGAAGGAAGGTCTGCTTCAAAATATTCCCACCGAGATCGGGATTCAAAATCCCCTGGGTTATATTGTCCCAGGCATCCGTCATATCGGTTTTCTCGCGCAACACCGGTTCATCGTAATTATCGACCAAGACGGAAGCAGTCGGGAAGAGCTTGGGAATGACATAGTCCTTGCAACGATCCACCACATACGGAATCATAATGGCACATGCTCCCGAATTCTGCATCGGATACACATTCGTCTTCGTTGCAGGATTGACGAGCATATTGTGGTACTCCTTCGCGAAAACGAGACGAGAGATAAGCATATTCTGGTCATTTTCATCGAAAATCGGAGAGATGAGCGGAACATTTACGCTGTAACGGACATTCGTCGCTTCGGTCGGTCCCTTATTTTCAGTAGTAAGCACCTGATCGATATAAATTCCCTCTCCCTTGAGCGGATAGTATCCTGCCGGATCGATATTGAGTGCGGAACGAAGGTTCGCCGATTCCACCGCATCGACCGTTTGTTTGCTCAAGTTTTGATCGACCGATATCCCTCGAGAATCCGTATAATAGAGGTGTGTTCGAGTGACTTCGATATTATTCCCCGCCTGCGTGAAAGTCGGCTCGTCGACCCGAAGTCCAAATACTATATTCCAGACGGTTCCAGCATCAAGCGAGCTTCTCGTACAGACAATCTGTCCGCTTCATGAACTCACCTGACACTCCGAAGGAATGGCTCCGTCGATAAGGAGTCCTCCCGTGGCGATATCGATAACCGCTCGAAGATTGGTAGAAGCTACATTGTAAACATTTTTCGCATCGAGGGAATATTCGAGGACGATATTACGTTCGAGAGAAGGAACGAGATTTTCCTTCAAATCGAGATTGGATTTCTGGGCTACTTTCGCATTCGCATAAAGGTCTCGCATAAACGAGAGAATGATACTGTTGAGGGTGTGATTTATGAAAAGCTTGTGGGAATTCGCCTGAGGAGAAAAAAGACTGTTTCCCCCGTTGTATACGACAAGTCCTTTCTCATAGGGTTTATAAAAAGCGGCGACATTGTTGGTCGCATCGAGTTCGGCATTTTCGAGGGTCGTCAAGTCCTGGAAATAGTAGTTCGCATCGTGTTCGGTATCGAAGTATCGAACCGGAACGATTGCCGGGTCGGATGCGGTATGGAGGAAGTACGATCCGACAAGGTAATCGTAGTACCCGCTTCCGATTTTCGCAGAGTACGTCTTTCCTTCATAGAGCCCGGTATTGAGAACTTGGCTCGTGAAATCCGTTCCGGAAGCAAGAGTAATCTTTCCCTGATTTTCGTGATGTTTTATGAGGGTATTCTCATCGACAATCCTGCTCGTGAGTTCCATCTTGTCCGCGAGAACGAGACTC
This sequence comes from Candidatus Altimarinota bacterium, assembly GCA_028713325.1. Lineage (GTDB taxonomy): Bacteria > Patescibacteriota > Gracilibacteria > BD1-5 > UBA2023 > UBA1545. Next base: position 192,325 of record JAQTON010000002.1, on the reverse strand, counting down.
TTGGAGGAAAAATAAACCACTCCCCCGTTTCGAACGAAGGTTTTGATATGATCGATCCCCCCGCTTCCGAAACTGTCGAGGATATCCGCATGCTTTCCGAGGATGATGTCTGGGAAGATGAGAATTCCGAAACGACTCAGATCGGCGGAATGTATCTCATTCGTTTTAATCACCGAAACGTACATTCGTTCCGTATTTGCCGTATAGGCAGTGTTGAAATCGACGTAGCTCGGAAGACAGGTATTATTCCCGATCTTCGTAAACTTCGCAAGGGAGGAGATGAGGAGATCGCAGTAGTACGGTGCCTCATAGGTATACCGTCCGCTCCCGATAGTCGGGAAATCGACTATCGCGATATTCGCATCGTAGAGACTCTTTCCGTACGAGAAATCGTACGAATCCGAACCGCTCGATGCGAGGTGATAGAGAGGTGGTTTTTTCGAATCGAGCTCGACAAATCGGCTTCCACTCGCTTCGAAAAGAGTCGAAGTAGTCACCGGACTCCGATTCTGGAGGAGATAGGTGGAGATATTTTGAATTTTCTGTTCGCTCAAAGGTACTTGGGACATACCGCTTGAGACGGTATATGCCCGATCTAAAGTGAGTGCGAACGATATATTCGTATCGACAAGGAGAAATAAAATAAGGAACAAAGCAACAATCTTTCTAACTCTCTGGGTAGAATACATATAACAAAAGTTATTAATACAAAAGGGACCGTCAATATCAGTATACACAAGGTGCTCGACACTCACCGGCAGGTTCCTAAAGGGAAGTGCTTTGAAGTACGAACTCAGCTATTAAAAATAATCTAAAAAATCAAAAAACACTTCGTTTTTGTTTCTGTTTTGGTTTTGTTTTGGTTTTTGGATGCAGTTTTGTTTATTATTTGACACTGAGATATTTTATCCCAATGTCATATCATATTATCCTAAAAAAAATAAAAGCAAGTGAAAATGATATAAAAAGACCTCAGAATACTTCTGAAGTCTTTTTATAAAGCTATTCCCGAATCTCTAATATCACACAGATTTTATCGATGACACTTTTTCTTGGCTTTCAGTTTTCATCAAATATACTCATTCGAAGTTTACCCTTATCTATATATAATGATCCGATAGCATGCCGCTTCTCTGCAACAGGTCACTCAACCGGATTAAAATAAGTTTTCCCGGGAATTCATTGTCCAAGACGAATCTGTGAACTATTAATCGCAAGAAGACGTTCCATTCAATCCAATTTTTGATTATTATTTGCATTGTGAGCAATCCGAAGAAGATTTTCTATATCGTCTCTTCTGAGTGAATAATAATCATCAGGATCAGTTACTCAATATACTCCGATTTCTTTATGAGGGATATTCATTTTTGGAACTTTTCCTGTCTCGATTGCTCGAAGAGAAACAGCAACTCCTCATACGAGTGTCCCGATTGCACCAGATTCCTGTCGTCGTTTTTGTATGTGTAGCAGTTTATCTTTTGAGGAATTGTGAGAATTAGACATAAATAAAGAGATTAGAAAGAAGTGTTATACTTAATATCTTATATTTATAAAAATACATTTGTCAAATTTATCTTTATAAATTCATTTACACTCCATCCATTAAAACAGTCTTTTTTCTGAGCAACGCCCACTCCCCCGGATCCTCCGGACAATTCATCCAGATATCGAAGTTTCCACCGTGTGCGGATTCTTTTTCCTCGCCTTTCGGGTCGAGAATCTTTTCGACCGTGAACTCGAAAGTTCGATCGGGTCCGATAATCTTCACGAGGTCGTGGAGGTCGTATCGGTTCTTGACCTCGACTCGGCACATCTTTCGGCTTGCATCGTATTCGCGGATGATTCCGAGATATTCTTCTTCTTTAATCTCTCCGTTTTTCTCGAACCAGATTCCCTTATCTCCCGGGTTTCCCACGAGGAATCCGGGGGTATATCCACGGTTCGATATGGCAAACACTTCCTTTCCGAGCTCATCCGCGTCATATGACTCCCCTTTCTCGACCGCATCAAGAGCTCCTCTATAAGCACGCCCTACCCCGACAAGGTAGTTCAGAGTTTTTGAACGTCCTTCCACTTTGAATGACACCACTCCGGCATCCGCGAGCTCCTGCATATAGGAGAGGAGGCAAATATCCCGTGAATTCATAATGTAAGTTCCGTATTCATCCTCGTCGATTGCCATAATATCCCCCGGACGTTCTCGCTCCTCGAGATAGAATTCCCCTTTGAGAGGGATATATTCTTCCGGTCGTCCCGTGGAATCGTAGAGATCCGCATCAGAAACATCCCGTTTGAATACTTTATATTCCCAACGGCACGAATGAGAGCAAGTTCCCTGATTCGGATCTCGGTGAGAGAAATAATTAGAGAGGAGACATCGTCCGGAATATGCCATACAGATCGCCCCATGGACGAAAAATTCGATCTCCATATCAGGGCACTCTCGGTGGATTTCCTGAACCTCCTTGAGAGAAAGCTCTCGAGAAAGAATCACCCGTTTGATTCCCATCTTCTGCCAGAACTTCACCTGAGCCCAGTTGGTGTTATTCGCCTGTACCGAGAGGTGAATCTCCGCATCGGGATACTCTGTTCTCACGAGGTCAATGAGTCCCGGATCGCTCATAATGTACGCGTCCGGCTTCATCGCCTGCATCTTCGCAAAAGATGCCATAAACGGCTTGAGTTTCATATTGTGCGCATAAATATTCGCCGTGAAATAAATCTTCTTTCCACGACTGTGACAGTACTCAACGGCCTCTGCGAGGTCTTCCCAAGTAAACTGGTTTTCGCGGGCTCGAAGCGAGAACATAGGAACTCCGGCATACACTGCATCGGCTCCATAGGCGATGGCGTATTTGAGCTTTTCGAGGTTTCCCGCAGGGAAAAGGAGTTCGAGTTTTTTGGACATAGGATATAATGAAAAAAGAAATAAAAAAAATCTACCGATTTTACTGGTAGATTTACAAAAGTATCTTTTAAAGATATTTGTGCACACTACCGCCCAAAAAGAAGACATTTTGGGGATTATTCAAAAGAGTGTGCACTATTACTTTGAATGGAGGTATTGTATAGAAAATAGAGAAAAGTCAAGAAAATTTTTTGATTTTTTATTGCCTATTTTCAATCAAGTTTCGATTTATGGACAAGCCACATCACTTGCATAAATCTGTCCATTATTATAGACACAAACATAAGCAGAACCACCGGCATAAGTTCCAGCCAATCTACCAATAACAACATTCCCGTCACCAGCTATGGTCATTCGCTGATTGCCACCATTTGTAAAAAAAGCGATTGGCGAAGCCTGTCCTGTATATATATTCAAGGCACCATTACCACCATAATATCCGGCACTGTTGTTGTTATTCGACCAAATATAATTTGCTCCACCCGGTGCGAGAATTGCAATTTGAGCATATTGATTCGCTCCGTCACTCGTCGTCTCAAATCTCGCCATTTCACCGCTTCATAAAACATGAAGTTTTACGCCCGGATCTGTCCTACCGATACCAACATTACCCGCATAATCAATAACAACCTTTGCATTACTATAATCGCTTGTATTCCAGAAACCTAAATAATTTTGTTTAGTTCCTCCAATTAAACTGCTCGAACCCACCCCCATGTACCAGGTACGAAGAGTTCCATCGACATCCTTAGAAGAGGCTTGAAAGTTTGCATTTGCACCAGCTGCAAGACTGTAATTCTCGATACGAATAGAACTTGAACTATTGGCAATAACCTTGCTTCCATGAATTAAAGCCACTGGACTCGGTGTTCCGATTCCGACATTCCCTGAAGTATCTATTCTCATTGATTCTGCCCAAGTTGCAGCACCAGTAGATCTGCCAAACACCGTACTTGGAGTATAACCACTCACGGAAGCTATAGAACCAATCCAAGCATGTTGCCCCTGAGCTAACAAATCAACGAATGAAGCATTACCAGCAGTTCCATTTGTATTATTAATTGTAGTAGTTATACCGGTTGGAATTCTGGCTGTAGAACCAGTTGAAGTATAAACGGTAGTATCCGCACCATTAACTTCTAACTTTGCTCCCGGACTCGACGTCCCAATTCCGACGTTCCCACCACTTCCGAATACGACACGGTTGCTTCCGTTCCAGAAGCGGAGTTCTTCATTGGCTTCGTCTTGGTAGATTCCCCAGTGGGGTTTAGTTCCGGATTTGATCTGGAGTTCGGCATTGGTTCCGGCAGTCGATCCGATTCCGACCATTCCGGCAGTATAGTTGATACTATTTAATGCTCCGGTGTTCCAGAGATTCCCTCATCCGGATGCGAGAGAATTAACTCGGGTATTGAGTTCTGTGATATTTCCCATAACCGCTTGCATAAGAGTACTCGTCAATGGTTTTCCTGAGTCGGCATCGCTCAGAGTGAGGGTCGTGTATGCATAAACAAATACGTATCCGGTAACGAGAGTGACGGAAACGATGAGAGAGAGTCGGGAATAGAGGGTATTGGGGAGTTTCATAAGGGGGAAATTAATGTTGTAATATGAGAATATATTCTAGCAGCAAATACGGTTAATGCAAAAGATTTTTTCGAAAAATCAATCTTTATTTGAAAAAATTCGTTTTTCCATATACTCATGTGTATGAAAAAACTATCATTCCTCATCCTCATTACCTTTCTCCTCCCTGTACTTTTCCCAATCGGTGGAAGTTTTCATATCGCGAAAAAATATACTTACGCCTCCGAGGGACAGGTTCACTCCTTGGATTTTAGGGAGATACGGGAACCCACCGCCAGTACCGATAACACAAAATCTGCAATCTTCTGGAAACAAGCGATCGGAACCGCCAATTTTTCCGCTCCGCAAAATATGTTCACTCTAAAGATTCCGAAAACATTTGTCATAGAAGCGGGAAATAACCCCGTTCGCGTAAGTCTCATGGCGAATGGAAAGACCTTTCCTCTCGTTATAGATACGGATGGGGATGGGAGAAATGAAGATTTTTATTACACCGAACCTCTCTTTTTAGGCAAAACCGGTCACATTTCCTATGTCATCGAAACCAAATCCAATGTGCAGATTCCCGATATTTTCATCATCGGGCTCGATACCGATGCAAATAATCTCCAGATGGCCTTCGATTCGCCTTTCGTAGAAGCGGTCGTCGGAACTGTCGGTCCGAATATCATCAAACGCTCGGATTGGGGAGCCGATGAATCCCTTCGTTATGAAGACAGTCCCCGATGGAAAATCGTACTCGCGAAACTGGAAGCGAACAAAGATAAGCCGAAATCAGAAGCAACTCTCAAATATGAGGCAAAAAATCAAATCATAGCAACACATCTTGCTACCAATTTTCCTGAACAGGATAGGGCAATCGAAACTATCAGAGATGAAAATGGACATCCGCTCGTGTGGCCGATACAGAAAACGAAGCAAGTCGAACGAATCGTTATTCACCACACCGCTGAAAACAATCAAACAAGCAAGGATGATCTCGGACTTATTCGAGGAATTTATTATTATCATACTATCGTTCGCGGATGGGGCGATATCGGGTATAATTATCTGATCGGACAACGCGGACAGATCTATGAAGGTCGTGCGGGAGGCGACTATACCGTCGCGGCTCATGCACTTTGGAACAATAAGAGCTCCGTCGGAATCAGTATCATGGGGAATTTCATGAAAGACTCCGTCGTGACCGAACAAGAAAAAGCATTGAAGGAAGTGGTGGAATATCTCTCGAAAAAATACGGAATCGATATTCATAAAACTTCCATAGGACATAAAGAATGTTTAAAAAACGATTGTACCGTCAATGATTTCACTACCCCTAATCTTACCGGACACAAAGAAGTAGGGTTCACCAGTTGTCCGGGAGACAATCTCTTCATTCTCGTGGAGAATATTCGCAAAACAGAGACGGATTCCGTAGGACGCACTCTCACTATCAATCCGAACTACGATTCCACAAAAATTGCCTCTCTCGGTCCGAATATCTGAACGAACAAATCACTCGAAAAATGACCGACTATTCGCATCCGTCTGTCCTATACCGGCTCGACTATCCGTCTCAAATCGGGAGATACTGCTCTTGCACGACTCACTATCGGAGTAAATTCCTGAATACTCAAAAAAAATCCGGAACTCCCTTTTGAAGTAAGCGGTTCCGATAAAATCGCTCTCGTGCTCGGAAAGAAAAAATATCCGTTCTCCAAGGTCGAACTCTCGGCAAATCTTATTGCCATCACGAGCTGGAATCGCAAGCCCAGCTGGGATACGACCGGTACGATGAATGATAACATATTTCGCGGAAAGATCTCTCTCCTCAATGAATGAGGAAAACTCGTCGTCGTGAACGAACTTCCCCTCGAGGACTATCTCCGAGGCCTTGCAGAAGTCTCCAACGGGGACAACGAGGAAAAAATAAAAACCATTCTCACGGCAGCCCGCTCGTATGCGTATTTTTACAGCAAACCGGAGAACCGAAAATTCCCCGGAAAAGCGTATGACGGTTCGGATAATCCCGACGAGTTCCAGAAGTACCTCGGATACGGGTACGAGAAACGGAGTCCCATAAGTTCCCGTCTCGTGGATCTTACCAACGGACAGATTATCACCCACGAATGAGTACCCATCAAACCCTGGTATTTCAGCGAGTCCAACGGACAAACCCTGTCTGCCAAACAGTACTGCGAAAATCGTGTGCAGAACGGGACTCTTGGAAAAAACACCGTCTGTCAAGACATCCCTTATCTTCAGAGTGTCACCGATCCCGGAGGAGTCGGACATACGCAGAAGTGACACGGAGTCGGAATCAGCGGAATCGGTGCAACCTATCTCGCAAAAGATATGGGGTTCAAATACAATCAGATTATCGAATACTATTTAGATGGGGTGAAAGTGGAGAAAAAGTATTAATTTCTCACTTCTCAAGCTTTACAAAAAAAGAAAAATTCATACACTCATTCTAATTTCTAGTCTCTAAATTCCAATTCCCCATGCGTTGTCCGAAATGCAAGAATCTCGATACCAAAGTCATCGATTCCCGTATGACCGAGGACGGTCAGTCCATACGTCGTAGACGCGAGTGTGAGAAGTGCGAGGCACGATTCACGACTTTTGAACGATTGGAATTTATCAACTTCCTCGTCACCAAATCGGACGGAGAAAAAGAACTCTATGACAGAACCAAAGTACAGCGAAGCATCCTTATGGCGTTCAGCAGACGGAGTATGGATCACAATCGAATCGAACAGATGATCAACGAGCTCGAAAACGAATGGGCATCGAACAAGAAAGGAATCACCTCGAAACGCATCGGGAAGGATATCCTCCACCGTCTGAAGGATATCGACGATGTCGCTTACATCCGATTCGCTTCCGTCTACCACAATTTCGACAGTGCGGAGGATTTTGTGAATTTTATTAAAAGCGAGCTAGAATAATTTCATCCACCTCACCCCCAATCCTCTCCTAGAAGGAGAGGGAGTTAAAAAAATATGTTTACCATCATCGATTTGAATTACGCCAAATGCCCTCTTCCGTTTCTCTCAAATGAACTCGTGGAGAAGGTTTCGGAAACCATAGCAAAAGGGAAGAAATGCCTCCTTTTTTTCAACCGTCGCTGATCGGCTCGCACTCTCATCTGCAAGGACTGCGGGTACCAGTTTTTCTGCGAACGCTGCGATCTCGCGATGATTGTCCATACTTCGCCGTCCCCCAAACTTCTCTGTCATCACTGTAGTGCCGAGTCTGAAATGCCTCATGCTTGTCCGAAGTGTCATGGAAGCAACCTTAACAGTATCGGATTTGGGATACAAAAAATAGAAGAAAATCTCGAGAAACTTTTTCCGAACGCACGAATTGCCCGCATAGATTCGGATAAAAAACGGTCCGAAGGGATGCACTTCCAAGAAATTTCGGAAGCACAAATCCTCCTCTCCACAGAACTCTGAAATACCCTGTCTATTGAATGAATAGATCTTGTCGCTTTTCTCCTGCTCGAATCCGAGATAGCGGTTCCCGAGTACGACATAGAAGAGAAAATCTATACCAATATCGTCTACAATGCCCGAAAGGGTTCCGATATCTGTATCCAAACTTTCGCACCGAAATCGGATCTCATAAAGAATATCACCGAGGGGAATTATCGGGATTTCCTCGTCCACACACTTGCCGAACGCAAGACTTTTTCGTATCCACCCTACAAGGAACTCGTCCACATCTGGGTACGGGACAAAAGCAAAGAGCGAATCAAAGATATCATCTACAAACTCAAAAATAAATTGGAAACCTTAAAAACTCCAGATGTAGAACTTTATTTTGATAAAGAGCTTTTTACGAAGAGAAACAATGAATATGGACAAAAAATCGTTCTCAAGAGCGACAATCTCTCCCCTCTTCTATGAGAGATTGAAAAAGAGATATTTCGGAATCGTTGAGTGAGTTTAGAGAGAAAATAAAACATTTGTCCTATTTTCTAAATTCTTTTTTGGATATCTTTTGTTCCTCCTGTATAGAGAGTACCTTTTCTCGGACTATCGTTTTTTTGTGTATCATTCTGTATCTTTGGTTGTGTGTCTTGTTTTACCTTTTCCTGCGTGCGACCGATGGGATTTTGAGGATTTTTTGAACGCCCCATTGGCTTGGAAGATGATGTTTTTTGTTTCGGTACGGTATTTTGTATCTCGGATACACCCGCGTCTGGTTTCATAGGAGGCATTGGCTTGGTACGACTTCTTCCATCCCGAACTCCACGATATTCAATCTTTTTGCGAAGGGATCGAAGATACTCTATTTTTCCGACGGCAACCTTTTGTATAAGAGAGGAAAGCCCCTTTTCATACGGTGCCAGAACTCCGAGAAGTTTATTGTTTTGATCCAAATATCGAAGCAGACAGGTAAAATCACCATCTCCGGAGACGATGAGAGCCTGATCGTATCGATCGTAATCGATCATCGCCTGGAGAATCATTTCCGCATCGATATTGCCTTTCACTTCTCCCGATTCGGTCGTGAGAATTTCCTTAAAAACCACCACGAATCCCGATCTCTGGAGCATAAGGTACAAGTCTTGGTTCCCGAGCATAAATCCCAAGAACACATACGCCACCTCCACTCCTTTCTCTTCCCGCAAATACTCACGGAATCGCTTCCAATCAATCTTCCAACCGAGCTTGTACAGTCCGGAATTGAGGTTTTGTGCATCGATGAATGCGTAGTTTTGTGACATAGTACGAGTGTTACGTTTTATATCCGCCATTATAGAACTTTCTCCCAAAATGTAAAATGATTTAGTCCAAACAAAACCCCATCCGAAAAAATTTATTTCGTATGGGGCTAGGGGAATTATGATTATATCCCGAGTTTATCCCGAAGAATATTGATCTCGTAGAAGAGGTTCTGATCTTTTTTGAGGATGGATTCAAGCTTTTTGCACGAATAGAGAACCGCCGAGTGATTCCGTCCGGAGAAGATGTTTCCGATACGCTCATATGTATAGTTCATACGGTTCTTGAGGAGGTACATCGCCACTTGACGAGGAATCATGTTTTCCTTTCTGCGATCATCTCAGAGAATGGAGCGTTTTTCTATACCGAAATGACTGGAAACCGCATCGATGAGCTCCTCGTACGTCTTGATGGAAGCTGCCATCTTTTTGGTGGAATTTCCGATGAGCGAATCGGTAATGGAAAGTTTATTGAGACGACGTGCGACATTATCGATGGTAGGAGGAATATTATGAAGCTCGTATTCAGCGATAATCTGATTGAGTACCCCTTCTATCTCTCGAACATTCGCACCGAGGTTGTAGGCGATAAATTCCGCCACTTCTTGCGGGAGGATAAACTCGCGGGCACGAGCCTTTTCTTGCAAAATTGCGAGACGAGTTTCGAAATCGGGGATTCCTATATCAACGATGATTCCCCATTCAAAACGACTCTGTAATCGTGGCTCCAACGCAGTAAGTTCTTTCGGCGGCTTATCTCCCGAGAGGATAATCTGTTTATTGTTTTCGTAGAGCGTATTGAAGATATTGTAAAGAACTGTCTGGGTTGCATCTTTCCCAGCAAGAAACTGCACATCATCGATGATGAGCACATCGATGGATTGGTACTTTTCTTTCATACGATCCACCGTTCGTTTTTTTACGCTTTCGATATAGTCACTGAGGAATCTGTCCGCTGTCGTATAGATAACCTTCTTATCTTTATACCGTTCTTTAATAGCATTCCCCACAGCCTGAAGGATATGCGTCTTCCCGAGTCCTACATCCCCGTAAACAAAGAGGGGATTATAAGCACTTCCCGGTCTGCGAACCACCGCTTCCGCAGCAGCATGAACGAGCTGATTGGATGGTCCAACGATAAAATTTTCGAGACGGTATTTGCTGTTGATGATTCGACTATTGATTCCCTCGACCATCTCCGTACCGACAATCTCTTCCTTTCCTTTTTTCTTGGCAGTGATTTCTTTGTATTCCGCAGCACAATCCATGACATTTCCATTGGATGGATTATCAATATTTTTATCTACAAGAAAATCAATGGCTGTGATAGTTGGAATGATTTTTTTGGACGCCAAAAGAATCTCGTCAAAAAATTTATGAGCGAGATTATCGCGCATAAAACTGGAGACAACTCAGAAAATAATCTTCTCTGGGGTCTGTTCCAGAAGGGATATCTTTTTAAGATACGTAAGAAAATCCTGTTTTCTGAGTGTGGTTGCAAGCTCTTTGATAATATCCCGAAGGAGAGAAACATCTGTGTTTGTCTGATGCATGTTTTGAGGGGAATTTTATCGTAAAATAGAATAATCTATCCATTCATAAGTCAGTACTCATGCCATTCTTAGAAATAACATACTTCAAACATTCTGCAAATTATCAATATATTCATCCAATATTTCTGGTTATTTGAATGACTTTTTATTCTTCCGAAGTACATAAGGTTTATTCATTTTCTTCCCAATGTCAAAAGATAAAATTCGCTTGACACGGAAAGTTGTATACATAATTTATACAGTCAAAAAAAGACTCCTCAATACAAACAAAAAACTCAAACAAAAAAACAAAAAATACATACTTTCGGTATGTATTTTTTGTTTTTTTCTTTTGCGATTATCGAACCTCTTTGAGACGAGCCGCTTTCCCTTTCAAATCTCGAATAAAAGTAATATTTTTTCTACGAACTTTAAAGGCTCGGAGTATTTCAATCTTCGAAACTCCCGGAGAATAAATCGGGAAAATTTTCTCGATTCCAACACCATCGACATCTTTTCGAACAGTAACGGTTTTATCAAGCGTCGTCTTTCCATGGGTCTTGATAACAAGACCTTTGAATTTTTGGATACGTTCTTTCCCTCCTTCTTTAATAATCTGGTGTACTTCCACTTCCATACCAGTAGTAATTTCCGGTCTTTCATCCTTAATGGATTCCTGTTGGATAGTTTTGATGAGTGCTGCGTCCATAGTGACAATAAATAACAAAATAAAACGAGTGAAAAATCACGAACGGGAAAAGTATATGGAAAAAATAGAAAAAGCAAATTTTAGTTTTGTTTTTTCTATTTTATTGATGAGAAATTTTTCACTTATGAGAAATACTTGATTTGAAGAGAAAAAATCATACAATCCAAGTTATAATAATTTCATTTTCTTATGTATGTTTCCATCTACTAGAAATACATCTGGCTTCACTCTCATAGAGCTCATAGTAGTGATAATGATCATCGGCATTCTTTTTGCCGGATCCTATGTCCCCTATGACTATTATAGCAGACTCTCCAAGATACGCATATCAACGGAAAAAATCCATCAGACATTGGAGGATGCGAAAATCCTTTCACAAAATGGACAACTCTTTCCAGGAACCACGAAAAATGCAAACGTATGACTCCTTTTTGAAAAAGGATCACACACCATCAGTATGTTCACCTTTCTTCCCGGAACTCACTCTTTTACGGAGAATACCGATGCGAAGATTATAAAGATAATCTCGCTTGAAGATGGCGTTAATATCAATACTCTCCCGAAAGACCGTATGCTTATAGAATACAAAGCACCAAAATGAGAGAGAGAAATATATACGAGTCCTACGGAAACAGGAACGACCTTTGATATAGGAATCGGATGGAAAACAGTAACGACGGGGGCACTCTCCAGAACTCTGAAAATAGAGAAGTAATCTTTATATAATCAAGTATTTTCCCTATGCAAAATTTCTCTATTCCCTTTCATCGTCCAGATAAAAAAGGTTTCACCATATTGGAACTCATGGTCGGTATCGTCGTCTTTACGCTCGGGTTTCTTGGATCCTATCTTCTCGTGGATAGTGCCAGTAATGCCTCTATTCGATCAAGGGATGAAATTATCGGTGCCAATATCATGCGGGGACAAATAGAACTTCTGAAAAATCTCCGAGATACCAACTGGATACAGTTTCGTTCCTGGAATTCCATCGAGCTCGCCCGATCGTCGGTGGAGACTGAAAATGTATTGCAACCGAATACTTACTATACCATAGCTAATAATTTTAGTGCAGGAAAAACCATCCGCATAGAGAAACTTTCTCTTCTCTCTCTTTCCAAAGAGGCTATCGTACAGGAATTTCAAAAAGATAATTCATCCATTCGTCTCTGTATCGACAGTCTTGGACGATATGTCCACGACTGTACCGGAACAAACCTCAAAACAAACTATGCATCCTTTTTATTTCTCGAGCCTCTGGTAACGAGAAATATTCTTACAAATACCCTTATTCCTGTTGATAGAGCTTACAAAGTTACGGTATTTTTTGTAAGCCTGAATAAGGGATATCGCCTCTCAGATATGAACACTCTCATAACAGACTGGAAGAATCAATAATTCCCCTTATACTTTTTCATTATGAAAACATTATTTTCTTCGGAAATCTCCGTTTCTAAAATAAAAAATTGCAATGCTTTTACATTGATAGAACTTGTTGTTTCTATAACCATTCTATCGGTGATTATGCTATCGGTATTTATGATTTACAGCAATCTCATACAGATAAACAAACGTCTCGAGGCACTCAGGATAGTTCAGGAGAATATCCGAAACATCACCGAACAGATAGCGAGCGATGTTCGAGAAAAGTGAATCGATGTAAAGTATTACGATAATTCCACTCCCGAAAAAATCAATAATTATACGGGGAGCGGAAATTCTGTTCTCGCCATCCAATGAGGCAATAGGTACTATCCCATGAAAGACAGTCTGAGCGGACCTGTCCTTTGTACCGATGCGGACCAGAAAGATCCGAATATTCATTGCTATATAGGAAAAGAGGATAGTCTGAACCGGAGAAAATCCATTTCTGACGATCGTGTCCGGATTGAAAGTGTTCGTTTTTTTCTCTCCGGGGATACCGGCGAATCTCTTACAAATCTCTCACAAGAATGAAAAGTAACCATTGTCCTCTCTCTGGGGATAGAAAATAAGGTCGGGATCAGTAGTGAGATTGCAAAAAATACACACATGCTCATGGAAACGACCATCAGTGAAAAAGCTTACAAGAAAAATATTACATCCACTCCATAATTTCATTCCATATGTTTCCTTTAAAGAATTTTTTACAAAATAAATCTTCTGTTTCCAATAACTTAAGAACCTCTCAAAAACGAAGTAATTCGAGTGCAAATCGAAGCTATTTAGCTCCCCTCGTGGGTCAACCGGAATGAACCGTTATGGTATCGGGATCCTGAATCAAGTTCAGGACAGGCTCCGAATGAGGAAACGGAGATTTAAACTCGAAAGACGAGTTTTTCAGAGGTTCTCGCGGTTTTTCTACTATCATCGCAATTCTAATGACCGCATTTTTGACGATACTCTCGGCAGGAATGCTCAATCTTTTTGTCGTCGAGAATGGGATGAATCATTTTTTGTCAGATGGTGTATCCGCGTATATGAGTGCTGAATGAGTCCTTGAATATACTCTTCTCAAAAGTTCCAATCATCGCGAGGGTTTCTCCGATAGCATTACCGATTCCGATCTCGAATATCATCTCCTAGATACTGATGCTTCCACAGCAAAGAAAACCACTATTTCCAGCGTGCTTCGAGCATCGGACACGAGTTACGCGGGAACTATTGCACAAGGAAGTTTTGAGATTATACCGCTCTTCTATGATATGGGAGTACGAATCCAGAGTTCTGCCAAAAATCCAAATAAAAATACTTCCGATATAGTAAAAACCAATACTTTTGTTGTCACTCAGGACGGAGATGTGAACTGGAATATCATCGGAAATGATTCCAGCGGAAAGACCTATGGAATAGCTGGAACCGGCTCGCTCATGAGAAGTTTTGGAAATACTCCGAGTGCCAATATCCAACAAGGATTTGAAAAACGCATGGATACCGACATAATGACCGCGGGAATGAAAAATATCACCGCATTCCTTAACTCCTATGAGAATAATTATCTCATCCTCTCAAACACTTCCGCCAATCCTACGGAATATCGCATCTCCAGTCCCAACGGATTCGCTCTTCCTCTGCGTTCCATAGCGACTTCCAGTACGGTTGGCAAAAGCAAACAAAATATCGATTTCACCGAAAATCGTTCCAGACTCTTCGATATGCTGAAATATAGCGTGTTTAGTAAGTAAGGATTTAAGAATTAAAAGAAAACTAACTATAAAAAGAGCGGGTAATAAACCCGCTCTTTTTATAGTTTTTCCTATTACCTCTTCAGTAGCATATAAATAGCATTTGCTACCTCCCCGCGATTCATGAGCGTATCCGGTTCAAATGAGTTGAAAGAAAAATTTATGAGCGATTCCGTCTTCGCAAATAGAGCATAGGGTGCATACCACACATCCACAGAGACATCGTCGAACACCGGAAACGAAACCGTATCAAGTGCCTCGGTATAGAATGTATTGATAATAATCTTGAATGCTTCAGCACGAGTAATCGGATTATTCGGTCGGAAAGTTCCGTCGGAATACCCCCCGATAATTTTATTCACCTTGGCAGTATTCGCATAAGCAGCTTGCCAGGAGGTTGGATCTATATCCGAGAAATGGTTTGAACTGTCGGTCACCAGGGTTGTTTCCGCAGCTCCAAATACCATCTTAAGGAGTTCTGCTCGGGTAATAGTCGCATCGGGAGAAAATTTATTATCGTTCCCCGATACTATTCCTTTTGATTTGAGAAAGTTGATTGCTGTTACATACGGGTGATTTGAAGGAACATCGGAAAATCCGACGGAAACTTCCGTATGAGAGACCTCTGGTACTGAACCTACGGAAGGAGTTTCCATAGGAGAAACTCCCGACGATATGGGATTTCCAATAGATGCGACAAGAACCGATGAAACCACCGGACTCGAAACAACGGGAGTGCCCGAAGAAGAGTTTTCATTATTGCCATGCATCTCAACCTGATCAAGATACACGAGTGGATTGATAGTGTATCTTCGAGCATTTTCTATTCCGAGTCCGTTATTTACCGCCTCGAAAAATCCGAATCCTGCGGTTTGAGCCTCGGCGAAGCTGAACGGCCAATACGGGTGAAAAGGTGCTTCGCTGCGATCCATCTGAAAGTGGAGATGTTCTCCGGTGGATCCGGATACATTGCCCGTATTTCCACACTTCCCTATCACATCGCCTTCGCTCACAAGTTGACCGACGGTCACTAAATACTCTGTGAGATGGAGGTAGCAAGAATAGAGCGTTGTTTTTTTCATCATATCCGCCGGATCCGGAACATTATCATGTTTTATGATGATATAGTTTCCGTTGGCGGCTTTATTTTCCGCAACCTGTACCACTCCGTCCAGACAGGCAAATACATCATCGTGGGTAACGACTGGAAAGATATCCACCCCGAGATGACTTCCATGGCCTTCTGAAAAATCTCCGGCAACGTAGTTTCCGAGATATACCGTCGTGTACGTATTCGTGGTTGCCGCAAGATTATTCGGATCGTATTTTACTGTTGTTTTGAGTGGGTACATAAGAAAAAAAAATTAAGAATTAGAACAGGAATATTCTACTCATCTTTTCCCTCTTCTGCAAGTCGAAATTGGAAATTGTCCTCGACAAATTTTCATTTCAATGCGGAAAGACATCGCACGACATTGTTGTGCCAATTGGAAGAAGAGGAAGCGTAAATGGATCCGTTCTTGTTTCCGTATCGGGAAAGTTGGTCGATAGTCGTATATTTCCCGAGGAATTTATTATTCAGAGTTTTTGTCATCCAGTAGATTCCTTCCCGTGCACTTATGAAGTCATAGGTTCCTCCGGAGTCGGTATTTCCGATATTTCCGATATTGTAAGCGGTCTTAAGGTGATTTCCGAGTCCCGTCTCGGCGAGTCCGACACACATAAGAAAACTGGGGTCTACTTTAGCACCGACAGCCTCTTCCGTCCAGACATCATGGCTCGAAAATCTGGAATCGGCGTAATTGGCGAGAAGATATTTCTGACGTTCGATTTCATCCGATCCGGCAATGAGAAATTTTGAATACTTGGAGATATTTGTCTTATTTCCATAACGAGCCTTGAGATCTTCGACAAACTTATACTGATACTTCCCTTCTATATTGTCATATCGAAGCTTCGTAAGATCGAGAAAACGAAGTGAATCGATAGAGTCTCGGTTTTTATAAAGCTCAAAATGGAGATGTGCTCCGCTCGTCATAATTCCAGCACCGGGTGTACCGGGAGCTCCGCCGGTTTTTGCAAAGAGTTTTCCTGCATCCACGAAATCGAACCTATTTACGAAAACCTCCGATACGTGTCCATACACACTGACAAATCCGTTCGCATGCTTCAGTGCGACAAATCCGTATCCCGTAAGTGTCGGTTGTTGGATGAAATACACATATCCCGCAGCCGGTGCAACGATATCTGATCACTGTGGCATAGGAAAATCCACTGCCTCATGTTCACTTCAGAGGGACCTGAAATATTCTTCATCATGAAAATAGGTAGAGATGCGAGTTGCATCCACCGGCCAAACAAGAGGATTTTGAGCACTGTCATCAATAGGATAATCTATAAGCTGTTTCTCTGCGGCATAGAACTTCTGGAGATCACTACAAGAATTCAATAATGTTCCGGAATCGGTGAAAGTATACCCGGAGGCGGTTGTTTCCACCGTTTTTTCGTTTCCTTCAACCCCTACGACACTGCACTTATATTTCTCTCCGAGACGAGCAAACACACTCGTGTATTCCTCTGAAATACTTGCAAGGCGTTCCTGTATATTTTCCTCTTTTTCCTGTTTGGAAGCGATATATTGATTGAAAAGAGTTTCTTGTCATTTGGTTACTTCAAGAAGCTGTTCTTTGTATTGTTTTTGTGCCGAGATATCACGATTTTTAGCGACAAGCTGTCCCCGGAGCCGAACATTGGTAAGTTTCTCTTTCTTCAGGGATTCTTTATTGTAGTAATACTCTTTCACCAGATTTCGATGCACTTCGATGAAATTTTGTCCCGCCATTTCCAGTACCGATTTATAGTGGATATCATTGAAAATTTCCCCGATGTCCCCGTCATTGAGAACGATGCTTCGTAAAACATCGATATTTTGGGCTCCGTCATACACCAAATCCCCCTTCGTATAGATATAGGTAAGATACCGGAGAATTGATATTTTATTTTCCTCTATTTTCGTATTGAGCTCGTCGATATGCAGGGCATATTTTGCAATCTCACGATTCTTTTCTGCGATAAGATCCTCTGTATCGGCAATGGATTTCTCTGTCTCGGCAATACTGATATCCAAATCCCTGATCATCTTTTTGAGAGTGAATTTTTCTCTTGTTACCACTCGTTTTTGCTCCTTGTACTGTTCTTTGGAAGCATCGATTCGCTTCAAGATATCGCCCAGACTATTCATCTTGCGTTCCGCATTAAAAAGTCCGATTTCGTCATCCGATGAAAATGGGACATTATCAAAAAGAAGCGTCTTTTCTTGATCCTTGAAATTATCGAGAATCTGCGTGGTTCGGGATTTTTTGATTCCGACAATCGTTGTCTGGTCTCATTCCGCTGCTGATGTAAAAGATGGAACATACAATCCAGCGAGGAAAAATAAGAGGAGAAAAAATGTGATGAGCTGTCGTATTTTTTGTTTTTGCATAGCAGTAAATCCGGGTTTTTATAAAGTACAGAGAGAGTGTACCATATAAATATTTTTGTGGCAAGAAAATGAGTGTTGACAATAGATTATATTCTCTCAAATATAAGGAATACCCGCTCCTGATCTCCAATTTTATAGTCTTCCGCACCCACGAGCTTCAATCCCAACCTCTTCAGTATCTGTTTTCCTTCGGCAAGTTCGTCGGGGCTTGCGAGCTTGTAGAGGATAATCTGTCCATGTTTCGATAAAAATGGTTCTGCCCACTGCAAAATCTGGGGAAGGTAAGCGGTCGCTCGGGATACTATGAAATCAAATTGTTTCCTGTACTCTGGAAGTTTCGCCACTTCCTCTGCACGAGCCTGAATCGCACGGATCCCGGTAAGTCCGAGAGAATCGATGAAATGGTTCATAGCACGGACTTTTTTTCCGACGGAATCCATGAGAGTAAAATCCACTTCCGGAAAGAGGATTTTCAGAGGAATCCCAGGAAATCCTCATCCACTCCCGATATCGAGCACTTTTCCATGGAGTTCCACCGCATTCCCGAGCATCAAAGAATCGATAAAATGCTTCTCGATAATTCCTTCGGGAGTACGGATAGCGGAAAGATTCGTATGGGCGTTGTACTCCATAAACAAATCCAAAAACTTCCGAAAAATAACTTCTTCGGAAGGTTCGAGTTCGATGTGGTATTGAGAGAAGAGTGAAAAGTGGGGCATTAAAAATATTGAATGAATAATTATTTTGAGAGAGAAACTCGTAAGATTCCAGAACTATGACTTTCGAGTCGAACTTTTTTCCCGACTGCAAAATCGGGAGTCTCCGAATCATCGTCGATGAGATAATCCACCCCGTCTATCTTCACCTTCCAATCCGTTCCAACCCGTTCGAGACGAAACGACTGCCCGATATGCACATCGAGTCCAGACTTCAGGGGTTTGGAATGAGGAGTGAGCCACTTCGGGAGAAAATAAGCAGAAACACCGGAGATAACCACAAGGATGAGTCCTTGAATAACCGTTATATTCGCATCGCCTGTCACATAGACATAGACAGCGAGTACAAAACAAGCGACACTCACGGAGAGTCCGTAGAAAGTCGCGGTGAGCATCTCGATCAAGAGAAAGAAAACTCATGAAGCGAGGTAGATGTAGAAGAGATTGGACATAATGGGAATGTTACAGATTAAAAAATAGGGATTACAATTTTATTTCCCGAGTCCCGTTATATTCACAAAAGGTATGCTCGTTCCAGTAACCTGAGGGAGAACTCCGTTCCATTTTTCGAGAGCTCGAAGCTGAAGAACTTCCGGATTGGATTTGAGTGCTTCGGATTCCACTCGCATAGCCTCAGCCTTTCCTTTTGCCTCGACGATTCGTTGCTCTGCTTCAAACTTGATTCGTTCCAATTTATTTTTGGAAGCGAGAGCATCCTGCTCGGCGGTCACTTTTGATTCAATGGCTGTATTGAAAGATTCGGAAAAATTAAAATTCACGATATTGACATCATCGACATTTATCCCCCACACAGAGAGTTTATCGGTCAAAAGCTTTTTCATCTCTGCTCGGACGATTTCTCGTTTACTGATAAGCTCCTCGGCAGTAAATTTCGCCGTCGATGCTTTTACGGATTCCTGAATCGCCGGATCGATAAGTTTGTCTTTGTAATCAATTCCTATTTCCTGGTAAATCTTCCCGACTTGTGTTGGAATGATATGGAAATTCAGTGCCACCACCGCATGAACTGCCTGAAGATCTTTGGAAGCGGAACTTGCTTCCGTTTGCTCTTTCTGCACTTTTACATCAATCTTTTTTACATCCTCAATAAGAGGAATTTTGAAGTACAACCCTTCATTAAATACCGTTCCAGTTACCGCTCCAAAACGAAGGAGAATTCCTCGTTGTCCCGCACCGATAGTACCAAACGAACTATTTACAACGATAAGCCCAATGATAATTATCACAACAAGGATAGTAGTTTTCTTAAGAAGATTTCAGATAAATGTGAACATATGGAATGGAAAGATGAAGAATAAAAAATATGAGATTACTTTAATCCAAAAGCTTTACCAAGACTGGTGAGTATATCCGAATCCAAAACATACTTCGTATTCCCGCCACCGAGAGAGTTCTGGATGACGTTCAACTGCTCCTTCACCACTGCCTGTCCTTTGAAATACTCTTGTGCGGCATTGGATTGAAGCTCGAGAGCCTTCGCATCAGCTTCAGCGATGGCAATGGTTGCCTGAGCCTTTCCTTCTGCCTGGAGAATCTGAGACTGACGATCCCCTTCTGCCTGGAGGATCTTGGATTGCTTGTCCCCTTCGTTCTTGGTAATCTGGGATTGTTTATACCCTTCCGCTTCGAGTATGAGTGCACGTTTCTCTCGCTCTGCCTTCATCTGCTTACTCATGCTATCCTGGATATCTTTCGGCGGTTCGAGTTTCTTGATCTCGACACGCATCACTTTCACTCCCCACTTCCCCGTCTCGCGATCAAGCGATTCGAGAAGTCGGGCATTGATATTGTCTCGGTTGGAGAGTGTCTCATCGAGAGCCATGGTTCCGAGAACGGAACGGAGATTCGTTTGAGCGAGACTTACGACCGCCATGAAGACGTTGGAAATCTCGTACTGCGATTTGACCGGATCGTTAATCTGAATATACACAATCCCGTCAACCGCAACTCCGACGTTATCCTTCGTGATAATCTGCTGTTCCGGAACCGTAATAACCTGTTCACGAATATCGATCTTTCGAAGGGTTTGAATTCCCGGGATGAGGAAAACAATTCCGGGACCGACCGTATCGGTATATCGACCGAGAAACTCTCGAAGCCCGGCCTCTCCCTGAGAAACCTTCTTTATAAACATCGGGATAACTATGGCAACGACAACGAGAAGTATGATAAGAGTACCTGCATCCATAAAAAGATTGATTAAAATATAAAAACAGTATAATCGTATCCAATCTACCTCCAAAGTCAACAAATAATGAAAGTAAATATCACCACTATCGGATGAGGAACGGGAACATTCAATGTCCTCTATGGTCTCAAGAAAAATAAAAACTACAATCTCGCAGCCATCGTATCGGTTTCCGATTCCTGAGGGAGCACCGGAGAGATTCGCGATCAATTCGGAATCCTTCCTCCGGGGGATATTCGTCGGGCCATTGTCGCACTCTCGGAAGACACGGGAATCGTTCGAAAGCTCTTCGAGTATCGATTTAAGGCGGGAAATAGGATGTCCGGACATACTATCGGGAATCTCCTTCTCACCGCCCTTACGGATATAACCGGAACCTTTGAAAAAGGAATCCAGGAACTTTCCGAGATGTTTCAGGTTCGCGGAAAAGTTATTCCCGTCACTCTCGACGATACCCAACTCGGAATCACTCTCGAGGATGGGACGCAGATAATCGGAGAAACCAATATCGATATACCGAAGCATGATGCCAATCAAGGTATTCGGGATGCATTTCTCGTCGGTGGTGGAAAACTCAATCCTCGTGCGAGAGAAGTGCTCGTGAACTCGGATTATATCGTCATCGGGCCCGGGGATCTCTATACAAGTATCGTTCCGAACCTTCTTGCAACAGGTATGAGAGAAGCGATACAGGAATCAACGGCAAAGATTATCTACATCTGTAATATCATGACGAAGTACGGGGAGACCAATAATTTTCAGGTAGAGGACTTCGTCAATGTGATAGAAAAATATATCGGGAAGAATGAGATCGATTATGTTCTCGTGAATAACGCCCCTATCGGAGAAGAGCTCGTGCTCAAATACAAACAGGAGGAAAATAAACAACCCGTTCGAATCACTGATATCTCTTTATTCTCCAGTGCTCCTTATAAGATCATAGAACGAGATGTGGTGAATGAGAACGACTATATTCGCCATGACCCGGAAAAACTTGCAGGAGTTATCGCTGATTTTGTGGAAGGGTGGATAAAATAATTCTAACAGTAATTGAAAAACTATGAGCAAAACATTTCAAGAACAGAAAATTCAAGAAAAAAATACCATAAAAGAGGTTTCTTTTGTGGAGAAAGAACTTCTGCTCAACTCCCTGACTCAACAGGAACTTCTCAAGACTACCAAAGATCTCAACAAGACCATAAAAGAACTCACGAAAACACTTAAAATTCTTGAAGGCCATGAATATCTTATGATTCATAAGAGCAAATGGAAGCTCATCGGGTATAATATATCCCTTGGAATGCTCTTTGCCATAGGGACAGTACTCTGATTTCTGCTCCTTTCTTGGTTTACATTTAATTTCTTCAAAGATTCCGCCATATTGAACCAATTCATACAAAACCAACTCAAGTCACGTCAATTCAATATAGGAGAGAAGACGCAAAATACTCCAACAAAACCCGTTCAAGAGACAGAATTACCCCAAAGCTTGTCTGGGGCGAAGACTGGAAGCGGACAGAAAGAGTAAACGAAAAAACCTCATCCCGAGCACGCGGAATGAGGTTTTTAAAATAGAAATATGAAAAGAGAGTTTACCTAGGGACTTTCGCAAAAGCGAAGTAATTCGAGTGCAAATCGAAGCTATTTAGCTCCCCTCGTGGGTCGACCGGAATGAACCGTACGACTGTACGGAGAAGCTATTCAGCTCCCCTCGTGGGTTGAGGAAGCGGAGATTTAATCTCGAAGAACGAGTTTTTCCGGAAGTCCTATTGTCGTGCCTTCCATTCCGCTTCCGTCTTCACAAGGTTCAGTTGTTTCATCAAACTTGTTCCCGAATCCGGCATAATGACCGTTACATTTTTAATGAGTGCTTCCTTGTTGTTTATGAGCGTATCGAGCAGAGTCTTGTTGTAGGCATTCAAAATCTGGTAAGTGGAGATGAATTTTCCAAGAAATACGAGATAGGTAGCGGCATACGTATTTTTTTGTTTTTCCGCAAGATAGGCAGTAAGAAGCTCTTCTGTTCTGTCATAATCGAGGTTTTTATACGCTGCAGTCAGTGCAGTCTTGGTGGTTTCGATAGACCCATTGGAAGCGGTTACTGTTCCCTGAAGTTCTGTTACCTGAGCAGAAAGAGTCGAGAGATACGAATTGGTCGAAGTGTATCGGTATTTGAGTTGATCGAGAAAACTTTCCAACATCGCTTCCCTATCGTTCGCGGAATCGAGAAGCTTGTTCACGTCCGTTTTGAGGACATTCAAATATTCACTCGCCGCCACCATATTGCTCGATATGAGCTTCTGACGCCCTAAGCCCGTATCTGCAAGCACTTCTCCGATGGGCATCACTTCCGCGTAAAGATTGACGGGGGTATTTTGTTTTTCTTTTTCATGCAATCCTATATTCATGGCAATCGCCACTCCGGTATTCCCCAGATACGGTATATTTGCCTGACGAAATTTCCCGTCATTTCCACTGGCATAAGCACTGCTTCCTGAGCCCAGAGAAGAGACATAGGTAAATATGAGATTGATGAGAAACGAAAGAATTATCCCGAGAAGGAGTACTTTTTTGGTGAAATCTTTGATTTCTGTTTGAAGAGCCATGGGAAGGAGTCTTTAGTTTTAGAGTCTGTAAGTGAGGTGAGTATAATCCCAAAGTGTTTTTTTGCAAATATATTTCGTACTCCCGTTTAAATACTCTTTTTCATCAATGTTGTTTTCTGTTCTCTCGTCAGCTGTTTTATGACATATTCCCGTTTCCTCGCCTCGCTCATGGTTTCAAAACTCTCGGTATAGATGAGCTCCACCGGACGACGAATCTTGGTGTAGTGAGCTCCGGACTTCAGATGATTGTGCTCATGAAGTCGCTTCTCCATATCGTTGGTCGAACCAGTGTAGAGAGAATCGTCCGAGCAACGGAGGATGTAGGTAGTAGGTGATGTCATATTTTATGATAATTCTTTAGGGATCAACCTCTGTCGATACCAAAGCATAATCGACAAAGAACCGCTAGAGATAAATAAATACGCCCAAAAAAACACTGTAATAAAAATTGGGGATTTCAGAGAAAGTATGAGAAATATAGGAAAAAGTGCTGAATTAATCCAAGGCCAGATATATTCGCTATGAGGCTGAATCCATCCTTTTTTGATGGTTGGAAGGAAAGCTATCGCGTCCACTATGACTGTCATTATAACCGCATATTCCACTCATACTTTCCACCATATAAACAATGATAAAATCGCCAGTCAGAGACAGAAATAATCAAACCAATTTATCTGTATCTTACGAAATGCAAAACATCAACCTATGACATTTACCACCATAAAAACGAACTGTACTATGGCAGGAAGGAGTGTCCATCCTGCATTTTCCTGGAAAAGAACTATATTATTAATCCCCACAAGCACAATCCATGTCCCATAAGAAAATGGATGAGGTAATACTTCTCAGCGAATGATTCCAATGGTATAGGGAATTGCTCCGATAAGGTAAATTATCGTGCTTATGAGAGCGAATATCATGGTGTTTTCCATTTTTTAGAGATGATTAATCTTTTTGATGAAAAACTATAATAGGGTTTGATTGTCCTGGATTGCTTCGTTCCTCGCAATGACGAGTTTATTCTTATATTGACTTACCTAATTTCTTGGAAATCTCCTGAAAAATGATGAAATTTGTATGAAAACTGCGTACCGTAGTGAGACGTACTCATGTACGGTGAACGAGGAACGTAAAATTTGAGTGCAAAGTTCGCATTTTGCAGAGATTTCCCTTATCTATCGAGTTCTAAGTACTCATCAATCCGAATCTGCCAGAGAAATTCATCTACGTGGGAGACAATTACCATCGCTCCTTCGTAGGCGTCGAGTGCTTCGGCGATAACCGGAAGATGACGGAAGTTGATATGATTGGTCGGCTCATCGAGGATGAGGAGTCCCGGTTGAAGGAGTACGAGTCGTGCGAAAGAAACAAGCCCCTTCTGTCCTTCGGAGAGGTATCGAATCTGCATCTTCATGATATCTCCGGTAATAAGAAATCCGGATGCGGTTCCTCGGAGGTACTGTTCTTCGACGAGTCTCCCTGTTTCCTTGATGGCATCCGCGAGACAATCATACACCGTTTGGTCGAAATCGAGCGTCGAGAAGTCCTGACGATAGTACCCGACACGGATTCCTGGAGCAATCGTCGCTCCAGCGGATGTACCGGAAGCAAGCGTTTCAAGAAGCGTCGTCTTCCCTATCCCATTCGGTCCGGAGAGGGCAAGATGGGTATTTTTCCCCAAATTGATATCGGCGGTTTTTTCGACAATCTCGTGGTTTTCGATAACCGAGAACTTCTTGATGGAGAGAATCGTTCCCCCGATATCTTCCTGCATCGGAATCGTAAATGGCTTGATTGCTCGATCTTCCCGTCTGGAATCAACCATTGCATCTTCGAGTTCCTCTGCTTTGTCTCGCATCTTTTTGGCGACGAGACGGAGCTTTCCTCCTTTATGAGCGAAGACATTCGCCTGTTCTTTATTCGCCTGTGCTTCCTTCGCAAGTTGCGAATTTTTCATATTCTCACGCTCGATTTGAGCCTTGATTCGCTCGACTACATCGTAGTAATCCCCCACGAACTGCTCTACTTTTTTGGTGAATACATCGAGATAGAGAACTCCGTCCGTAAAAGCATTCAAAAACTCCGCATCATGAGAGATAACGAGACAAGTCTTTTTATACGCTCGAAGAAAATCCGTCAGATGATCGATTCCTGCCCGATCGAGGTTATTGGTTGGCTCGTCGAGCAGAAGTATGTCCGGCTTCTGAATGAGAGCGGCTGCCAAGAGAAGTCGTGCCTGTTGTCCTCCGGAAAAAGTCCCGATAATTTTATCCAGTGGGGCTTTGAGATTCACAATCCCCAGTACTTCTGCTATTCGAGCATCGATGTTGTAGATCGTGTCATCCGCGAAGTATTTTCGGAAAAATTCCTGTACGGTGAGTTCTTTGTCCTCGCTCAGCATAATTTGTCGGGAGATGGCAATACGAAGATTCTTATCGATACTGATTTTTCCGTATTTTGGCTGAAATTCTCCCATCATAAGCTTGAACATGGTACTCTTTCCGGCACCATTCTGCCCCATGATAGTCATCTTCATCCCTTCTCGCACAGAGAAGCTCACCTCTTCGAGGATGGTTTTGAGTCCGAACTCAAACTGTACTTTATCAAATCGTATAACGGTTTCTGTAGAAGCCATAGTGTAAATAGGGGTGAAAATAATACAACGCGGGGATTATAGCGAAAAAAGGAGAAAAAACAAGTCGAGGAATGAGAAAAAATCCACGGATTAGAGTTTTTTCCACTTCTTCAAAACATACACGAGTACTCCCATGACAATGGCAGT
Source organism: Candidatus Altimarinota bacterium (assembly GCA_028713325.1). GTDB lineage: Bacteria > Patescibacteriota > Gracilibacteria > BD1-5 > UBA2023 > UBA1545. The sequence continues at coordinate 165,914 of JAQTON010000002.1, read as the reverse complement.
AACGACAATCGACATATATACCATGTTATCGTGAAATGGCACATTCTCTATATTCATCCCGAAGAAGCTCGTGATGAGCGTCAGAGGGAGCATAAATGCCGAGAAAAATGTGAGATACTTGATCGTGTTGTTGGTCTGCATATCGAAGATGGACTTGAGGGTATCTTCCATGGAATCGATATTTTCCTGGAGGAGTTGAATCTCGGAATATATTTTCTGAACCTTATCTTCAAGGTTCTCGAAGTACACTTCCACTTCATCGTCTTTGAAGAGTGCATTCATGCGAAGTTCCAGAACTTTGAGTACCTGAATCTGAGGACTGATCATATGTTTCAATGCAATCATATTCCGTTTTCGGATCATGATTTCGGAAATGGTCTTCTCTCCGACATTCCGAAAGATATCTACCTCCAGACTCCGGAGATCTTTCCCAAACCGATTGAGTATCTTCAGAGTTCCATCGAGCATGGAATCGATCAAATCATAGAGCATATATCCCGTATTGATCACATCTTTCCCATGTTTCCCATCACTGTACCGATCCATAATGGCATCCACGGATGAGGTATTGTAATAACGAAAATTTATGAGATAGTTTCGAGAGATAAATATATTGAATTCGTTGGCGAGATAACGACGACTTTTGGTGTCATACTTCGGAAAATGAAGCACCACGAAAATATAGTCATCATAGGTATCGACACGGGCAAGCTGGTATTCTTCCGTTATCGCTTCTCTATCGAGTTCATGAAAACCATATTTTTCTATAATTTGATCGATTTCATTTTCTGTTGGATTCACGATATCCAACCATTCTGTTTGACCGAGAGTGAGAGAATTTATAGTCATAGAAAAAAATCTAATGATATACAAACGAATAGGATTTTTATTTCGACGTTCTTAAAAATTATTCTCCCTCTTTTCCATCAATCCACTCCTCCGTACTTTCTTCTTTTTCGGTTTCTTCTTCGGGAATGAGATCGGGGTCGATGCTTCCGATGATAAACTGAACAATGCTCCATAAATTTCTCGCTCCGAGAGCTTTATCTTCGGTTCATATATAGGCAACCGGATACATTTTCTCTATAATTCCTTGTTTTTTTGCAACTTCTATAAGCTGATACAACTCGGGGTCAAAAGTATCATTCTCATACACCACGCGGAGTCGGAGTCGGAAGTCCTCGATTTCGGTATTCCATTCACCGCTCACATGAATCCCCCCGACAGAGAGTCCGAACGATTCGAAATCATAATCGCCTTGTATCGGATAGTGTTCGAGAAAAAAAGGATGGGAAAGAAGAGAATGGGTATTGTCTTTTCCGATTTCTGTTGCCTCTATTTCCGGATTATACGGAAAGAATACATTCGGAAGAACAATATCTCCGCTCAGCTTCTCGTCGCTTACCGGAAGAGATTCGGAGAGGAAAAATACCGTGTCTGGATTCAATTCCTCAATCACAGAAGCAAGAACTTGTTCAACGGGCACTTCGTACCCTCCGATAATACGGACATTTCCCTGCGAAAATATTTGATATGGAAGATTTGGGAGTGGTACTTTTTTTGCCTCGGTTTGCTTTTGTATGAGGCCGAAAACCACAGGATCACGAACGATAACAACATGTATCATAAAAAATATGCTTGAAGAGGTAATTTCAAGCGGATTATATGAAAAAAGTGGAATTTATCAAAAAGGTTTTTATTTTATGAATCTTTATTCTCTCCTGTTACCACTTGTGCAACGTGATTTTGTACCTCTCCCCTAAGTTCCGATGCTTTTTGAAGAAGTTTTGTTTGAAGACTCTTTCGAAGTTCCTTGCTTTCAGTAAATAAACGGTATTTTATCGCTTCGATAACCTGTCAATCATGACTCATGATATGAAATAAAGCAATCTGGTCAGGGGTTGTTATTCACTTCTCCTCACACTCCTCAGAAGCAAATATATCGAGCATACTTTCGAGTTTACCACTTAACTGAAGATTTCTTCCCTCTTTCTGTCCGCTGATATCAAGAATAATTTCTTTTTTATCCTCATCTTCGAGAAATCATACTCCATATATATCACTTTCATAGAGAGACATAAAAAAACTCGGAGAATCTTTCCTTGTCAAATTTCGTATCCCGAATAAAACGATTCCAATCCTTTCCATCAGCCCTATTCAATGATTCAAACCCCTTCATAAAAACGAAAAGATTCGCAATATTCGGATTCGGATTATGGGCAAGTTCTTCGAAAAGTGCCATACAGAGAAAATCTCGGCGGATTTCTTTGTCTTGAATAATGGATTGTATTATCTCATCATTTCCTGAAGAAAGTGAGGTAGCAGTATTATTGAGAGTCATAAAAAAGGGATTATTGAGGAATAAAACGAATGTCTAGAAGGTCTCACCGATACTTGATCTCTGTCGTGAAATCTCTTCCTTCCCACTGGTACGAGAATTGTCTCCGAATCGGATCGATTCATCTTCCTATGTCATCAAGCAATCAGGTTATCTGTGGTGTGATGGTATCCGAACCCCTGAGTCATTCTACAAAAGCTTCTTCCTGTATGCTATTCGGCAGTTTCACATGAATCGTTCTCGGGAGGAGATCTGAATCAATGTTTTTTCCTTGTGCAAGCGAATCGATAGTTTCTTCGAACATTTTATGAACTTTTGTGGAAGAATCAAGAGCTTTGAAAGTTTTCACAACATCCGTCGTGTCGAATCCATGGGCTACTCTTCCTCGGAGTCCGCTTTCTGCCAAAGCATTATGAATATCAACAATAATGGCCTCCGATTCTCCTAGCCCAGCTCATTCGAAGAAGAGGTACCCTTCATCTCCTCCAAGTGCAATATCTTTCGTTTTCAGATGATTGGTGAATGAAGTGAATTTATTTGTTACACTATCTCCTCCCGTCATAAGATCCGTTTTGGCATAATCTCCACTCGCCACCTTGCGAGCCAATCGAGCGAAGGATTGAATATTATCGATTCCCATACCTCGGACATCGAGGAATACGAGCATTCCTTTCTTTTCTTGAATATTGGCAATAAGTGCCTCCTTCGTCCATACTCCTTTGAATGTTTTCTGAATATGCTCCGTACTGATAACTCCTCGCTGAAAATCCTGCTCCATAACTTCTGCTCGAGCGATATCATCAGACCAATGACGCACGGGAGCGATAAAATCAAATCCGCGATTCGCATTCGATATATAAGTACTGATTCTCTCCACAAGAACTTGGGAGTCCGCCCCAAATTCCCCTGAATATTTTCGAACATATCCAAGAAGGTCAGGATTGATAATCATCTTTCCATGTCAGCTGGGAAGCAACACCGGGTATTGCACTCATCGGAAAGTGAAGTACTTTCCAGAAAAATCACGAAGAACTTTATTCTCTATTTGTGCAACTATACTCGCACACTCCTCTATCTTCTTGATATCGTACGCTATTGCCTCAATTCCTGGAAGCTTCAATCCTTCTTTCGATATAATTTCGGCCTCATAGAGAGCCCGCATCTTCCCAGCAGGTGTCGCATCCGTTACTCTCGCTATCCCCACTCAGAAATCGAGCTTCTCACGAATAGTCTGCCGAACAACATCGACTGCGAGTCATTTTTCCTGTGCCACTTCCTGTATCATCGTATCATTTGTCTTCAACAGAGCATCGATAAACGATTTCTTAGTACTCGCTGACCCGAAGAGTGCTCACCGGGAAAATGTACCACCTTCAAAAGAAGGAGTAAGGTTCTTGTAATCGTTTCGGACGAGTCGATTATGACTTTTTTGTCCCTGTTCCACCATACCCTTGGAATACTGATCGAATCGAGTGATGATTTCTCTTCGCACTACTCCTCCGACAAAATCATCGACGAACTTCTGTCCGAGAAGATCATTCAAGTCCTTAATACCACCGAAAGTGACATTTACCACGTCATTTCCATGAACGAGTCGCATCATCTCGAAGATCGGATGGTTCCGCATGACGATATTTGCAACCTGACGCTGAGCATCGTGAGAGATACTCGGATCCAGACGAAGAGTTTTGATATTATTATCTCGAATAAGGATATTGAGCGAAGTCTCCAACTCTGTCTCGGAGATATCGGTAAAGCTCCGAAGAAGGAGAGTATTTCCTTGAATTTCATACGTATTTTTCGTGAGATGAATACGGTGTGGGGTTTTTTCAGGAGAAATAATATGTGAGGTAATCCTCTCAGGAGCCGTAACTGTCTGAGATGCCACCGAAGTGGAAGCGACAACCGATGTCCGTTTTACCGTGGAAGTCACTTCAGGATGAGTCGATGATGCTTTCGGTTTCGGGAAGTTCCGATCGGAAGTGATGTTGAGTGCATCGATTTTCGGCGTATGAACGGTATACGCATCCGCAATACGATTACTTACTCCCGATTTAAAATTCGAGAATCCTGCCTTAAGTGCCCCTCGGGTAATGAGATTCAAAAAAGCCGTCGCTCCCATAGTGGAGAGGATTACCGCGACGATGGATTTCCCTTTCATATACGCATCCCCCGTGAGAACATCGACGAATGATTCTCCGATAGAACTCATCATCTGCTTGATCGTCTCCATACTGAAGAGATTCGCAAGCACTTCGCTTCCATGCTCCTTGAGCATAACGACGAGCTCATAGTTTCCGACAACAAGACCATCGATCAGACCCTTGTGTAATTGTTTAAAAGTGTTATTCTTATACGTATATCGATCGATATTATGGTTTCTATAGAGTTGCAACTGCAAATCGGCAACCGCTTTCTCTTTCGAGAGTTCGATTCCCGTGTCTCGGAGAACCTTTTCTCGTCCTTCGTTGAAATGTTTCATCGCCTCTTTTATATCCGTTTCATGCTCCGATAAAGACTCCTGAGCGAATTTCTCAAACTTCTCCAGTTGATCCGCATTCACAAAACCCCTTCTCTGCTGTTCCTGCATATACCGACGATTTTTTTCTATCGTCTCTGCAAACGAAATACCCGCCTCTTTAGAAGGAGAGAATTTTTGTTTCTCAAGATTGGATTTGAATTGGTCTGTCATAGAAGAGAAGGAATATTTCTCAAGTGTAGCATATTCTCCTTAAAGAAGCAAAAAATGGAGGGTTTTAATTTCCTGCACACATATCAAGACTGCCTTAAGATTGTCTTGCCCGAAAAACAAATGTCAGGTTTTGAAAACTAATACGTATTTTATCTCTTGACTTTCCTTATTTTCGTCTATACTTTTAAGTCAATCACTTGTTTTTTTATAAAAACTTTCAATTCCAGAATGCTTCTGGCAACCCGTGTTTATTCTTTTATTTTTTATTCTATGAAAACAGCACGTATATTCATAATGGCATTCGTTTTAGCGGTGCCATCGATTGCTCTCGCTTTCACAAGTCAGGGCGGAGATTCTTTGAGTGTCTCGATTCCCGTATCGGACGATCTCTATGTCGCGGGAAATCGAATATCCATCCAGACCTCTATCACGGGAGATCTCATCGTCGCAGGAGCGGATATATCGAGTGAATGAAGTATTTCCGAGAGTGTTATGGCTGCCGGTGGAAACCTGGATATCGGTGGAAATATCGGGGATGATCTCCGGGCTGCCGGTGGAAATATTCGAATTCACAGCATAATCACGGGGGATGCCGTTATCGCCGGTGGAAATATAGACATTCGGAAAGATACGGTTATTTCAAAGGATTTGGTGGTCGCCGCCGGGAATGTATATATGGATGGGACAATACGCGGGAAAGCTCAGATCATGGCAGGGAAAGTATATCTGAACGGTATAATAGAAAAGGATGCAAGGATTGTAGCCGAAGATGTTATAATCGGGAGCGGTGCACAAATCCGAGGGAATCTCGTCTATGAAAGCACCAGAGTAAATCCCGCACTTGAGGGAATTGTCTTCGGAGCAAAACAGTTCACACAAAGTCCCATGAAAGCGAGAGAGCTGAGAGATATCAAGGCGAATGTATTGAAATTTATTTTTTCCTACATTCTCCTCAAAATACTCTTTCTCACCGTCTTTGGATTCGCACTCTACTCCTTTATGGAAAAGTATATCCATGAGGTTTCCAGTATCGTAACAAAATCGCCGTGGATGAGTCTCTTTACGGGGATTGCCTTCTTTGTTCTCGTGCCGATTATCGCATTAATTCTGGCATTTACTCTCATCGGAATCCCTGTTGCGATGCTGATGATGACAGTGCTTGTCTGCATATTTGTTTTCTATGAACTCATCGGGACGGTCATATGGTCGGCTTGGATAATCGATCACTATATGAGAGGACGAGGTGATTCAAAGTGGCGTAAACTCCTTGTTATATTTGGATTCGCACTCTTTTTTGGAATTATATCCGGTATCGATATTGTCCTTGCATGGATAGCAATCGGAGCACTTCTCACTCGACACTGGAAACTCATCGAGAGTATCCGAAAATAAATAATCCTACGTATTCAACACATACTCACTGTTATGAAAATTCATAAAAATCTCTTTTGTCAATACGTTCTCTTATCGGAACGTATTGTTTTTTTCCGGAATTGCCTATAATATCCGATATGAAGTATATATTTAACCCCTAAAATATATGCGATTCTCCATTCTTCCGAAGATTCAGTCGGTTTTCTCACGTCTTCGTTCCATCAACAAGGACGAACCTCTTTCTGGATTATCTCTCGTCATCATCGTATTTCTCGATATTTTCGTTCTCGTTACTCTTTTTCAGGGACTCTCGGATCAGACAGCAAGCTTCACGACTCCGAGCGATGTCATTCCGTATAATTGTCAGACCATTGCGATCGACACGGGGAATTACGATAAACAGCAGAAGATAAACCAGATACTTTCGCAAGCTCGAAACTATCAATATGACACCTACGTTTCCTATAAATACACTCCTTCCGAGGGAAGGCATCCGGAAGCCCTTCATCCCGAGTGTCTGAAGATCGAAGAACTTTTCGGGAAGATGCGGAGCGATGAGACTTTCTACAAACTTCTCGATGCGAGAGATCAGATTCTCAACCGAAAATCTTCGATAGAATCGGAGATCGATCGACTCAGAGGAAGTTATGATACGGTGCTTCTCGAAAAAATAGCGAATCAACCGAAAGAACAATCCATCAGCGAAACCAGTGCCGGAACCATCAAGCAGGATCTTCAGAAACGGACGGAAGAACTCGCGAGAGTTATTGTGGAAGAACAGGCGAATTTGGCACTTTTCGAGCAAAACAGTCACCTTCTCTGAATCCTTTCCTACCTTACCCCAAAATTAGCCGAAGATCTGCGCACAACCCTCTACCGTCTCGAGTTCTATTATCCGCTCAAACGGCTCGGTGTGGAACTCCTGTTCCTCATCCCCCTCTTTTTCCTCGTATGGTTCTGGAACAGTCAGTCCGTTAAACGAGAAAACGGTGCCCAAACGCTCGTATCGTCCCATCTCTTGGTCGTTGTTTTCATTCCGATATTTTGGAAAATATGCGAAGGGGTTTTGGAGATTATTCCGGAACGACTTCTGCAGGCGGTCATGAAATTTCTGCAGGATTTGCAGATCCTCATGCTCTGGTATTATTTCCTCATACTCCTCGCCATAGGAGCGACTCTCGCGATTATTTATTTCCTTCAGAAAAAAGTTTTCAATAGAAAACGTCTTATCGAGAAACGGGTCGAGCACGCACAGTGTCAATTCTGCGGAAAACGACTCAGAGAAGGAGATATCTTCTGTCCGTTCTGCGGAGAAAATCAGTGGAGAAAATGTACGAAATGCAAAGAGGAAACCTATCGAGAACTTTCCATCTGCCGAAAGTGTGGGAAAGAATAAGGGATTCCCGGAAAAGCTCGTTCTTCGAGATTAAATCTCCGCTTCCTCACTCTCCGTACAGTCGTACGGTTCACTCCGGTTCTCGATTTGCACTAGAATTACTTCGTTTTTGCGAAAATCCTAGAGATAAATATCTTCCATATTCCTGTCTCATTTACCATCGACACTCCTCATGACCGACACTATCAATGACATATATCTCTCGGAAGAGCCATGAGCATGACGAATTATTGATGCTCAGGAATTTTTCCCGAAGATACGTCTCGATGTTGTCTCCCACAATAACTCTCGGGTATTTCATGATATACGGTCGGGGAAAGGAAAAGTGCTCAATGTCACAAAAAAACACCTCCTCACTCTCAAAAAACCGGTGCGAGCGGGGAGAAAAAGCCTCGAAGATCTCTTCGACAAGAAAAAGTATGCGACCAGTATACTTTCTCTATTTTCGAAACAGAGGATTATCCGTATGAATCCCGTTTCCATCCTAGAACCTCTTCCCAAGACTCGCTTCAATACTCTCGATGTTCGACTCTACGAACCCCTCCTATCGATACGAACATTTCCCGACATCTACCGACTCCCGATTCCCCTCTCTCGTCGTGCAAAGAAGACGCTTCGCAAACACCGAAGACGAATCGCTATCGGAAGTGTCGTATTTGCGAGTCTATCTATTTCCCTCATACTCCTCTCTCTTACGGCGAAAAACTATGTGGAGAGAGAGACGATACGCGATTATAATCGTATCGCTGCCCTCAAGGATATGCGGGATATGGAAGCTATTTCCAAAGAAGTACACGATATCCGTAATTCTTTGAAAACGGTGGCCCTCGTTTTCGGTCCTTTTCGTGCGGTGCTCGATAATCGATTCTACAGACATCCTCAGATACACCTTGCGAGCAACGTTATACACGGATGACTGACTCTCTCGGATTCTCTGGAACAACTGCTCTTTATCGCTCAGGAATTCACCAAAGAACTTCCCAAAGGAGAAGTCTGTTCCCTTTCATCATTCTTTGGTTCTTGATTGGTTGTAGGAAATAAATGTGATATCAAGATAACCGATTTTCTGAAAAATCACCAAATAAATTTGGAGCAGATCAATGAAAATCTCGGAACCACTCTCGGTTACTACGCGGGAATCGAATCTCTTGGAAATCCCCTTTTCGACGAGAAATTAGAGAAAAACATTCTCTCTCTTCTCGGAATCAGGGAGATTCTCACTTTTTCCCTCGCACACTTTGATACCATCATGAGTCTTCTCGGTGATACGAAACCGGAGCAGTACATGCTCATCAATCAGAATCAGGACGAGCTCCGTGCCAATGGCGGGTTCCCCGGGAGCATCCTCTCTTTTGAACTCTATAAAGGACAGGTGCAGAATTTCGAAAAACACGATGTGTATGATTATGACTGGAAACTCTATCCCTACAAGGAACAGCCCCCGAGCGGACTCGAGGGATACAGCGGAAACTTCGGGATTCGCGATGCCAACTACTATCCAGACTTCCGAGACTCGGCGAAGAAAATCGGATTTTTCGTGGAGAAAGCAGGATTCAAGAGTGTCGATACCATGATTGCCATCAATCAGGGAATCATCATAGAGCTTCTGAAGAAATACGGTCCCGTGAAGATGGATGCGTATGATCTCACCATCGATCACACGAACTTCTCTCGTATCGTTTCCACGCTCGTAGAAGCACGCGTATTCCCGTACAAGAAACTCGATACGGGGCATTCTTATCAGTCTCCGAAGGAATTCCTCTTCCGATTCATGGAGGCACTCAGCAAACAACTCGCGGAGAAACGGGATATTTTCGGGTATCTCAATATACTCGTCGATCACTTTCAAAAACACGAAATCCTCATCGCTTCGAAAAATACGGAAATACAGTCATTCTTCGAACAACTCGGAAGCAAGGAATCCTGGCAGGAAAGCCAAGGAAATTTCCTCTACCCCATATTCACTTCTCTCTCCGCCAACAAATCGGATCGATATATGCATCGTAAGCTCAGTATAAAGACAGAATCTTTATCCGGATGTAGTGTTCATAATTTTGTCAGACTTAACTCCGACCATGCCATCACCATTGACGAACAAATCAGAACTCGCAAACTTCTTCATGATTTCGGTATCGATGATCCCGCCGAACAGGAACGACTCGGATTTATCGAGGGAAATGGAGTCAATAAGCAATATATCCGATTCCTCGTACCGAAGGGTTCCACTTTGGATTCCGGACTCGATTTGAAGACCGAGGCAGGAACGGGCAATTACACCATCTTTTCGACATTCCATCGTACCGAACCGATGAAAAGCTCCGTGCTCGAATTCGGATACACCACCAAAGTTCCGAACTGTGTTTCGGAAGTGGAATCATATGTACAGCCGGGAATTCTCAATTTCAAAGTTGTGAAACAGTAAATATTTCATCACCTCACTTTCTCTTGTTCACCCCATCCCTCCTCAATTCCCCCGCTTCTTTCACTCCTCGTTCCGAGCTCATCGAGACGATTTTCCGTGCCATCTCGGAGCAGGTGGATATACCCCAAGCAGGGACGGTCAATATCGCCTTTCTCAGTGACGACGAGATTCAGGAGTTCAATAACACCCACCGCGGCATCGACACGACGACGGATGTTCTGTCGTTTCATTATTTCGAGGATTTCACGGAATTGAAGAGAGAAGAAATCGCCGGAGAGATAATACTCTCTGAGGCGAAAATCCTCTCGCAGGCGGAAGAATACGGGAACACTCCAGAAGCTGAGTTCGCGAAGCTTCTCATTCACTCTACCCTTCATCTCCTCGGCTACGACCACGAGGATGACGAAGAATACGAAGAAATGCACGCAGAAGAACAGAAGATAGAGAAAATACTTTTGGAGAAAATGGGAGTTGCAATAAAGTAACATCATGTTGTCATTCCGAGCGAGTGAAATGAAGTCGAGGAATCCCTTTAGATCGAGCCATTTGAAGCAAAAATATCAAATCTCTTCAATCCTTAATGTTTAGTAATTTCGTGTAATTCAGGTTCAACAGTGTGACTAAAAGGGATTCCTCCACTACGGTCGGAATGACAACGGAATATATGGTAGCTTCTCATCTTCATGGGAATGACAAATATTTTTAATGATTTAAATCATGTCAAATAAAATCTGTCTTGTAGGAGGAGGAACCGGTGGTCATATCATGCCCATCCTCTCGCTTATTGCCCATCTCCAAAATCCCCGAGAGAACTATATCTGGATTGGAGGAGCAAATAATATGGAGCAGGAAAAATCACAAGAAGCAGGGATTCGATTTCTCCCGATAACCACCTATAAACTCACGAGTACGAAATCGCTCGGAGTTTTGCTCTATCCGTTCAAACTCGTGCAAGGGATATGGGACGCGAGAAAGATCCTAAAACAAGAGCGACCGAAGCTCGTATTCTCCAAGGGCTGACCGGGATCGGTCGCTGTCGGCATCGCTGCATGGAGTCTTGGGATTCCGCTCTATATCCACGAATCCGACACGGTTCCCGGATTTTCCAACAAGGTTCTCGGATATTTTGCCACTCGGATATTTCTCGGATTCGAGGAAGCGAGAAAATGGTTTCCGAAAGACAAAACCATCATCATCGGGCAGGTTCTCCATCCCGATTTCTTCGCGAAAAATCCCACCGGAAACATCGAATGGAAGACGGATAAAAAACACATATTCGTGAGTTGCGGAAGCCAGGGATCGAGAAAGATTTTCCAGACGCTTTCGGATCAGAAAGATAGCTTTCCTGGTACGGAGTGGATAATCTCCCTTGGGACACTGAATGGGAATATGCGATCAGAATTTGAGCAATGGGAAGATACGCAGGTATTCGACTGGATTTCACAAGCGGATATCCCTCATATCCTCGACGGAGCCGATATCGCGATTACGCGAGCGAGTGCCACGACGCTTGCAGAACTCTCCACTCGTCCGATTCACCTCGTCATCATTCCTCTTGCCATCTCGGCGGGGAATCATCAGGTATGGAATGCCCGGGTCCACGAAAAAAATGGACACACCGTGATTCTGGAGAAAGATTTGAAAAAAAGGAATATGAGTGAAATTGTGCGTGCGTCGCATCGAGTATCTTTCGATAATAATTCCAAAGAAAAAATTATCCCGCTTCTTCGATTATTGGAAGATTAACGATATATTCGCGATATACTCCTCTTCCGTCTTTCTTGGCTTCGTACATAGCTGTATCGCTGTTTTTTAACAGATCTTCTGCATTTTTTCCGCCTCGGGGAAAGATTGCTATTCCTACACTTGCACCGATAAAAATCTCATGTTTTTTGATATAGAACGGCAACGAAAGTGTTTGGATAATCTTTTCGGCAATCAGAGTCACGTCAAATTCGGATTTCAGTCCGGGAGTTACTATGACGAACTCATCGCCTCAAAAACGTGCGGTAGTATCTTCGGCTCGCATAATCGTCTCGAGGCGTTCGGCAATTTCCTCCAAGAGAATATCTCCCACTCCGTGTCAAAAGGTGTCATTCACCGGTTTAAAACGATCGAGATCTATGAAAAATACCCCACAATTCTCGCCAGAACGTTCGGCGATTCGAATAGCCTGCGTGAGGCGATCAGCGAGAAGATTTCGATTCGGAAGTCCGGTAAGTGCGTCGTGCGTCGCCATTTCAAGAATCTTCATGGCGGCGATCTTCCGATCGGTAATGTCGCGAATGAACGCACAAAGTTCCAGTTTCCCTTCTCCGTCCATCGAAGTAATGTTCATTTCCACGAAAAATTCTGTTCCGTTTTTGCGAGTGGCCGGAAGTTCGTTCACATGATTGACGCGACCGTTTTTCGTTTCGGTGATGAGATTGCCTATAATTTCGGTATATTCTTTCTGAGATTGTTCCGAAAGGATAACTTCGATGAAAAATTTTCCCAGTATTTCCTCTTTTCTCCAGCCGAAAATATTTTCCGCCTGTCAGCTCCATTCCACTATCTCTCCTTTTTCATTCAGTTGAATAATGGCATCCATACTCGCACCGATGATTGCTGTCAGCTTTCTCTTGTTTTCTGTAATCTTGCGATTCATCCCTTGCATATTTTTTGCAAAATTAATAGCCATCCTCCTTTCGTGGAGAAGAAGCCAGGAGAGAAATGTAAGAAAAAATGAAATCCCCGTTCAGGAAACCCCGACGATGGTACTTCTTCCTTTGCTCATCTGAGTTTCGAAACCGGGCAGAGAATGAAAGACAAACGTCCAAGGACGTCAGAACATTTCCATCTTTTCAGTAGCACTGAAAACTGCGTTCTTCGGATGAGAAATGCCTTCAGATTCGTCATAAGCATGAAATACGAGAGAACCTTCAGTAATGGTGCCATCGTACATTTCAACATCGAGTCCGTCGAATAAGCCACTTTTCATGATTTCCTTCATAAATTCCTCTATTTTTATGGAGGCCGCGAGCCAACCGACCACATTCGCCCTTCTCTCCTCCAGCGTAGAATACGGGAAACCGTTACGATAAACAGGGAGGTACATAAGGAATCCTGACGGGGATGTCGAATTCAATTCCTCCACCAGTCGTACTTTTCCGGTAATTCCAATACTGTTTTTGTCACGTGCCAACTCCATAACCTTGCGCTGCTCCGGATCGGAAAACGGATCATACCCCATAATCTTCTCGTTCTGTTCAAACGGTTCCGTATAGGTGACTGGGGTATACTCCTGTCGTATTCCGGACGGAAAAACTGCATAATCGGAAAATCCTTCTTCTTTCAATTTATGAATATGATCGGCGAGAGCCTCTTTTTTGACGAGAGGAATAAAACTGTACCCGACGGTTCCCTGATACTTATTCTGGATGTCCAGATCGCGTATGAAGTTATGAAATTCCTTTCTCCTCTCCATTCCTCCTGAAAACAGAGCTCGAGCTCAACGCAGAGTATATCCGTAATTTTTCATCCGAGCTTCGATCTCTTGGTGCACTTCTTTTTTGTGCAAAGAAAAATTCGTGGAGGAGCTTTTTTCCGTATCATCCTTTTCGTTTCTCCAGAGTTGATGAGTCACCGCAAGTGAAACCGAAAGCACGAGAGCGGGCACGAATTTAGAAAGAGAGAATTTTTTCTCTCTTAAAAATTTATTTTCTAAAAACTCTTTTTGCTTCATATCGAATAAGGATTATAACGCTGTACCTTTCCGTTTTCAGGAAATTTTTTCTCTCTTTTTTCTCCCAATCTTTCTGTATGCTGATTGCCAATAAACAGGAAAACAGTAAGAACTTCCTATAATATAAGTAAAATAATAGAAAAGGCAATTTATAATTTGAAATCGACTCCCCATTTGGATGAAATACTCTCTCTTATGTAAAGCGGATTCGTAAATATATTGACAATATTCCATATATAGTTATATTTCTTCTTCACGAATATTCATTTACATAAAATACCATTTATGACCATCATTACAGAGGAAACTATCCGTCCCGATGAAACATCAGAACCGCTTTCCATAAAAGATCGACTCCTCTCTTTGCAAGACGCACAAGTCGCTACGATTGGTACGGTATTGGGAGTATCCGGAGCTGCCATATCCAAACACTTGAAAGTACTCTGAATAAACAATTTTTCCGAGAAAATGGAAGGAAATAAAAGACTTATTACCCTAACCAGCAACGGAGTGGAGAAGTTACTGAAAATGTCCGCAACGGAAGTCTCTCAACACAAACCGGTAGAGAAGACTCACAATGTAGTAACTCCCACCGTAGGCGTATCTTTTTCGGCTTTTGAAAAACAACTTCGTGCACTTGGGCACGTCAAGTCCACCAAGAGCCTATGGGATGCTCTGATAAAAAATCATAGGGAGTTCTTTGTAATTTCCTATAAGGATAGCGTATGTTTTTACCAAGTGAATCCTATTTATATCGAACAAGCTCTCTCTGTTGCACAAAGATACAGAAAAGAATTCGATACCAAAGTAAAGAAAGGTACATCTACAGACAGGAGACCCCTCTGAAAAAAACGTGTGAATTTCTTGTCGAATATTGGATAGTCTTTATGTTTTCAGTGGCACAAACACAAATCCGGGGAATTCTCTCGTACGAATCGCTCATTCAGAATCTTTTTCGTAGAGAAAAATAGAATTTCCGACTGGGATAACAAGCTTTCCCGATGGATTCAACTGATTGAGAATCTCTTTTGGAAAGCTCTCCGCTCCGGCGGAGACGAGGATTCTATCAAAGGTATTTCCGGGAATGCCGAGACCTTTCCGCGTCGAAAGAATACTTGCATTCACAAATGAATATTTTGCAAGATTTTTCTGACCGAATACTACAAGTTCCGGCAAGATTTCGACTCCCGTCACATACCCGGTATTACCGATTATGAAAGCAAGCATCGCAGTCGTCCATCCCGAACCCGATCCGATATCAAGAACGATGTTTCCGGGCCTTGGATCAAGAATCTCCATCATAAAAGCAACTGTCGTCGGTTGAGAAATGGTTTGTCCGAAACCGATAGGAAGAGGGTAATCTTCATAGGCTACGTTTTGATGACTTTCCGGTACGAAATCTGCTCGATCAATCTGTCTGAACGCAACAATAATCTCCGGGGTTTTGAGGACTCAAGAGATTATGAGATGTTGAACCAGTTGCTTTTGATTGGAAAATACCATAGCTCTTTTACAGTCTTAATAATGAACAAAGAGAGGAATGAGCATTTCACGCTCGTGTGCATGGTGAGGATGGTCGAGACGCAGAACAACGTGCGTTTTTTCCCCGAAACATTTCCTGAGTGCACCGATGAAGTGAGAAATATAGTGAGCGGACTGGAGAAGATTCATCGCGTATCGCTTATCGATAAGTACGGTTACTTCTTTTTTTACTTCATCGAAGATGACATCTCGAACATGATCTTCTGCGAGTTCCTGAACATCTTTTTCATGTATCTCCTGAAGAAATGATTTGATATTTTTATTCATACAGAGAAAAAATTAAGAATTATTTCCCAAGAAGCTTTTTCGATTTCTCAAAAAGAGATTTCATTTCTTTTTCCATTTTCTCGAAATCTTTTTCCATTTCTTTCATAAAACTCGTATCTCAGAGTCTTTTCGTGTCCTCAAAAAAATCTTTGAAACCGGAGAGTGATGGCCATTTGACAGACTCCCACTTGAACTCTTGAAGTTTTTTGAGTTCCGGATTCTTGTCGAGGAATACATTGAATTCTTTTTCGTTATCAAAAGTCTTTTTAATCTCCTCTTCCTTTCCGTTCACATTCTTATAGAGATGTACTTTTCACTTAAACATAGGTATGAAAGTTAGAAAATATAGTATGAGATCGTACCAATATTTTCTGGCGGATACCGTCAGTGTTAAAATATAAAGAACTCTCATTTTATCCTTTTATGGTGAAAGTCAAAACTTTCTTGATATACTTTATAATTAAAGCGACCTCTTATTGCGGAAAATAGAGTTCTTTTACGTGCTTTCCGCCGTTTTTTCGATGGGGGCGATTCCGAGGTGCATCTTCGCGATCCCCTTTCCTCCGGAGAAAGCGATTTCCGCTATGGGACCGGCGATGCTGACAATCGTTCCGATTCCGAATTCCACATGACGAATTCGTTCTCCAAGCGTAAAAGAGCTTGGATCATTGGAGGTCACCGACCGCTTTTTTTCAACGAGTTTTTCGGGGGTTCCGTGCGATGGGATATCAAAGGTCGGATACGCCTTGCTTCCAAATCCTCCGAAAAAGTTCTTCACCTCGATTTCTTTTCGTTCTATGAATTCCTCGGGGATTTCCTTTAGAAACCGAGATGCGGGATTGGCGGAATAGTTTCCGAAAGTATACCGTTCGCGGGCACGAGTGATGGTGAGGGTGCGTTTCGCACGAGTCATGGCAACATACATAAGCCGTCTTTCTTCTTCGATTTCACGCGGTTCCATAAGAGTACGGGAATGCGGAAATAACCCCTCTTCCGCTCCAGCGATGATGATATTTTCAAATTCCAATCCTTTGGAAGAATGAATAGTCATCATGGAAACGAAATTATTCTGTCCCGGTTCGTCCCGATCGGAGTCGGTAATAAGAGCGATGTCTTCGAGAAACATTATGAGAGCTTCTCCCGAATTCATTCCGTCATACCGCGACGCCATGTTGGCAAACTCTTTTAAGTTCTCTTCCTTGGACTCACTCTCCCCTTCCCCGTATTCATGGCGGAGATAGTCGATGTATTGTGTTTGTTTTATGATGTGTTCCATCGTTTCTTTTATGGAATGTTCCCCGAGATACTGCGTCAATTCAGCGTAGAGAGCACCAAATCCTGTGATACCGCGACGAGCCTGCGGAGTGAGCTCGTCCATCTCGTCGATTCATTGAATCACTTCTGAAAATGGGGCATGGAAATTGTGCACATAGTGGAGGAAAGTTTCCACGCTCTTTTCCCCGATCTTCCGACTCGGCACGTTGATAATACGCCGAAGACTCATGGTATCGAGCGGATTGAAGATGAGTCGCATATAAGCGAGAATATCCTTTACTTCCTTGCGTTCATAAAAGCGTTGTCCTCCGTATATTTTGTACTGGATTCCCGCCCGGATAAGTGCCTCTTCTATGAGTCGTGATTGGCTGTTCGTTCGGTACAGAATCGCCCACTTACTGTAATCGGGAACTTCTGAAAAACTCGTACTTTGCATTCAAAATTCCGCTTCCTCGTTCACTGTACCATCTCGTACAGTTCACTCCGGTTCTCATTTTTCACTCAAATTACTTCGTTTTTGAGAAGTTCTTATTCCTTCTCCCTTAAAATCTTTAATCTCTTTCACGATGAGTTCCGCCTCCTGTTTCTCGCTCAATGCTTCTATGAGCAATATCTTATTTCCCTGTTCATTGTCCGTCCAGAGAGTCTTGTCGAGTGCCTCTTTGTTGCACTTGATAACCGCATTGGCTCCCGAGATAATCGTCTTGGTGGAACGGTAGTTCTGTTCGAGTTTCACGACCACGGCTCCGGGAAAATCCTTTTGGAACGAGAGGATATTCTTGATGTTGGCTCCTCGCCAACCGTAGATTCCCTGCCAATCATCGCCCACGACCGAGAGGTTCCGGTGCTTGCTCGCAAGGAGCTTGATCGTCTTGTACTGGATGTCGTTGGTATCCTGATATTCATCGACGAATATGTGTTCGTACTTGTTCTGGATTCTCTCCAAGACCTCCGGAATCTGCAAAAGATCGTGGGTTCGAAGGAGGATATCGTCGAAATCGAATGCATTATTCTCGCGAAGCGATTTCTCATAATCGAGATAGATATCCCGCACCATCGACCCGAAATAGCTGTTCACGATCGTGTCGTACTTCGCTGCCGAAAGTCCCTGGTTCTTCGCCTGACTGATGGCTCCGATAACCGCTCTCGGAGCGATTTCTTTTTCATCGAGGTCACGAGCTCTGATGAGCGATTTTATGAGACGGAGCTTATCATCCTCATCATAGATCACAAACTTCGGATCATATCCGAGATGCTCTATAAAAGACCGGAGGAAAAATATCCCCACCGAGTGGAATGTCCCCACGAGAGGAAAACCAATGGATCGATACGGACTCATATTCGTCGTATCCCGACCGAGTTTCTTTCCGAGTCTCTCTCGCATCTCTTTCGCTGCTTTATTCGTAAAAGTTACCGCGAGGATGCTCTCGGGAGCCACTCCGCGATCCTCTATAAGTGTCGCTATGCGTTCCGTCAGAGTATGGGTCTTCCCTGCTCCGGCTCCGGCGAGGATCAAAAGTGGTCCCGTCAGATGGTCGACGGCAAGTTGTTGGGATGGATTGAGCATAAATTAATAGTATTTTATGAGGGTATGGAATTTCTGGGATTGTATTCAGAAACAATAAAAAAGACAAATAGAAAAATAGTTAAAAACATTTTTTTATTTGCTCTATTTGTAAAAAATCTTTTCTTTTAAAGTGAAATACTATTCTCCGTGGACTGTTCTGATAATCATTTGCACGAGTTCACTTTCGGGATTATCCGATTCGATTGCAATGGAATCTTTGTTGTTTAAGAGCAGATAAACAGTGGATGTGGCAGGATTCAGAGAGAATCCGTTTTCTGCATTGGCAAGATTCTCCACAATCTTATTTGCATAGAAATATACTCGCACTTCACTTCCCGAGAGCGATTCCACGCCGGTTCCCGTTGTGATTCCGACCGAATGATTCGCTCCGTTTTGTGCACCGAATGCCTGATAATAGCTATTTTTTGGCATACTGAAACCATAACGGTACGTCTGATTGAAATACTCCATACCGACTGGAATAATCTGTCCGCTTGCGGATCCGATCGTCCCGGAAAAACTGGAGAGTTCTCCGGTTGCATCTGAAGGAATTACCTCCATCACCGGCTCTGATATCTCCGGCACTATTTCAGTATCCTCCATCTCGCTTCCTGAATCCGATCAAGATTCGATTGGTATAATTACCTCTTCTTTTTCCTCTTCTTCTCGGCATGTTCCGACATATGCGACGCGAACATTTGCAATCTTCTCGGCAGTACAGCTATTTGTATAGGTCTTTCCATCTTTTCCACAAACAGGGAAATTTTCCGAAGAACATACGGACACATTGGTTCATTCCGGCGTAATCTTCGGGGTCTTGTCTTCCCAAGAGAGTACGAAAAATAACGTGAGAAGCACCAGTAGGGAGAGGATGATTTTAGAATTCCAACTCATGGAAGATTTCTTCGGAATTGATGCTGATTTTTTCTGTTTCATAGGAAAAACGGTTATCGCAAAATAAACGGATACTTTACCTTCATAATATCATCTTTTTTGCTTCAAAGTCAAGAATTTTTCTCTTTTTGATATCACTTCGAAAATACTTTTGCCTTTTCATCTCTTTTCCATATACTTGCCCCCGCTTCTTCCAAAAAAGCCCTTTTTTATGTTTCTTTTCATATGAAGGATGTAAACATATGGCGGATGTAGTTCAGTTGGTTAGAACGTCAGACTGTGAATCTGAATGTCGTGGGTTCAAGTCCCATCATTCGCCCCATATTTGTGAATAATGTGAATTTCTTCTCGCTTAGTTTATTTCTCTTTATGGGACTTGAACGTGAGGCAAAATCGTGCATACGATTTTAGAAAGCCAACTATTTGGCTTTCGGCCGAGAGCGGTCCGAAGGAAAGTCCCATCATTCGCCCCATTATTTTTTATTTTCTAACGTTTATTTTTTATGTCTAAAACAGAAGACTTTGGAATAGTACTGAAAGACTCCACTCCAATCAATACCCCAAACATGGGAATGTTGGTATCCGGAACGGTTATCAGTGCAAGCCAGAAGATGATTCTCGTGGACCTCAACGGTCAATTTACCGGTGTTATCTCCGGATCTCATATGACTTCTTCTACGGAAGATTCCTCTATGATCAAGGCAGGTGATCTCGTTGACGCTATCGTAATAGGTGATGACAAAGACTCTGGACTCTTCATGCTTTCTCTTCGTAAAGCGAGTCAGATTAAACTTATCGCAAAACTTCATTCAAATTTTGATACAAAAGAAATTATTACCGTTATCCCAAATGAAGCAAACAAGGGAGGTCTTCTTATCGATCTTGACGGAATCAAGGGATTTATCCCGGTTTCTCAACTCACTCCTATGAACTACCCTCGCGTAGAAGGAGCGAATCCGGAAAAGATTCTCGAACACCTCGGACGATTGGTGGGAAAACCGTTCAAGGTTCGTGTTATCAATGTTGACCAGGACGGAAAGAAGATTATCTTCTCCGAAAAGGCAGCTCTTGAAGAAGCACGCGGAGAATCGCTCAAGAAACTCAAGATTGGAGACAATGTTGACGGATCCGTGAGTGGTATCCTTACCTACGGTCTCTTCATCACTTTCAATGGTCTCGAAGGTCTCGTACACGTTTCTGAAATCGACTGGGGACATGTGTCTGATCCAAGCAAGTTTGCGAAGGTTGGTGACAAGGTGAAAGTACAGGTTATCGGAATCGACAATGATAAAATCAGTCTCTCCATGAAACGTCTCAAACCGAATCCATGGCAAGTTCTTGCTGAAAAATACAAGATAAATGATATCATCGAAGCTCCGGTTATGCGAATTTCTCAATTCGGAATATTCCTCGCACTTGACGGAGGAATCAGCGGTCTCATCCACCTCTCCGAGATTTCTCACACTATGGTGAAAGATGTTTCCGAGTATGCAAAGGTTGGAGAGAACGTGAAAGCGAAGATTATCACTTTCGACCCAATCGCGAAACGAATCGGTCTCTCCATGAAGGCTCTCGAAGAAGCTCCAGCAGTGGTAGCGACTGAGACTCCTTCAGAAGAAAAGAAAGAGAAAAAAGCACCGAAGAAGAAAACAGAAGAAGCTCCTGCGGAAGTGGTTGCTGAATAATTACAAGAACTAAAATTCCCCTACTTTGAAAGAAGTGGGGGAATTTTTTGGATTTTTCAAAAAATTGAATACAATGGGCGTGCCAAATTATTTATATGTAGCAGTTTCTCTTTTTTTATTCTTATTTTACAAGACACTATGGAGCGGTTATCCACTTCCATACTCTTGTAAAATAGGGAACGGACGTATAAATAGTTTGGCGACTACGGATAATCGCTCCACCTTTGTTTGAAACAAAACACAAGCGATTATCAAAAGATAGTCGCTTTTTTATTGTTTTTCAGCGAAACTTGATTTGCAAAAAAAAACGATACACTTTTCAAGTTATTTCTTATTTTCTCACTATTTTTCTCATGAAAATCCTTTCTTTCTGGAAAAAGTCTCTCTATTCCGCTCTCGTATTCTTCGGAACACTCATCATACTTTCAGTCGGGTATGGTGCATATTCAACGATGACTCCAGCAACCGGAGGACAACCTCTTACTATAGGTATCTGGAATGCGATGATATTAAATATGGATGATCTCAATACTCGAGTCGATTCTCTTGTTTCCGGATGAGGAAATCTCTGGAATAGTGTAACGGGAGGAATCGGATATTCGGGAGGAAAAGTGAAAGTAGGTTCCATCTCTGGAAATGCAGAACTCCAGATGGGATCTGAAGACAAGACTCCATGGGGAATATATCATGACAAAACAACCGAAGAACTTCGTTTCTGGAATGGTGCTAATCGTGTGACATTTGCAAGCGGAGGAAATGTGGGGATCGGGACGGCGAGTCCAGGATCGAAACTCACTATTTCAGGTACAGATGGCACACCAGCTACTTCCGGTACAACCCAAAATGGTATATTTCGAATACAGGGGCTTGCAAATAATATACTTGACATGGGAAAATTACAATCCTCCCCTTTTGCACTTTGGTTTCAGGGTACAAATATAGCAAACCTTTCTCTCACATACCCTATATCCTTTCAGCCAAATGGTGGAAATGTCGGTATTGGGACAACAAATCCAGTGGCAAAACTTGATGTAAGAGGTGGAAATACCATTCTCAATGGTGTAGGTATATGGTCGAGAAGTCCGAATCTTATGGGTAATGCATCTTTATCTTATGATTTTGTTTGGACTGCTTCTATCCCTCTAAAAATATGGGCAAATTGTTCCCATTGGACGAGTGAATATGTAGCATTACTGGAGACAACCATTACGGGCGATAGTTACATGGGGCTTTCACAATGGGATCAGCTTAATATCAGTACTCCGACAGTGGGTGGATGGGTAGTATCCAGACCATCAAATGGGACTCTCCGACTCGTAAAGACAGCAGGAAATTATGGGGGATGAATGAATTGTTTTATAACCATCATGGGACCTCAAGTATTCACCGATGAAAATCCATAAATATTTTATATAAACTTTCTTGATTTATAGATGATATAAAATATACACTTTGTCTTCTTTCTGACGATGAAATCAAACAACAAGCGAAGATAGCGGGATTTTAGAAAAACTCCACCACAAAGAGATCAGTCTCCATACAAAGAGATTGGTCTCTTTGTGAAAAATCAGCGGAGTTTATTTTTTGGTATTTGAGAGAAATCCGTATAATAACAATTATATTTTTTAATCATCATTTATATGGCAACAAAAAAATGATATACAATTCAGGAAGCAAAGGCTCTTTGTCGGGTTGTCGTGGACGAAGAGGTTAAGACTTTGAGAAAAAACCTGCGAATGCAGAATGGAAAAACTTTTGCATCGTTAACCGTGTAAAATCTTTATGCATAAAGTTATTTTTTCGATGGAAGCGGTTGCCATGGTGCAGTCTTATATCCGACGATATAGATTATATTACGAAGAGTTATATAGTGATTCGGGACTTTGGAATGAGGATATGATAATAGAAGGATACCAAGCTGAAGCCATCAAGAGATATGAGGAAATTTTTGATATTGTTGAGGTTCATCTCGAGAAAGAAATTGTGAGTTATAAGAAAGATGAAACAATCATAAAATGGAGAAGCAGAGTACTTTTCGTATCTTTTGAAGATGATGATAATATTCGTACGGTAACTCACATTCAGATACGATAGTTTTACAGAAACTATAGATTAGGAGAGATATCAATTCTCTCAAACAAGAAAATCAAGACATCAAAGCCCGTCTCGACATACTCGAACAAAAATAATTTCCGGAATTCCCTCACTTTTTACGAAGTGGGGGAATTTTTTTTGATTTTCGAAAAACTGAATACAATGGGCGTGCCAAATTATTTGCTTATTTTTAATGCCATTTTTATTCTCTTTTTCAAGGACACGCTGGAGCGGTTATCTTCTCCATCTTCCTTGAATAAGGGCAAGATAGGTAAATAGTTTGGCGACTAAAGGATAATCGCTCCATTTTTGAAATTCAAATCTGAAGCGATTATCTGACCGATAATCGCTTTTTTATTGTTTTTTTTAAGTGAAACTTGATTTGCAAAAAAAAAAAAAAACGATACACTTTTCAAGTTATTTCTTATTTTCTTATCTTTTTTCCCATGAAAACCCTTTCTTTCTGGAAGAAATCAATGTATTCTGGGTTGGTGTTCTTTGGTACGGTTGTAGTATTATCCGTGGGATATGCGGTATTATCGAGTGGACTTTCGAATGCGGATAAAGTGGGAAGTGGTTCGGGACTTACTGCAAGTTCATGGAATCATATCATAGATGCAATATTTGAACTCGATGGACGGACTGCGAATGTGTTCTCTTCCGGAGGGAATGTAGGAATAGGAACAGTGAGTCCAACTAAACCACTCGATATAGCAGGAAGTGCAAATGTTTATACGGTCGGAATTGTAAATACTGCAGCCGTAGGTACATCCTATGGACTCCTAACGGTAGCAGGAGGAGATAGTACTGATTATAACTTCAGAGCACGGGCGAGGGATAATAATACGGAGTTATTTGTAATTAGAGGAGATGGTAACGTCGGTATTGGGACGACAAATCCAGGAGCGAAACTTGACGTAAATGGTTCGATCACAAACAGAAATTCGGTTGGTGGAAGTGCTCAAAGAATTATTAAGGTGCAGGGTGCAAGTGGAGCATTTACCCATCTAAAGGTAACGGTTTATTTACGGGGAGGTGCCGGTTCATGGCTCTACCGAATACAAACTGCAAGTACATGACCTGTGGCTTCGCAGACTGGGGGCGGGTATACGAATGGGACGGCGAATTTCTCCCATGTCGCAACCGAAGGTGCTGGATTTACCGTTACTTCGCCATCCAATGAAGTCATCCAGTTTGACTATAATGGAGGTGGTACGCATCCCGTTTGTATTTTTGAAATCATCGGGAGCTTAAATCACAATTTTACCGATGCTGATATAACAATAACGTACAGTTAGTTTTGTCTCAATAAACTCAAACAAAGATAGTTCCCAGGAATTCCTCATTTCGTACGAAGCGGGGAATTTTATTTTCGGCTTGCTTCCGATCTGATAACCTATATAATTCAGATATGTATTTATTTTTCGATATATCACATGTTCCTCATCAAAATATTCTACGCACTCCTCGGAATCAGCATGGGTCTCGGTATCCTCAAGTATCGAAAAGTCGTCTATGGTTGGACGGGGCGGTGGTACTGGGCAGAGAAATACCTCGGATCCGGAGGAACGGTATTTGTTATAAGTCTCATATGACTCGGACTTATATTCGTCAGTGTCGTGTACCCTTTCTGATTTTTCGATAATCCCCGTCAATACGGAAGCGATGCCTTCGAAACAAACCAATCGCAAACTCAGACAAAATAAACAGGTTGTCATCCCGAGCGAAGTCGAGGGATCCCTTTATATCAAGGCAATGGAGGAAAAAATATAAGACTTCTCAGAATTTGGAATTAGTGATTTCTTATATCCAAGAGTCAATAATGCGATAAAAAGCGATTTCTCCACTACGGTCGAAATGACAGTTACTTTAATTTTATTTAAACTCGTATCTATGAAAAAATTCATCATCTTCTTTTTCCTCTTCCTCTCTATCTCAAGTGTCTTTGCAAAAACGACGATGGCAATGGATTATCGGGATTTGAGTTCATATCCCGCAGGAAGCGAGAACCGTGCACTCAATTTTGGAGGCTTTCTCACCGTGTATTTTAATAGTATTGGAGATTATGAAAATATCCCGGAGAGTTACCAGTACATAGCTCTCAATTTCCAAAATATACAAAAAAACACTCCCCTCTATAAAGCTCTCCAGAAAGGAGTATACATGGGGTTCTTTAAGAATCTTCCCATTGATCTCAAAACGACGGAACTGGCGACCCCCGAACAATTCACCCGAGCAGTAGAATCAAACCTCGGACAGAAAATAGAACAGGTCGGTACGGGAAAGGTTCTTACTCTCAAAGCTGTTCTTGACACTCTCAGTCAACTCTATCAAGAACCCTCCATCGATTCTCAGAATAATGTCGAAACAACGATAGAAACGATAGATATCGGAACTTTTTATCCCATCACCACCGTTTCCAATTTCGCCATCTTGAATGACGTGTACGAGAAGCTGAAGATAAATTTTTACGACAGTGCCAAACTTCGTGACGAAGCCCTTATACAGGGTGCTGCAAAGGGTATGTCAGAAGCCAGCGGAGATAAACATACAGCCTATTTTCCTCCTGTGGAATCCAAAAATTTCCAAGATGAACTCGATGGGGAGTTTGAGGGTATCGGTGCGTATATCGATATGCCAAAACCGGGGGAGCTCCATATCATCTCTCCTATGTCGGGAACTCCCGCAGAAAAAAGCGGACTCAAATGAGGGGATATCATCACTAAAATCGATGACATGATCATTACGGAATCCACCTCTCTTCAGGATGCGGTCAATAAGATCAAGGGAGCTCCGGGAACCACCGTGAAACTCCATGTCAAACGAGGTACGGAGGAACTCGATTTCGTCATTATCCGAGCGAAAATCACGATCAATTATGTGGAATTTAAAAAGCTCGATACCGGTGATCAGTATATAAAAATTACGACATTCGGAGCCGGAGTAAAAGACGCATTCGTACAAGCTCTCGGGGCGATAAAAAAAGACCCGAGCAATGGGAAAATCATCATCGATCTCCGAAATAATCCGGGAGGAAGTCTCGATGAAGTCGCCAGCATGCTCAACTACTTCGTACCGAAAGGACAGAGTGTCGTGCATATCAAGTACAAAAATACCGTTTCCGAGATGCAGAGCGAGGGACAAGATCTCATCGATCTCACGAGGAGAAAGATTGTCATCCTCATCAATGGAGGAAGTGCCTCCGCTTCCGAGATTATGGCAGGAACCATCAAGGATTATCTCGGAGACAACGTTCGCATCGTCGGAGAGAAATCCTACGGAAAATGATCCGTTCAGAGTCTCGATACGTACACCGATAATTCAAGTTTCAAGTACACTATCGCCAAATGGTTTACCGGAAAAACCCAGACGGGAATCGATGGAACCGGAATCAAACCGGACTTGGAAGTGAAGTTCGACGAGAAACTTTGGAAAGACGGACGAGACAATCAGATGGAATACGCGAAGAATCTAAACTGGTAATACATTAAAAAAGAGTCCGCTAGCGGACTCTTTTTTAATGTATGACATTGACCATATTGAAGAACGGGAGCATAATCGCCATAATAATGACCCCGACGATTCCTCCGATTCCGACGATGATAATGGGCTCGATCATACTGGATAATCCTTTGATCGTTACATCCACATCCTTATTGTAACGAATCGCCATCTTTTCGAGCATACGAGCGAGAGAACCGGTTTGTTCACCGATTTTCACCGACATAGAGAGTTCTATCGGAAAACAATCCACCCTTCGTTTGAAACCAATCTCATTATTCTCTATGATTTCTCATCGGATTTTTCGTTCGATATATTCCCCGCCAAGAGCGGAGGAAAGAGTTTTTCCTGCCCTAATATCAGAGAGAATGGCGTCAATCTCCGTCTCATAATACCGATTATCCATACCGGTTCGAACGATGGAAAGAGAACGATTGATGAGAATGCCGGAATTGAGAAGAGTGGCAAGGAATTCGGTAAATACGATGAGTATTTTCTTGCGAAGAATCCCACCGAAAATCGGAATGGAAAGAATTTTTCGATCGAATTCATACCGAAACCGTGGATTTCTGAGAGCGAAAAAGAACCCCATAATACATGCAACGATACCGATTGCCAGATATATTCCTTCACTTCTGAGGAAATGACTGATGCCGATAATAAACTGTGTCAGTGATGGGAGATTGACATGAGAATCACTATAAATCTTTTCAATCTTTGGAACTACATACACCATAATCGTTACCACCATACCGATAGCGACAACCATAATGGAAGCCGGGTAGATAAGAGCTTGCTTAATCTTCTGTTCCAGGTCCTGTTGTTTTTCCTCTCTCTCGGTGATGAGTGTGAGAACCTGCCCCATCTTTCCCGTCGCCTCCCCCATCTCAAACATCGCTCGATCGAATGGAGAAAAAACCCTCGGGAGACTCTCGCACACCTGTATAATATTATGTCCAGATTCGATAGCTTGTTTGAAATAGGCACTCATCTCCTGTATGCGCTTATTTTCCGATTGAAAATAGATAATCTGGAGTGCTTTAACTATCGGAATCCCTGCATTGATAAGACTTCCGAAATTATCGAGGAAGAGGATTTTTTCTTTGCGAGAAAAGTGTATTTTTTGCATAGTATGTAATAATAGGAGAGCTTCTTTTTATTTAAATTGACATTACTAGTCCCAGTGTATAGAGTATCAATCTGTCATTGTGAGGAAGAACGATGAAGCAATCTAGGATACTTATCTGCTTTTTTATAAGGATTTTTTGTCCTAGATTGCCACGCTTCGCTCGCAATGACGAGTGACAACATACCAACCGTATCAAGCATAACACAAAAGAGAAAAATTTGCAAAAAAACGATTCCTGAATAGGATATGGCGTAATAATCATTATTCAAATAATATATCTTTTATGCTCAAGATATTTCAGGGAAATAGTCATGACGAAGATGAGAGTCATGGACATAACTCCATCGAAGTGAAGATGGAGGATGATGACATAGTGGAAGAGGAGCTTGGACAGGTGGCACTTGATATCCTCGATTGCCCTGATATGATTGTCATCATGGCACCCATTGCCTGAATGGACACGGAAAATGTGGATATCTCCGTTTCTCGAAATATTCTTACCATATCAGGGGAGCGACGGCGACCGGATATCTATGATAGTGCGGATCGCATACTCGTGGAAGAATGTTTTTTCGGACCATTTTCCCGATCCGTGATACTTCCGGAAAATCTCGCTTTCAATAAGATTCACGCCAATATGGAGAATAACCTTCTCCGTATCGAGATTCCAAAACTGATTTTCGGAGAAAAAACTATTAAAATCAATAAATTAGAAGGATAATCCCCTATGTCTGTGTTCAATAAAAACGATAAAATCCATAAACGATCTATTAGAAAGATAGATGCTATAGTAACCGGTATGCTTCTCGGAGGAGTAGTTGCATCTATTTATGGTATCAAAAAAACACATGAGCATCTTGACGAAAAACAGCTCCAAGAAAGAGCGGAAAAGAGAAATCGAATGAAAAAAATATTAGGAATGCTCATTTTTGGGTGTTCTGAGTTGGCGGTAGAAAAAAAGAAGGGATTCTTCTCACGACTTTTTAAAAAATAAATCTATGAGGAGTGTTATCTCTTATATAACTATCTTATCGTTTATCGCAAGTGGAGTTTTTTCACCGCTTTTTGCTGCTGAATCGGCGAGATCAAAGTACACCGGAAAGATTGATGTCTGCATCAAGGCGAACAAGGAAGGTAGAGCAAAAACCATAGAGGACTATGTCTGTCCCGTTGGAACTCTCAGTCCTCAGCAGATTGCCTTTCAGGTCGTTATGAGCATAGAGTTCAAGAAACTCGATAATGAGGTAAAAAAAGATTTGCAAAAGATTCATAAAGAAACCAACAAGGATATTGGGCAACTTTCCTCCAATATAAGAGATCTTTTTGATCGTTCCAATAAAAAATCCGTCTATCCGGCAAAGTATGAAGAGATTTGCAATACGCTCGTTATGAACGAAACAATCCTCTATTTTAAAGAAAAAGGAGAATCCAGCAAGATGAGCGATGGAGTTACCACTGACAACGATGCAAATAATTTTATATTCTGACAAGAGGGGTGTTCCAGGCTTGTGGATAAAAAACTCCAAGCATATAAAGAATCCGCCTGGCTACTCGGAGAGTCTGCGGTCGTCACATCTTTCAAAAATGACAAACACACGTATATGCGTAAACTGAAAGATCAATACGAAAAATTCCTCAACAAATGGACCATTTATATCGGACAACTCGGTGTTATCAAGGATAAGTGGCCGTCAAAAACAAAGGTAGTACAGTAAAATAACAATATTCAAATGGATCACAAAGAAATTCTCCGACATTACGGCATCCGGGCACAAAAATCCCTCGGACAGAACTTTCTCGTCAATGACGATATACTGGAGACTATCGCGGATAGTGTCGAGATAACTTGAAAAGATATTCTCGAGATTGGACCGGGATACGGGGCATTGACCGAGAAAATTCTCGCAAGAAAACCGAGATCTCTGACTCTTGTCGAGTTGGATAAGAAGATGGTGTACATCCTTCAATCGAGAATCAGAGAGGGGGATATTATCATTCCAGAGGAAACTATTTTCACCATTATCGAGGGGGATGTACTAAAATACACACCATGAGAAAGCTCAGAAATCTCTCAAAAGCGAAGTAATTTGAATGAAAAATGAAGCCATAGCTCCCCCGGAGAGGGGTTATCGAAATGAATCGTACAGAATAAGTACGGGGAATGAGAAGCGGAATTTTGAATTCAAAGAACGAGTTTTTCAGAGATTTCTCCCTATTCGGTTATTGCGAATATCCCCTACTACATAACCTCCCCCATCCTTTTTCGATTTCTTCATGAACTCGAAAATAAGCCAGAGGAAATGGTGATACTTATGCAGAAAGAAGTGGGCGATAAAATTTGCAGAAAGAAATGATATAACAATTCCTATCTTTCGCTTGCTCTCGAATTCTCCTGTGAAACGATCGAGGAAGTATGTCTTGTTCCAAAAGAGAACTTTATCCCGTCACCGAAGATAGATTCGAGTGTTCTCTCTTTTAAAAGAAAAAAAGAATACGACACTTTGAGAGCGAAACAGTTTCTAAAAATTACGAGTGCGGGATTCACTTCCCCGAGAAAGAAACTCCTCTCCAATCTGGCAAATACTCTCCATATTTCGAAAGAAGTCCTTCATGAATCATTCGAATGACTGGAACTCTTGGAAACTGCCCGTGCCGAGGAACTTGGGATCGGGAAATGGAAAGAACTCATAGAGAAAATCACGTAAGAGAAAAATTTGGAAATAAGGATAAATATGCTACAATAACTTTGCCAGTGAGACGGTTTTCCTCCTTTACACCGTTTCCTGGTATTTTTTATGCCCGAAATAATGGGTATATTTTAAGGTTTATTTAAGGTAACTTTCCTATACTTCCCTCAATCAATATTCCTAATTTTCCTCTTATGCGTTATTCTGACACCCGTAAACTCCTCGGAACTTCCATAGAGATAACCGTCATCTCTGAAGATATCAAAACCCCCGACCGAATCGCCTGTGTATTCGATTATTTTTCCTCCATCGAACAAGAATTCTCGCGATTTCTCCCGGAATCGAGTTTGAGCCTGCTCAATACACACAAAAAAGCGAGTGTCTCAAATCGTTTTATAGAACTCATGGAGGCTTCAAAGCGGATGTATAAGCGAACAAATGGGCTTTTCAATCCACTCGTATCCGTCGCGAAACTCGGATATAGTCATTCATTTGAAGAGTGAAATTTCGAACAATCGGAATGAGCTATCAATACGGATTTCGAAGCGATACAGCTAGACGGAAATACTATTACTCTCCAACAGGGGCAATCCCTCGATTTCGGCGGAATAGCGAAAGGTTGGGCGGTAGATAAAGCTGCTTCCCTTCTCCGATTATTCGGGTATGACGATTTCTTCGTCAATGCGGGAGGTGATATCTATGCGAGCGGAACAAACGAAAATACGCAAGCCGGTTGGGTCATCGGTGTAGAGAACCCTTTCACCGAAGAAATCATCGCTTCACTCATACTCCGGGATGCAGCCATCGCAACATCCGGAAGTTACAAACGAAAATGGAGCATCGAAGAGAAGAAATATCATCACCTCATTAATCCGACCACTCTCTGAAATGAAAATGCCATAATTAGCGTAACGCTCATCTCAAAGGAATGTGCCAACTGTGACGGATTTACGAAAAGTGTCTTCAATGCACCGGTTTCAGAATGACTCCGTCTCATAGAACAGAACGATATGGAAGGACTCATATTCACATCTTCTGGACAACTTCTCTATACAAAAGGACTTCAGGAGAAATACGACCTCGAATTCGTTGAAATCGATAATTAATCACGATATTTAAGTTTTATTTAAGGTTAACAACTACACTCCCTTCCAGTAAACCACTTTAGCTATTAATTTTATTCAATATGAAAAAATCTATGAAAAAATCACTGCAAATTATTACCATAGGAAGCATCTTTCTTCTCTGCGGAGCGTCTTTCTTTGGTATTGTGTCAGTAAATAATGACAATATCTCTACAGGATTTTGGAACGTACGTCAATTGACAGTACCAACAACGTATGCAGATGATGAGAGGGACGACGATAATGATGATGAGAGGGATGATGACAACGATGATAATGAAAGGGATGATGAGAGGGATGATGACAACGATCATCAATATACCGCTCCTACAACAACGACGACGACTCCTACTACTACAACCCCCTCCACGTCTCCGTCTAATTCCACTCCTATTCAGACCTGTACGACAGTATACGATACTGTAACAAATGCTTCCGGTACGGCAGAAAAAGTTCCACGACAATCTTGTACAACTGTCACTCCCACTCCGGTTGTTACCCCTGTAATTCCTACAACTCCGGTTGTTACTCCTGTAGTAACTCCTATTATTCCGGTTGTTACCCCTATCCCTACAGGTTCTCAGTTTAAGGATGGTACGTATACGGGAGTTGGAAGATATTCTTTTGCTGGCGGAAGTGTCAATTACTCCATATCGCTCACTATTGCATCCGGAAGAATATCCCAGGCATCCTTCATTAGTTTCACGGCTTCCGGAAACGGAAAATTCACCCGTACTCAGGGTGATGCGATTCTTCAAAACATCGTAAGTACGAACAATACGAATATTGACACCGTTACTGGAGCAACCGGGACTTCCCAGGCCGTACAAGATGCCGTAAATAACGCTCTTTCTCAAGCAAGGATTTCTCCTGCTCCGGCCATAACGACGAATCAACCTGCAGACACTACTCCCACGATTAATACTCCGACAACAGTAGTGATACCGAACACCAAAAAGAATATACCGACAGTATCTCCGGTATGAAACAGTCATACTGCTCCAAATGGAAAGAGATATGTAATTTCTTCGCTTTCCACAGGAGTATATATCTTCAAGCGTTCAGATGGAAGTATTTCTTCACAAAAGTTCACAAGCTATCAAGGTGTTGTTGATTTTATCAACAAGAATAATCAAAATCTTCAGGAAGAGGGAACCTATACTGCTCCAAATGGAAAAAAATATATAATCATTCGTAATGAAACTTCGAGCACCTATATCTTTAGGCGTTCTGATGGAAGTATTTCTGGTCGGGAATTTGCTACAAAGAATGCACTTACAACCTATCTTCGTCAAAATAATCCTCTTATCGCTCCGACAAGATCTGTGACCGTTACTCCGGTAAGATCTGCGACAGTACAACCATCAACAGCTCCGGTGATACAGACTATGAAGACGAAAACTCCGACAAAACCAGTAACTCCTGCAACCGCGGCGGCAACAAAACCAACTCCATCATCTCCTTCGGCTGCTACTACTGCAGCAATGGCTGCTGCGGCAGCAAAAGCCAAGGCTCAAGCGGCGGCGGCAGCTCAAGCTCAGGCGGCAGCAAAAGCCAAGGCTCAAGCTCAAGCGGCGGCGGCAGCAGCGGCAAAGACTGCTACTCAAGTAGCTCCAAAGGTAGTCGCTCCGGTTGTTGCTCCAGCTCCAGCTCCAAAAGTAGATACTACAACAGCAGCAAGTTAAGAAAGAATATAAAATTGCTTTTTTCGAGAAATTCCGTAGGATATATGTCAGGGAAAATATATATCACCTTACCGTGGTGATGCCGTATTTTTCCGAATGATTCAATCATTCATATTCTTCTGCGGAATTTTTCTTTGAGTATCCTACCAGTCTAAATAATCCATTATGCTCCGATACATTCTTGTTCTTATACCGGGAATCTTTCTTTTTGCAGGATTTTATCTTATGAAATCTGGAGAAGTGAATCTCTTATTCCGAGACTTCGGGATGATTTCTTTTGTCTATTTTGCTCTCGCTCTCGTTGTCACGCCAATCATAACTCTCACGAACAAAGACAGTATTGCCCCTTATAGAAGAACTTTCGGCGTTCTCGCCTTCCTTCTTGCCACGATTCATATGGGTATGTATTTTTATATGGAATATATGTACCAAAAGACTTTTTTTGTTTTGGCACATTTCAAGGAGCTCGATATTATTTCCGGAGTAATCGCTTTTGTGATTATGGCGGCATTAGGAATTACCTCTAATAATTTTTCCGTGCGAATATTGAAGGGTTCATGGAAAAAGATTCAGATTTTGGCCTATCCTCTTTTTCTCCTTGTCACATTACATATAGCATTTGCTTGACGATTCAATGCTTTTTATATGATGATCCTATCATCGGTCATACTTCTCCGAACTGCTGCCTATCTTTCGAAAAAAGATATTTCAACAGGAAAATTCTCCGGTAACACAACCCGATATCGTTGCGTCCCTTGTGGATGGATATATGATGAAAAATACGGTGATCCTGACGGAGGGATTCCTCCATGAACCCGTTTCGAGGATATTCCTGACGACTGGGTATGTCCGGTTTGTGGAGTCGGTAAAGGTGATTTTGTTCCCTACGAGGAGGAGTATGAGAAAGAAAATACCCCTGCGACCGTCATAACCGCCACTCTTTTAAATCCTACAACGCTCGAACTTATTCTTGAAACAAAAGAATTGTTTACGGTTATTCCTGGACAGTATGCACGAATTGCCTTGAAGGATCGCGATGGGGTATTCTACCGTTCTTACTCGGTTGTAGAATCTAGTGAAAGAAAACTCACTTTCTGCATTAAGCTCTCGTCCGGAAGGGGGGGGAATGTTTTAAAAAATATCAGAGCGGGAGATATTCTTGCGATAGAAAATGTCTACGGTTCGTTTGTCCTACAGGACACTCCCAATCCAAAGGTGTTTATCGCAACTGGAACAGGGCTTGCTCCTCTCATAAATATGATGCGTCAACTTCCGGATAAAGACAAGATTCTTCTTTTCTGAATCCAAGATTCTGCAAGTCTTTTTTATACGGAACTTCTGAAAGAAATTCCGAAGCTCGAATCTCATATATTTCTCTCCCGCGAGGAAATCCCCGGGTTTCGACATGGACGTATCGATCTCACAACTTTTAGCTTTCCAAAGGATAGCGAATTCTATATGTGCGGAAATCCTGCAATGATAGAAAAAAGTGTTTCTGACCTGAAAGTACAGGGCTTTGAAAAAATTTATCATGAAATATTCTAGCATATGAAAAAATTGAGTATACTTCTTTCGGTTATAATCGTGACAGTGCTTTCTTTTTCAGCACTTATCAGTATTTCCGAGGAAAATAAATATACTTCCGTACGAAAATACACCAAGCCAAAACCGGATGTAATTCCTCCTGTAATTGTGTTTTTGGACTATAAAGATGGGGATGTGGTTTCTTCGGAAACAGTTGACATTCGGGTGCAAGCAACCGATGATCGCACTGCTTCGGATAAAATCCGATTAGAATGAGTGGGGGTTTATACTCTCGATATTGGGTTCAATCCCATTGTCGTGAGTGCGAAAGATGAAGCTGGAAATATAACAAGCACCTATATCATCATCGAAAGAAAATAATGAAAGTTCTTCTCATTGAAGATAATCGAGAAATATCCAAAAACATCAAGCGATATATGGAGCTGGATGCTTGGACTATCGATATTGCCTTCGATGGACAAACAGGACTCGATATGGCACTCTGAGAAGAGTACGACATCGTCCTCTTAGACGGGATGTTGCCGGTTTTGGACGGTTTCGAGGTTTGCAAAAAGATACGAGAAAAAAAAGATACACCCATTATTATCATTACCGCCCGAGACGAAACAACGGATACGATTATCGGGCTCGAGAGCGGAGCGGACGATTATCTCGTAAAACCGTTCGACCTTAAGGAGTTGGAAACCCGTATGTTCGCGGTTCTCAGGCGAACAAAAAAGAAAGCGTTTAAGGAAATCGTCTACAAAAATATCATCATCGATCTTCAAAAGAGAACTGTTCGAAAAGACGGCGAGATTGTACATATTCCCCTGAAAGAATTCCTGATCTTAGAATACCTCATCACCAACGAAGGGGTTGCCGTTTCCAGAACGGATATCATCGATCGTATCTGGGGAGGCGAGGCGCTGTTCGAGAGCGATAAGCTCGATGTATATATTTCCAATCTCCGAAAAAAACTTTCTCCCGACATTATTCGAACCATTAAAGGATACGGATATGTTTTTTCCTTATCAGAAACATAAAAACTTATGCTCTTTTCCCGATTTAAAACCTCAACGAGAACCGCTCTCATATTCACTCTTTTTACGAGTGTGCTTTTAATCGTATTTGTCGCCGTACTCAATATCTATTATTTTTCCACTTGGTATATCGATGAACAAAATGAAGTACTGGAGAAGATAGAAAAGATAGAAAAGAGTATTTTAAAATCCGCAAATGGAAGCGGAACATTTATGGACGAAGAAATGATGAGTACATTCATCAAAAAAATCATCGAACAAGGAGGGATGGTCGAAACGCTCGAGGGCGAAACATTTGTTTCCCCGAAATGGACGAAAGAGAAATCGGATTTTCTTTGAATTTATGAAAACGGATCGGGTGCCTATATACAGTTTGTATTTCCTCTTCAAAAAATCGGAATCGTCGGACTCCCCTACGACGACATCGCAAAACATATTTCTCAACAAAAAATCCTTCTGCGAATATCGGCTTTGTTGATAGCTGTTTTTTTTGTTATCATCATGCTCCTTTCTCTTTTTTTCACCCGTTATTCCCTCCGTCCGCTCTTGAAAATCATTCGATATATTCGCTCGTTTAAAGTAGATTCCCCTTTGCCGGACTTCCCTATTTCCGGTCCAGTCGATGATGAATTCGTTACTGTTGCAAAAACCCTTTCTGATGCTTTCAAAAAGATACAGTCGCAGACGGAAGTACTCAGGCAATTCAGTACCGATGCGGCACATGAATTCAAAACTCCT
Source organism: Candidatus Altimarinota bacterium (assembly GCA_028713325.1). Taxonomy (GTDB): domain Bacteria; phylum Patescibacteriota; class Gracilibacteria; order BD1-5; family UBA2023; genus UBA1545. Next base: position 129,216 of record JAQTON010000002.1, on the reverse strand, counting down.
CTTATGATCATCCATTCGGAAATCGACTGTGCCATCAAGAGCGGGGATTATAAAACCGGTCTCGATAATATCCGAAGTCAGATATATTTCCTCGATACCATGATCAGTACTCTTCTTACCATTACCCGTCTTGAGAAAGAAGAAATACAAAAAAACGAGGTAAATGTTTCCGAATTGATTGAGGAAATCATCCTCAAGACAGAGCATCTTTTCAGCGAAAAACAGTTACGCGTCATAAAAAACATAGAGAAAAATGTCATACTCCTCTCGAATCATTCGATGCTCCAGATTATTTTCTCCAATCTTTTAAGCAACGCCTTTAATTACACTCCTGCAGGAGAAATCCGCATCACACTTACAGCGAAGGAATTTTGTGTACAAGACACCGGAATAGGAATCGCGAAGGAAAGTATCGGGAAGATATGGGATCGACTCTATCGTGTAAATTCTTCATGGAGTCTCCAAAACGGACATGGACTCGGGCTCTTTCTTGTGAAAACCGTCGTGGAAAAACTCGGTTACGCCATCTCCGTCAAGAGCGAAAAAGGAGAAGGAAGTACTTTTACGGTAAAGTTCTAAAATTTCAAAATCAGACGATTAAAGATATTCATTTTTACCCTATTTATCAAGGGGTAATTGAAGATCATGGATTTTTAAATGAGACTTGATTTTCTCAGGAAAAATGTGATAATGGTTTTAGTTTAATTTCTTACTTTTCTTTTTTATGAACACTCTTTCTTTTTGGAAGAAATCAGTGTATTCCGCTCTCATGTTCTTTGGTACTCTTATGGTATTGTCTGTAGGGTATGCAGTGCTCTCGAGTGGACTCTCAAATGCAGATAAAGTAGGAAGTGGTTCGGGACTTACTGCTGCATCTTGGAATAAAATCATAGATGGGATATTTGAATTGGATACGAGAACTGCAAATATATTCTCTTCTGGAGGGAATGTAGGAATTGGAACAGTGAGTCCAAGAGCAAAGCTACAAATTCACGGTAATGGATTCGCACCTTCGAGTGTTGATGGCTCCCCAAATTATTATCGAATTACCCCTAATATAAACCAAACACAGCTTAATTTAGGTTATTGGGCTAATGGAGATTGGTTTCCGACAGTAGGAATTCCAACAATGACGATAAAATACGATGGTAATGTCGGCATTGGGACAATGGAGCCAACTCAAAAACTTGATGTGAATGGAAATATAAATGTCAATGGGAATATCCATTCAAATAATTTTTGAAAAATTATTGCTTCTTATAATTATACTCAAGCTGGTGCATATACCTGGGTAAATATTATTCAAAACGCCAAAAATGCTGGTTATATGAGTAACGGAGTTTATGATGTTACAGTAAGATCATCCAATGGTACATGGTTTACATCATGGAGAGCTACTTTAGCTGTAAGTGATTCAACAAGTTATTCTAAAGTTACGAATTTATATCAGACAAAAATATCAGATGGTGGATGTTGAGCAGACGCATTATCAGGTGTTACTACTACAGGTTTCACTTATGTAGATAATGCATGTGATGAGAGTATTTCTATAACTGCTACTAAACTTGATTAAATCACTTTAGTTAAATCATTATGTTCTATTAGATTAATACATCACTAAAATCATCCACCACTCCATTACCGAGATATGTATGTATTGCGTTGCGGGTGGCGAGAAGTCCAAGGACACTCGCCTGCTTGCGACGAGATGATACCTGAAAACCTATCATTTCCAAAATAGTTTTCTCATTCATAGTGAGAATATCTGAAATATTCATCCCGATAATCGACTCTCCGAATATACTCGTACAGGCGGTGGTTACAATCGCAGTATTCCCCTCGAAAGAAAAATCCAGAATCGTACCTACATCATCGAGTTTCAGAAACACCGTCAGAGCATCCCCGCAATTCCGATTCTCCTCAAAATGCTCGATGGTCGCACCTTCCAAAATCCCCTTATTCGGGGGATTTTTCGCATATTCGAGGAAGGTTTCGGTGTAAAGTTGAGACATATTTACATTAAATTTTGAGAAATAATTCAGATGAAATCTATTCGGTCTTTATTGTCTTATTACCATCATTTTCATTCAATACTATTTGTATTCATAGGAAAAATAGTACAATTCCAGCAGGCAGAGAAAGTGTAATATACGCATAAAAACTATATATTTTAATAATTTCTCATACAGAGAAACGCTCCCAATCAACACATCTTCATCTTTTGCTATGACACTTCTTATTTATATCATTTTTTGCAATATTATGTTTTGTAATAACAGAGAAAGGATATAGATTGTGGATTACCACAAAACAAAAAGGAGATATTATCATGAAAACCGAAATGGCGTAAAGTATTTTTCAGATAAAAATTTTATTTAAATTCATGTTATTTAAGTATATTAGTAAATACCTCGAAAAATCGATCGATATCCTCTCGAGTATTATAGAGAAAAAGACTCATGCGAACGGTTCCCATGATTCATAAGCTCTGCATAAGAGGTTCGGCACAGTGATGCCCAGCTCGTACACAGATATTTCTATCCGCAAAAGCATCGGCGAGGTCGGTAATATGCATCGTGTCGGTCGAAAAACTGAATACCCCTATTCTCCCCTCCTCCCTTTCGCTTCCGATAAGTCGAATTTCCGGAAAGTTTATCTTAAATTCTTGCCATTTTACAAGCGTGTGAGAAACGAGGTCTTTTTCGATCCGTTCAAGTTCCGTGTATCCGCCGATGGATTCCATAAATTCTATTGCCCGAAGGAGGCTTCCTGCCCCGATGATATGCGGAGTCCCCGGCTCGAATCGATTTGGAAGTCCTGCCGGAGCGAACGAATCTTCATGAACCCAGTTGACCGCTCCGCCTCCGCCGATAGATGGAACAAGTGCTTTCAAAAGCGATTTTTTCCCGTACATAATTCCGAGTCCCGTATCGGACATGCATTTATGTCCCGTGAATATCATGTAATCGATATCAAGAGCTTGTACATCAACTTGGAAATGTGGAACTCACTGGCTTGCATCGACCACAAAAAGAGGGGAACTGTGGAAAAACTCGTTCTCTGAGATTAAATCTCCGCTTCCTCATTCTCCGTACAGTCGTACGGGTCACTCCGGGTCTCGATTTGCACTCAGATTACTTCGCTTTTGCACAATTCCAGCATTATTTCATTTTGAACGAATCACATCCCTCGCCTGTGCGAGGTCAAAAACTGCTCCGGTCACATTCGACGCAGCAGTGAGAGAAATCACTCGAACATTCTTCGTCAATTTCGCTTCAAAATCCGCAAAATCGAGTCCGAAATCCGAATCGAGATTCACGAATTCCACTTCGATTCCGGTCGTTTCCTTGGCGATGAGCCACGGAACGATATTCGCATGGTGTTCGGCACGAGAGAGGAGAACCCTGTCTCCTTTTTTCAGTTCTCCCGATCGAATGAGGGAAGTCACGAGGATATTCAGAGCTGAAGTCGCATTGTAACTGTAGGAAATCTCCGCGGTCTCCCGAGCGTTGATGAGTCGCACCACCGCCTCCTTCGAGGAGTGATAGAGCACTTCCGAAGCTTCCGAGAGATCATACGAACCCCGATGGATATTCGCATATTCCTGCTCCATATGTCATTTCATTCCTTCTATAACTACACCCGGTTTCTGTGCCGTCGAGGCACTATCCAAGTACACCAAATCCGGATGGTGCGAGAAAACGGGAAAGTGTGAACGAAGAGACATGAAAATTATAAATTATTTTTTAAACACGTTCCGAAACTTCTTCTTTCCCATTTGAACAAACACTCCTTTCTCGAACGAAAGAGGAATTGTCATTTTAATATCAGAAACCGCTTCATTGTTCACTCGAACGCTTCCACCAGAAAGAGCGTTTCGAACGTCTCCGGTGGTTGCACAGAATTTCAATTCTTTCAGCAAATTTCCAAGCTCTATGTCCGAAACGGAAAGATATACTTTTTCAATCTCCTCCTCACTCGGCACAATCCCGTCCGTAAGCACCTTTTCAAAGTACGCTTTTCCGGCAATTGCCGCCTCTTCCCCATGATAGAGCGAGACAATGATGTGAGCCAAATCCATCTTGATGTACTTCGGATTCTCATCCGAGAGAAGGCGAATCTTGTATGGTTCAATTTCTGAGAGCAAAAGAGTGGTACAGTGGACAAAATACGGAATAATAAGCTCGTCTTTGATTTCCATAATCTTCACGAACATCTCGTTCGGAGTATCGGAAAGTCCGATGAAATTTTTGTAGGTCTTGCTCATTTTTCGGCCATCCGTTCCTTCAAGGAGATGAAATGTCATGATATCCTGTTTCGGTTGTCCGTAGGCTTCCTGGAGAGTACGCCCTGCTAGGAGGTTGAAATACTGATCGTTTCCTCCGAGTTCCACATCCGCTTTCACCTGGACACTGTCCCATCCCTGCATAATCGGATAGAGAAATTCTTGGAGAGAGATACGGATTCCCTCCTTATACCGTTTGGAGAAATTGTCCCGATCGAGCATCTCGGCAACCGAGAAATTTTTGGCAAGCTCCCCGACGATATTGAAGTTCGTCGTATCCATCCACTCGCTGTTGTAATGAACTTCGAGCTTTGAGAGATCGAGAATCTTCCCGAACTGTGCAAGGTAGTTTTCCGCATTCTTTCGAGTTTCTGTACGCGAGAGCATCGGACGTTCCGCATCCTTGTCGGAAGTATCCCCTACTTGAGCGGTTGCATCTCCGATAATGAGGACGATCTGATGTCCGAGTTCCTGAAAAGCACGGAGTTTCAGGATGGGAACCGCATGTCCGATATGAACCACCGATCCGGTCGGATCAATCCCGAACTTTATGCGGAGTTTCTTTCCGGACTGGAGCTGTTTCTCCAGATGTTCCCTGTCAATAACACGAGAAACCCCCTTATCGAGGAGGTTTTGAATGAGGATATCCTTTTGGATCATAAATACAACAGTTAAAAAAATCCCACTTCTAAAAACTTCTGAAAGTTCTCAAAAACGAAGTAATTTGAATGAAAAATGAGTACCGAAGTGAGCCGTACAAATGTACGGAGAACGAGGAACGGAGTTTTGAGTTCAAAGGACGAGTTTTTCAGAACTTTCCTCTACTTGTTATTGATGATTTTATCAATAAGCCCATACTTCAACGCTTCCTCCGGAGTCATATAGTTATCTCGATCGCAGTCTTTTTCCACTTTTTTCACATCCTGACCCGAATGTTTTGCAAGGATTCCATAGAGCACCCCACCCGTTTTCAGGATGTGTTCCGCAGCGATTCGAATATCGGTTGCTTGTCCTTCCGTTCCGCCAAGCGGTTGATGAATCATGATCTCGGAATGCGGAAGACTGTATCGTTTCCCTTTCGTTCCTCCCGCGAGGATGATGGACCCCATAGATGCGGCGAGCCCCACGCAAACGGTGATGATATCGCACTGAACGTATTGCATAACATCGTAGATGGCGAGTCCGGCGGTCACGTGTCCTCCCGGAGAATTCACATAGATAGTTATCGGAGCTTTCGGATCTTGTTTCTCGAGATAGAGAAGCTGTGCGATAACCGTATTCGCCACCGACGCATCGATGGCATCCCCGAGAAATACCACCCGATCTTCCAGAAGTCGGGAATAGATGTCGTACGCCCGCTCCTGTCCACCGATTTTATCGATGACCGTAGGAATGAGACTTGCTCGTACTATAGTTTTCTTCTTTTGTATACTTTTAAGGGTCATGGGAAAGGAGGTTATATTTTAATTAAAATCCGCTGATGGGATAGGCTACACGAGTATTTGCATCAAAAACATCTCCATTATATGATTCTCCGTCCTTAAGATTATTATTTGCCGTTCCGCTTCCGATAAGAGTATTCGGACAGTTGATACAGGTGGACTTATCAAAATTTCCAGATATTTTTGTAATCACTCCTTTCTGTTCATCGGAAACAACGATAGCGACATTATAAGCGGTACCTTTTTTGGAAGCACTCGTCCAAACACTATTATTTTTGGCATATACTCCATACGTATATTCTCCTATTCCAAAATCTTTGAGGGTTTTATCATTTCCCACTTTTGTATCTTTAAGAGACGGATCTACGAGTTCCTGAGAGAGGTACTGTTTGGACAGCACATCGGAATCGATGGTTCCCTTGGCACCAATCTGACCGGTTGAAGTAGTTGCACCACTCATATAAACCTTCCCTCCACCGGCACCAGAAGAGATACTTTCTATCTGATTGTTATTGATAACTCCCGTAAAAGTATTTGAAATGGCCGCAGCCAGGGTATTATCATACCCCCATACATTAGTGTCCGCAACATACTGCGAAGGCATCGGATAATAATTTTTCTCAACGAAGAAAGTATTAAGTCCTGTTTCGATGCTGGCGATATGTCCTATTTTCGTTGAATTTTTTGCCTTATCGGTAGAACCGGAGAAGCTGGTGTAAGCGGTAATACTGATGATCGCAAGAATCGTAATAACCACTAAAAGTTCCACAAGGGTAAAACCGGAAACAGAGGAAATATTCTGTTTCAGAGAATTCTGTTTCATAGAGAAAGAAAGATTACAAATAGAAATACCCCCGTATTGTAGGGGTATTTAGGAAAAATTCAAGTAAATTTTAATTTTAGCTTCTTTTTCGCCAGCAAATTCTTCGTTTTCACTACATTTTTGATTGTTCTTGATAGGCATCTATCGCCTGTGTCATATGAGACTTTACGGTATTCTCATTGGAATAATCCTTTAATTCCCAATCTGAGCCATCTTTTCTATAAATAACATTCCAGACGGTTGACAGCTGTCAGTCTGTTCATGCGTTTAGCAGCATTAACACTATACGTCTGTTAGTAAGGAGTTTTTCCTCCGTATCAAATACGTCAAATACATGTTTTCCATTAAAACGGGGATTTTCTTTAAATTCAATCGTATCTCTACAGTCAAGCATATTCGGATCCGCTCATTCAAGAGAGAGAAATCCTTCGATCAATTCAATCAGACTATGACGATTTTCCGTGAGAACATACTGTTCGCAAAGATAATGCAACAATGGCTTCATATTCATCGGATGAGCGTTTGGATTTTGAGTTTTTCTTATGGATTGAGTATATTCGTGTATAGCCAGAGAACATTTTCCCCTAAAAAATCCTTTCAGTTTCCCGATATAGGCTTCCAACGGATTATTCCCGATAGTCTCCATATTCGTGATTTTTCTCGCAATATCTGCATCGCCCGCCTGGTGCAATAATGAAATAATCGTATCGCCCGCCTGATTTCTTATGTCTCTTATGTTTTTTGGCGTAACGCCACCGCTTCTTTCCATTTCCTCAAAATAGGCCCTTTCCCCACCGGAAAAATATCAATCCACTCCTCGGCGAACCAAGAGTCTAGCACCGAACTCCCAAGAGCGTACCTGATCGTCACTCCATTGTCGATCCCCCTGTGATGATTGTGATATTAGAGACATACTGCATTATGGATATAGGATATATGAATACTAAATTCCAGTATATCACAAAGTGTTTTTATTTCAAAATTTAAGAACCCTTCTTTGTTTCATATGTTAAAATAGGTAAAATAAACTTGATTTATAGAGTAAACTATCTATACTATCTATAGTAGAAAATATATTATATATCTACCATAAAAATCCCTATTATAAAACAAAATATATCATGATAGATTTCAACAAAATTGTTAATAAACTGTGAAAAATGAGAGGAGAATTCATCGATATAGATGATATATCGGATATCGTCGATCCCGACTTTCGAAAGAAGTCTCTGAATAAAAGATCTCCTACCTATAAGGTGCTCTATCGACTTAAGGGGAGTAATATTCTCATTCCCATAAAACAATGACTCTATTATGTCCCCGAAAGTGAAAATATTAATATTGAGTGAATCGTGGAAGATGGGTATTGGAGGATTGTAAAAAAAATACTCTCCCGGGAAGTATGAGGAGAGTATTTCATATCTGGCAACAAAGCTCTTGAGATCCTTATGAAAGACTACAGTGCACCGAAAAAACTCATCGTTTCCGGGAAGGATACAACAAAAAATCTTCAGATTTCCAAAACCTACTCCCTTTCCGTTCGTCCCATCACATCCGGGAAAAAAACTCTCAACAGAAACATCTATTCTTTCTTTAAAAGATATACCGATTCTCTCGAGATAGATGACCAAAAACTTCGAATCGCCTGCCCAGAACTGGCCCTTCTTGATACTCTTCTCATACGCGACACGGACAACGGAATAGATCAATATCTCGTAGAGAAATTTCTCAAAAGATCCAGCAAAATTCTCCGGCGTGAAATACTCGGAAAACTTGTCTCCATGAAATACATCACTGCCATCAATCGTCTTCGTTCCATCGCACAGGATATGAAAAATATCTCGGTCTATGAAATGTGCATAGATATCATAAAACAAGAGGGTGGCGGATGTTTTGTGAGTGGAGAAAAAACATCAAAAACTCTCTAGCGGAATGAGGGGACATATAGTTTAATTATTTCTTATCAATATACCGTAATATCATATCATCCCCATAGAGAGTTATCTTCTTTTAAAATCTTTTAACACAACGAACGGCGTAAGGACTGGCTTTCCCATTCGTATCACGATAACCATTATCGAAACTCTGAACCCATACAATGTCACCATTGTACTCAGTGGAAGATTGATAATAATTGGCAATAAAATTCGGGAGAGTTCAGATATTAGCAGTAATATATCACTTCGCTACACAATTGGCATGCGTTCCATAAAAAGAATCTCCCGTGGCTGTCTGATTGCTGTAACAGTAAAGTTCGTTGAGTTCCTCATTGGCAGGGAGATACCACCCCGTTCATTTTGCGTTGCATTTTTGTGCTGCATAGTAAGATCCTGCTCACTGAACTCATATAATTGCATTGGTGTTTCGCAATCCGTCCCACCCATATATACTCCCGCTCATACTCGAAAGAGCTCATACATTATCCGTTGTCGATCAGATATCTGACATGGTACCTCACCAAGGGGTCGTAGAGGCTCCTGCGGTATTGGTTGTTTCTGTTACCAATACCATCCTGTTTGCTAACAGGATTGATCCAGAGTAAGTATATCCTGCTATGATTCCTCCCGTTATACCAGAAACAGTACATCCTATATAATCCGTAATGCTCGCGAGTATCTGAGTTTTGGTGGGAGTAGCGTCGTTTCTTGCTGCATTTACTGTTGGACAAGCGGATATGGCATAGGTTGATTCTGGAGCGGTGTATGTCTGACAATTCATTCCACTGTAATTTGTTTTGCAAGTATAGTAACAGGCGTTTCCTGATACGGTTGTCTGATAGGGGGTGTTTACTATAAGTTCCGTTGTATTGGAGATATTCGCATTGACGATGATGAGACTTCCCGTACAAGCATATATTGTTGGGGGGGGTGGTGTCATATTCGCACTTCCTCCAAGACTTGTGCTCACAAGTTTTTCTCCGAGTGATGCGAGAGCTTCCGTGTTTCCCCTTGCTGCGACGAATGATTGGATGGCAGGATTAGCGGAAAGACCAACATTCTCATAATAAGCATTGGCAATACCGCTTGCAAAAAGAATCTTTTCAGCATTGGTTGATGGAAGGGAACCGGAAGAATAAACAAGTTTTGGCGTATAGGCAATACCTCCGGAGTTCGTCTGTCAGTGGATAAGAATCTTATTTATAAGTTGATCGAATGAGGTAACTCCCGATTGAGAAGTAATGATGCTGGGTAAAGCGAGAAGATAAATAAGATCTCCTGTTTGAGTTTTTGTAGTTATTCCATTGTAGTTTCCTTTGATGTAGGAAAGGGTGGGGTTACCGGCGTCTGCGTATGTTTGCGGAATGAGACGAGAATTCAGAGAAATACTTTCCCCTTCCCAATCAGCCTTGATTTGGTAAGCATTTCAGAAAGCAAGTTTGGAATAGGTGTATTCTTTTGTTGTAGCGAGTGGATCGGTTGGGTTTTTGCTTACCTTGACTCCTCATCATGCACCGATAGTGTTAATAACCCTTTCTCAGACGGTTCACTGAGTCCAGAGGACCCCACCGGAATAGGTAACAGAGAAAGAATTATCGGGATTTGGATAGGTCCCCATCTTGATATAGGTAATATCCAGGCCTTTGGAGATATTGGAAACATCGGACACTCTACTACTGTCACGGGCAGAACCGGAATATCCGGTGAGAGAAGTGAAAGCCACCGTTCATAGTATCACCAGAATCGTAATAACCACGATAAGTTCTACGAGAGTGAATCAATAGATGTTCTTTTTTAAAGATATCTTGTTTGTATTATTTGTTTTCATATAAGAAGAAGAAAATAAGGTATATAAAATAACGAGGAAAGTATATTTTAATATATTCGTGCTGTCAAGTGAAAGCTTGAAATAAACCATATTTAAGATAGTTTTAAAAATTATTACAATTATTCGATATAATATACCTAAAAAAACATATGTTTATTTTGAAAAACAAATATTTTCCATATACTTCCAAAGTATATTCAATACTTACCAACTAGTATCATTTTCATGTCCACAAAAACCGACCGTTTTGCAGAAACCATTTTAACTATGTCCTCCCCCATTATTCTCGAACATATACGAGAGTACGGTGAGGAATTCGGTATCGTCAGCATCGTCAAGGTAGAGATTAGCAAGGATAGGTCCTATGCGGATATATATGTATCCGCGGCAACTAATGAGGCGATGCTTCCAAAAAAATTGGCACCCTTGGCTGATAAGCTCCGTCACGATATCGGAAAACAGGTGCAAACCTACAAGATTCCGCATATCCGATTCAAGCGAGTGAAAAATAAGGCGGTAACAAGAAATGTACAAGATATCATTAATGAACTCTCCAAAAAATATGGACTTCACGAGACGCCTTAGAAACAGTATTCAGAGAATTGCTCGATACTGGAAAAATCGAAAATTTCGAAAAGAAACAGCACTGGAGAAAAAAAAGCGCTACCTTTTTAGTGCGAAAAAATCCCCAGAGTGACACCCTTCACTCTTTACTTTTTTTAGAGAAAAAAAGCGATTCTATTATTTTAATACCATTATCAATGTTCTGGATCAAAATAAGGATCGTTTTCGGCTTTCTTTTCTTCTCATCGGAACATTTCTTATCGTTTCAAGTTTGTATATCCTTTTTTTCTCTCCGTATTTTCGGGTATCTCCATCAAAGGTTATCATCGAACGTTTTGATTCCATTACCGATATCAATATCGCCTATAAATCGATAGAAGACATTTACAGCACTTCGATATTTTCGGTGAAAACAGACGAAGTTCTTGAAGCACTCACCGCTCTTCAGAAAAATATCAAGCATGTGGAAATTTCGAAATTGTTTCCGAACGGATTAAAAATTATTATCGAGTCTTACACTCCCCAGTTTTTTGTACGTTTCCCAAATTCGGAAAAATCCTACATTATAACAAGCAACGGCATTCTCGTGTACCAAAAAATACATGACACGAATCTCCATTTTCTCGATTTGGTGGATCCAAGCTTTGCAGAGATGAGCTTCATAGATTACAAAGAAGGGGTGGGAGAAGAATTTATGTCTTTTATCCTTGCTTCACGTGACATATTCAAAACCACTTTCCCTGCCGTGAATATAGCAAAATTTACTTATTTTAAATCCGAACGTGAAGTGCATATCGCTCTGGAGAGCGGACTTATTGTTCTTCTCAGAACGGCTAGTGATATCAATAATCAAATTCTCTCTCTCAAGATATATAATGATAAAAATAAGGATTTTATCAATTCATGAGATATGCAATACATCGATATGCGTGTCCCCGGGAAGATATTTATTTGCAAAAATAAAATACTCTGCAAGAGCAATCTCAGAAGAATTTACGGAGAATATTATAAATAGAGACTCATCATCCCCCTCTCCTGTGAGGAGAGGGGGAAAATTTTCACTTCCTTATTATTTTGCTTCTTACTATGACCGATATACACACCATTAAAAATCTCCTCTATTTCTTCCCATATCTGAAGGAAGAAACCTGGTATATGCTCGGGGTTGGGATTATCGTATACGTCATATACATAATATATCTTGCGATCTTTGAGCGTTATTATAAAACTCAGAATAACGGGACGCTCAACTCTCCGGAAGAGAAGTCTCTTTTGGAGGTATTAAACAGTCTTCAGGTAGAAGATACTCATTTCTTTGAAAAACTCAGTTTCATTATCCGATCACATTTGGAGGATTCAGAACAGGTTCCCCGTGCCACAAAAAAAACTTCCAAGGATCTCCGTGGAGAGTTTTTATCTCGTGAATTTAGCGAAGTGCTCGATATCTGTACTTATTATGAGTATGGGGAAGAGATTGCAGATTTGAAAAAAAGAGGAGAGATTATGGAGCGTGTGAGAGACATCGTCCAAAATCTCTCGTTTTAATCTTCCTTCAAAATAGGAAGATGAACAATAGCATGCCTATCTCCCTTCTATTATGTAGTTTTCACTCTCTCTTTTTACCTGTACGTACCGAGTTACTCCAGTATCAAGAGTAATTTTGAAAAGCTTTTCCGTTGGAGAAATATTTTGTACGGTCATGTCTTCAATTTTTGCTTTTTCTGGGAGAATATTTTGAATGGCTTTCGGAATGACTATGTTCTTCGGAACAAGTTTTGCGGCAATTTCAGATACGGGAACCGTGGTGCTTTCATATTCCCTGTTACCGGCAGCGTTTGTCAATCATGACGAGGGGGTTCCGGAATCACTCATCATAGCCTGATAAAATTCATCATTCGTATTGATTGCCTCAAATTCCTTAAGAATGCTCGTATCTATAATGGAACTGAGTATTGGTATTTTCTGAACTATTGCACTCACCTTTATATTAAAAGCAAATATACAAATAATCAAAAATGTCGTAGTACCAACAACAATTCCTCATTTCATCCCCACAATCCTCTCGCTCCATGCTTTTATCTTCGTGATATATCGATTAAATCCCTCGTATTTTTTTATCTCTTTCTCCAATTCCGATATCTGCATAAAACCGAATGGAGTGATACGGAGAGCACAGAGATGCCCCGTATGCTTTTTACTGTCTATCTTCTCCCCTTCCGGACCATAAATGATTTGCGGTACCGCAAACCCGAGTCATACCTGGTAGAGTGCCCTGCGACGAAAACGTTCCCAAGAACAATCGACATCCGAGGAAAACAGCCCCTGTTTGTGTGACTCCCGAAGGGATACATAATCGAGATTTCCAAGGAGCATTTCCTCACGCAAAAACGTAAGAATAGAGAGATCTATCCAAAGATTCTCTTCTCCTATATCTTCGTGGATGTATCGTTTTGGCGGTGTCATAATATTGAAAAAAGGCTAAAAGTTCCAGTAAAGAAAATTATAACACAAAGAAAAAACAGAGTCAAAGGAAAAATTTGAAAAAAAGAAAAAATTCATATAATCCTCACTTTCACCCATCTTTCTACCTCGTCCATGCAAAATATCACAAAGAAACTCGAATCTTTTCTCGGCGTGAAAAAATCCCCTTCTCCCGAGGAACAGGAACTTTTTCAAAAAACCCGAGATTTTGTCCAATCCATCAAATGGATTCCCTGACTTCGGATGGTGGCGGTTTCCAATTCCCTTGCTATGTACGCTACACACAAAGAATCCGATATCGATCTCTTCATCGTCACCGCACCTCGCAGACTCTGGATAGTACGAACTCTTGTTCTCTCTATGGCGACTCTTCTCGGCGTACGAACAAAACTGGGCAATGAGGCGGGAAAGTTCTGTTTTCCATTCTTTATAACGGATAAAAATCTCTCTCTCAAAGAAATTGCCATAGAAAATGATGTATATATGGCATACTGGATATCTTCGCTCAAACCTATTTATAACCAATATTACACCTATGGGCGTTTTATGGAAGTAAACAAGGTATTTTACGAAGACACTCTCCAGCTTGAATTATCCGAAGAAGAACGAGCAAATCTTCTCAGAGAAAATAGGATATTTCTTCTTCTGACACAAAGATATCTATGGATAACGCAGATGTGAGAATTCTTCGCTCCCTTCCTCTCTTTCAAAGACACCATTCTCGGATTTGTATCAAAGAAACTCATAGCAAAAAGAATCCCCACCGATGGAACGGAAGGGATTTTGGTGAATGACGATATGGTGAAACTCCATATTAATGATCGACGGAAAGAGATTCGGGATCGGATTTTTTCGGATCGGCGTTCAACTCTTTCAAATGCTTTCTCACACTTGCAATAGCATTAATAATACCTGGAGGAAGCGGTTCTTTTTTCGAAGATTCTCCCGAATCAATCGGGAGCATTTCCCTATTTGTCACTTCCTCAAAAAGCTCAAATTGATTGGGATTTTTGTGTTTTATTGTCATATGTTGGTGAGTGATTAATGAATAATGGCATCGATTCGGCTATGTACTTTTTCAGACAACTCTTTTACCGTGTCAGATGCAGCCGATTTGAAAAGCATGAGAATATCTTTTCTCTCTATAAAACCCTTCGCCGAAACCTGTTTCATATACTCGGATATGAATCTCGCCATAATACGGGGCGGGATAGCAAAAACCACTCGCGGAATGGATTTGTTTTTTAGATTCTTCACCGCATTAAATTCATAGCAGATGGTCTCCGTGCGTTTTTCTTTTTCATCAAGATATTCGGCATTGGCAGATACGGCGATATCAAAAGCCACATACTCTTCACCATGGGGAGTGTTAATGGTAGCAATAACGTCAGCACCTCCAAAAACATCGTCTGAATCGCTCGTAACTGCCACTTTCGCATCGATTCCATCCGCTCGTAGCATCTCAAATATGAGACTCCTCGTGGCAAGCTCCACGATGTTTTTAATGGAATAGTTCGGATCATTGCGAAACTCGGCAAACAAAGCGGTTCGTTCGGGAGAAATCTTCCATCCGGGGGCATTATACGATCGGGTCTTTGATTCAAGATCATACCAGCTCTTGATTTTCTCGGCTCCAAGTTTCTCTGAGGGCGTCATATATTCTTGTGTCCCCTTAACAGATCGTTGCCAATAGGAAATCTGTTTATGAATATCTTCCCCGTGATTCATAAGAGTATTCACAAGGGTGGAAGCTCCGCGAGAGTCGAGTTCGCGTTCTGCAGTAGTGAGATGGGTCATATTTTTGTTTGGGTTTTTGATATTTAATTTTTAATATTTAATTTCCTCGAACCATATTAAATGGACTTGTTCTTCTTGGTAACCAATTTCCAAATACAAAAAATGTAACTATTGCAGCGGCAGCCACTGGATTCTCCTCTAAAACTCCCCAAGTCCACTTGGTAGCAGACCAGAGGGTATTTCAGATAAACTCTCATGCGGAGGTAAGTACTTTCATTCCAATTTCTCTTGTTCCGTCCGGAATAATACTATTGGTAGTTTTCAAAAGTTCGGAACCTAATCTATACGAGTAATTACCGTCACCGACATTCTCTCAGCGATCTCCGGCTACTCAAGACATAAAGGCATATACTCCCAATTGTTCAAATGAGTTCATAGAAGAAAAATTCGTTTTTCCTCCTGTTATGATATAGAGTTTAAGAATTTCAGAGAAATCGAGCGAAGAATTTTTAAAAATTTTTGTAAAATTTACCCCTAAGTTAATCTGATTATTGGCAATAATCTCGGATTGCATTGCATGAGCAAATGGAAGAATTTTTTCCTGAAGTGTTTTCATATTATCACTGGAAAGCTGCTTTTCCCCATCTATCTGTTCAATAAGCTCATCTGTTTTTTTAAGAGTTTTCTTTGGACTGATAGCCCCCATGTACACAAGAATTTCTTTTGAAAGACCGAGTGAGTTTGCTTTTTCTTTTAATGGTCAGGATATATCAAATTCTCCATTTTCTGTTTTGGATATCTTTAATCCTACATACTGTTTAATGTCTCCGATATTATCGGGAACCATACCGAGAATATCTCCAAAATGGGCTATGTCTTCATGAAGTCACTGAACGAGGGTATGAATTTTTTCGTCCCCTATTCATTTTCATTTATTTTTCTCATTAGAAGAAAATTTCTTTTCTATAAGTTCATTGGATTTCCCTTGAAACAATAACCCAAGGGCTGTATAAATATTTTCATTAGAAATATTGCCCTTAATTCCTATAGTTTCTTTTAATGGAAAGTTTTTATTTGCTTTATATGAATTAAAACAGTCTTTGGCCTGAGAAAAAGATAGCTGTTGAAATTTTTCTTGAAGGAATACATCCTGTATTTTCGCCTTGTCCTTTGATTCTCCCGTTTGATAAAATCAGACAAATGCCTTAATCGTACTAACATATTTATAGTTTCACGATTTTTCCATTTCTTTGTCTTCCTGATCTTTTTTCCCCTCTTTTTCCTCCTTCTTACCGTCCCCTTTTCCTTCTTTCTTCGCCAAATTCACTCCGAATATCTTTGCAAATGGAGTGAGAAACATCATCTTGATTTTATGCATAAATTTATCGAAAAAATCCGCATCTTGAGGGAGTTCTTCCGTAAGTGTTTCAGTAATCCACTCTTTGATACTCTCCTTAATCCCCAGTTTACCAAGTCCAGTTTTTTCCATGGATCCATCGAGCTGATCAATAGCAAGAGCTATTCCAGTCGCTCAGACTGTAGCTCATGCAACCGTTTTGAGACGGTTTCCAACTTCAGGATTCTCATCTTTAAGAATTTTTTCAATTTCCTTTTTTTCCGCATCTGGAAGCTCTGATTGAAGTTTCTTCCACTTGGATTCCGTCCCATCGGTCACTGTTTGTTCGATGGTACGAACTTTATCGGCAAGAGTTTTCTGACTCTTCGCTTCGAGTCGTCTAATAAGCTCTCCCGGAGTTTTGATTTCTGGATTTCTTTTAATTTCTGGGGTCGTTTCTGGCATAAGAATTTCTCGTGAGAATATAAATTACTCTCCAATTGTAGCATATAGTAAAATAAAAGGCAAAGATTTGCCTTTTATTTCCCACTATTTCAGTACATACATACTATTTTTGGGTTTTACCTCCATAATATTTTTCTCCAGTCTGATACAGATCGTAGGTCATGGTGGTCGCACTCATACCGAGAACGGAATAAGTTCCGAGTTGCATGACGGATTGCGTACCTGTAACGGCAACATCTGCTCCTACAATGAGATTATTTCCCACCCATTTTCCTCCTGTCTCAACAAGTTCTCTGCTCGCTCCTTCCGTTCCAGCAAGAACCAATCGTCCTCCGGTTTTTGCGATAGCCCCACCGAACGGAACCACTCCGGCAACCATAAACGCCCGACGGAAATTTTTCTCGGTATCGGAAAGTCGGTACTTTTCTCCGAGGATGAAATTTTTGTACCATCCGTCTTCGAGGATAAAGTATTCATGAACGGATGATGCTACCGGTACCATTCCCATTCCGAAATCGAGAACCCGTGTCGCCATATCTCCTACATTTCAGCCCTTTACGAGATCGAGAAATCCTTCTTTGTTATTGTACAATAAACTGATGATACCGACTCAGAGAAGCGGTTTTCCCACTTTTCATTTCGCTTGTTCATTGAACCATTGCGTCGTTTTATCGAGTCCTCCGTTCGCTTTGAGAAAATCCGCAACCCATGAATTTTTCGTTCCGAGAATAGCTATATGTTTGCTGTCGAGTTTCGAAAGCCCTTCCACTCCTGCTCGTTCAAGGAGTGATATTTGTTTGTTTGTTGTCTCGATTGCTTTAAGGACTTCGGCACGTTTTTTGGGATCATTCGGATTCGCTTCAAGATCGGCGAGTTTTTTCAAAATCAACTCACGCAATTCCTTCATCTTCTCCGATGCTTCAGTGATTTCTTTTTCAACATTTTTCGGATCTGCTGTTTCTTTTTTATGGACTTCCTTTGCAAGATTCTCTCATTTTCCGCCTCCAGACAATGTCCATGCAATTCCATATTTTTTCATGAACTCCATTCGTGACATTTTTGCCACTTTTTGGTATTCTCCGAGTGCTTTTTTTATGAGGTTGTGATTCTGGGGATTTTCGTTTATAGCAACAGACAATACATCGAGCCATTTTTTTCTCTCTGCACATTCTTTCAAAGCACTTTCCTGTAATCATTTTTCTGGAATTGCTTGTGCTTGATTTTTTATGGCTTCCAGATTGTTTGTTTCCTGCTTCACTGCTCATTGTACGCTTGTGTAAAAAGAAGCGATATCTTTATGGAGCGACCCGCGTTTTATGGACTCGAAAGATCCGTTGGTGAAAAATCAACCGAATGCTACCCATTTCATCTTGCGGACAAGATCAATCGGAGCTTCTTTCTCGGAGAAAAATTTATTGTCATGCGTTTGTGGAATATACCCCATCGTAAAGGCACGGGCAAAAGCATACAGATACCCATGGGATTCGCTGAAAGTTTCAAAATCCTTACCAATCACATCAACTCTCATTTCCGATTCTTTTTTCGCTTTTGGTTCCTCTTTTTTTTCCCCTGCACTGGAAATTTGTGGTGATACCATCTTTTTAAGATCATCCAGAAGATCTTTTGAATCATTTTTATACCCTAATGCTTGGGCACATTCTTGTTGCGTAATTTTTGATTTTTGTTCGAGAAAACTCAGCACAATCGAAGCGGGTACTTCCGTACCGTAATCAAGCAACGTTGTACATTCCTTTGTTTGAGAAAGAGCTTCTACCATACCATCACTGAGTTCAATATTTTTAGACATATATCGTATGTTTTGGAAGTAAATTATACAGATTGAATAAGGATATCAGTACCGTTTTGAGTGAGTGAATAGGTTTCATTCACGGGCAATAATCACGCAGATCAAGAAATCTTGACTTCTGTAGTTATAAGCTTTCCTCCAGTATCAAACTCTATATTTATGGGTTTAATCGAACTCAAATTCCATTTCGACGGATCCTTTATACTCAAAGTAGTGAGATAACCTGGAGTTTTTATTTCGGTCTTGATATCCAGATTGTCTTTCGCAATAGGATTTCCCTCTAACACGAGATTATAATGAGCGATCTTTGATTCGATATTTTCCGACACCTTATCGGTAACACCATATACTTTCTGAAGAGCGGAAAAAAGAGTATCTTGTTGTGAATTATATTTGCTTTCACTTACTGCTATCATTGGCTTATATTTATCCTGCACCAAAGAAGATCTCGGAATACTTACACCGGTCAAATATAACCGAAGCATATCTTTCAGGATAACTCCGTCCATATCTGGTGGTACCATTATCGACTCATCCAACAATGCGGTCAATGAGAAGATACTATTTTTTGGATTGACTGGAGATACAAGTGACGAGAGTGGTTTATCCTTCAATTGAGTATTGATAAACTCTACATACGTATCGAATGTTGCTGTTTTTTTATCTCTTGATACATCAAAAAGGGTCTTGATTCGCGGATCTGACTTTACCTTATCGGTTGCCATTTGTTGACTCGGAGAAAGTTTTGATTTCTCCTCTATTTTTTCCCCGATTTCTGGTTTTGAAGCAACCACTGGAACTCAAGCCACCGCAGGAACAGGAGATGTTTCTCCTCATTTCATCATATCTTTCACTTCTTTCATGATCTTCTCCGAATCCATTCCCCACTCTTTAGCAACTCCGGCACCGAGAAACAGAGCGATAAGTGCCATAAATCCACGAGTGAGTCCGGTCCAAAGAGAAAATCATTTCCCTTTTTCGTGTCCGAGAGCCATTATGGCGGCGATTCCTCCCGCGATGACCGTAAGGGGTTTTCCAGCAAGAATGGATGGATCTTTTGTTACTTGATCTGCAAGATCTTTAGCATTGGTCGGAGTTCCGCCAATAGCCTTTTCGATAGCCTGAAAAGTCTTTGATTCAAAAACCTCTTTTGCTTGTATTTTCATCTCGGTATAATTCTTCGTTACCTGTTTCATATCCATGTTTGAGAAATTCTTATCCATACTGGAAAGAAGGAGTGATTTATCTTCAGCCGGGATATTTTTTCCTCCTATCTCAGATGAGGTAAAATTCTGAGAAAGTGTATATTTTTCTCTAAGATAATCGATATAATCGGCATTGCTAATATCCGTCGGCATCGCCTTGCGAGTTTCTATATATTCCCCAATCGTTCCAGATCCAATCATAATCGCCTGAGTACAATCCGCGAGACTAAGTCTTCCCGCTCTGATATAACTATTGATAGTATCGGTAAACGGAAGTACATTAGCATCATCGATATCCTTAGCGAGCAGTTTTACGGAATCATTTTCAATCGTCATCATATATTCTTTTGCACGAAGTTTCGCCCAGAGATATTGTACTATATATGACTGTCCGATGGTATCGTTCGCTTCTTTTGATGGAAGTTTTTCGAGAAGCGTGTTGATAGAAGCAATAGTAAGTGGCTCTTTCATTTGAGATTCAATCTTGGATTTGAGAGTACTGATATTCTGTGATTGATTTAAAACTACTTCAGCCTTGAGATTGGCTATCAATCATCGTATAACTTGTTGCAGAATCTTTCGTTTTTCTTCGATATTCTTTCCTTCCAGTTCTTCCACGAGAGAGATGTACTCATCGTTCTTAAACCTGATAGAACTATCAAAAGCCACATCCGCCTCGGTAATATCTCATTGTCCAATCTGACGAAGGGATAACGCTAATTCTTTACTATCGCGAAAATAAAATTCTCGAATATTATTGTCCTTAATGTTCTTCTGAAGCATTTCTGAAGAGGATGTTTCTGACATAAAAATAGTAATTAGAGATATAATTTCCTTTATCGTACCATATATTTTCTCCAAACGCAAAAAAACGAGCACAGAAAGTACTCGTTTTTTTTTATGAAGAAATATTTACCCTCCTACTTTTTCATATTTTCCTGATTGTCTTTTACCATTTTCTTAAGGATATCCAAAAGAGAACTTTGAAATGCAGTTAATTTTCGATTGTCATAAAAAAAATTTTCGGTAGTGATTCTCATTTCATAATCTACCGTTCATTTTTCTGTAATCAGTAAAGAAAATTCACCCCCTCAATCGATGGTTGTCCATTTGGCAAACCCCGATTTTTGTATAATACGATTATTATAATGATTATTTTTGATATACTCATTGAAATCATTGATCGATTTTCCTATTACGCCCCCTTTCTTCGTCTCAAGATTTTGGATCGATATTGACTGCTTTTCTACTTTCCCCGCTTCGATGACATCTGCTGGGGAAACGATCGAAACATCAGACTTTTCTTCAAGACTCTTCTTTCTCTCTATTTGAACCGGAGCGGATTTTTTTACTTCCGGTATCCGATACTCGGATCCTGCCTTTGTAAAAAGTGTATTGATAGTAAGTCGTCCGATAATTCCATCTTCTTTGATACCGAGTGATTTTTGAAAATCCTTATTTGTCTTACCTGGGTTCACAAGCACTCCAATACTCTCTTTTACAGCATTTTTATTTGATGCCTTTGTCAATTCAGCCTCAATCGCAAGAGCATTATCTTGTACTTCTTTTGTAACGTTTTTGGAACTTTTAAGAGTTTTTGAAATTTCTACAAATGAATCTATCTCTAGATCCTTCGACACTACCGGTGTTGTTCGTCGTAATGAGTTCATCTCTATCACCTGAGGTATTTCTACTGGTTTTACTACTGAAACCACACCTTTTGAAAGTCTCTCGAAAGTTTCAGCTTGTTGCCGCATTCTCGCGTTTCTTCCCAAATCAGAAAGTTTATTTTCTGCATCCTGCCAAGTTTTTGCATCGGCAGCCGTTCCTTTTCCTGCATTGATTTTCGGCATTAATTCTTTAAGAATGGCGAGTTCTTTTTTTGTTTCCGCTCGAATATTATTTTTTGCCTCGGTAAGTCCTGAAATAAGCTCATTATAATCACTACCTAAATCGGTAGCCTGAAGCTTATCGACGTATCGTTCCCGTTCCACTTCCGTTGCGAAAACCAAATCTTTGGGATCTTTGTTGCCAGGACTTTCTTTCGATTGACCGAAGATTGCCTGAGTCATTTTTACTAACTTGGCACTTTTATTGGATTCGTTAAATTTTTCGATTGTCATTACTTCTGATTTATTATTTGTCATATGTGTTTTTGTATAAAAAATTAAGATAACAAGTTCATATTACCCTAAATTTTTATAAAATGCAAAAAATCGAACATTAAAAAATGCAACAAAGGTTTTGTTGCATTTTTCATATTTTTGGATTATTTTCGAAGTTCGAGTTCTGCAATGAGTTTCTCATATCGAGCATTGTCTTTCTTCTTGAGGTAATTGAGGAGTTTTCGTCGTTTTGCTACCATGAGCATGATACCACGTCGTGAGTGGTTGTCTTTCTTATGAATATCCAAATGAAGTTTCAAATCTTCGATTCGTTCTGTAAGGATAGCTACTTGTACTTCTGGAGAACCAGTATCCCCTTTATGAGTAGCGAACTTATCCATAAGTGTCTTCTTGTCGTTTTTTTCGAGTGCCATAGACCAAGGTATTATGATAAAATAAAATAATTTCCAAAACCAGAAAATACGCCAGAAATGGAACCCGAGAACTATATGGAAAAGTGAGCAAAAAGCAAATTTATTCGATATTATTTGCACATATTCTCACCTCCCCTTCCCGCTCCTCAATCAGTGAGATATATTTGCCCCCGTCTTTTACCAGATATTTTTTTCCTAACTTCAGACCAAGAGTGTTTGGAAACTTCAGACCATTCCTGAGTTTCTCGAGAATATCGAACGATGGAGAGAGTGTTTCAAAATGCGGAAATATCTGCTCGTATGACAGAATATCTTCGATCGTTACATCCTCTATCTTTTTTGCGAGATATTCCCCCATATGTTCTATCTTGCTTCTGTGAAGCATCGTCACATACCCCGCAAGTCCGAGTTTCTCCCCGATATCCCGAGCGATGGATCGGATGTAGGTTCCGACCGATACTTCCATCTCAATCGTCAATTCCGGGAACGAAAACGAAACGATTTTGGAAGAGAATATCTCCACTGTTCGCTTTGAGATAATTACTTCTTGTCCTGCTCGCACCATATCATACGCTCGCTGTCCCTGGAGTCGGATGGCAGAATAGGAAGGGGGTATTTGTTCTATCTTTCCGGAAAAATATGTTTGTACCGTTTTTTCTATAGTTTCCTGCGTAAGTGTTCCTCGGGCTTGCTCCAAAAGAGTAGAATCCAGATATTCGACTGGAGTATCCAAATCGCATGATGGAGTCTGTCCATCGAGACGAACCGTGAATACGTAGGTTTTTCGAGCCTTATCGATGTAGGGAATAAGTTTCGTGGAGTTGCCGGTTGCCATAAGTAAAAGACCCGTTGCGAGCGGATCAAGGGTTCCGGTGTGACCCACTTTCTTGATCCCGAACTTCTTTCGGAGATGCGAAATAACGGAAAAACTGGAGAGACCGAGGGGTTTCTGTATAAGAAAAAACATTTTAAAAAGTTTATATTAGGAACATCTGCAAAACTCTTCTTTTCAAGAGATTTGGAATTTCGTGAAAAATGATGAAGTTCGTATGAAAATCAAGTACCGTAGCGAACCGTACGACTTGTACGGAGAAGCTATTTAGCTCCCCTTGTGGGTCAGAGGAACGGAAGATTTGAGTGCAAAATTCGCATTTTACAGAGATTCCATTATTTCTCTCCTACCATTTCCATGAGAAGCTTGCTTCTTTTGAGTTTGATACGATCATGTTGAAATTGAAGAAAAACAATAGAGTAACTAATTTCAAAAAAAGCGGCACTGAAATCGGCGATTTTCACAACCCAGAAATTTTTCGTATGAATACACTTTATCTTACTTCTTCAAAAAGGATACATATGAGATCGTACAATTTCGACCACCTCTTCGCTGACCATAAAACGTTCCGAATTTTTCGCGGCAATTACCGCGTGACTGTACGACTTGAGAGTCGTAAAATGATAGTCATGGAGAAGTCCGGCCAAGGCACATACTTCCAAATCGGCACGGAAAAGACGGGCAAGTTGGTACGCGAAAAATGAAGCGTTGAGAAGATGCTCATAGCGATTGAAAAACATATGATGACGGTGAGTCTGAAGTTTTCTAAAATCCTCATCACCGATGATATGTCCGATAATCGCACGAAGCTCTCGTATATGAAAATGTGGGTGTTTTGATGACATGTAAATGTTTCGTGGTTAAAAGTGCGAGTATTGTATATTTGTCATTCCGAACGAAGTCGAGGAATCCCTTTTGACTACCACGTTTGAGACAAATCTTTCCAGATTAGAAGTAACTCCCATATAAAGTGTTCCTGAATCACTTGCAAGAATATAGACGAAGTAGTTATGGTTTTTCATATTCTGGAAGCATAGTTTCATAAGTACCGATCTAAAGGGATTCCTCCGCTACGGTCGGAATGACAAAGAATTTTACTCTAACTCTCTATACACCCAGTCCTTCGGCGTTGCCAAAAATCGTGGAGCATAGGTCCATTTCCATTCGCCGGTGGTACGAACCCCTCCCTCACGGAAGATATTTATATACCCGAAATCGATAAAGAGCTTTCCGACGATATTCGCTCGACTGACAAAATGAGTAGCGTTTTGTGCAGAACAGGACATAAAGCAAG
Organism: Candidatus Altimarinota bacterium; assembly: GCA_028713325.1. Taxonomy (GTDB): domain Bacteria; phylum Patescibacteriota; class Gracilibacteria; order BD1-5; family UBA2023; genus UBA1545. The sequence goes on along the minus strand of JAQTON010000002.1, from coordinate 104,641 downwards.
ACCGGGAATCCGAAGAATTATTCCGATTGTCTCCCATAGTAAAATACTGTCCTTCCGGAACGATAAACTCCGTTTCTTTCACGTCCATCGGAAGAAAAGTTTCTCCTTTGTTCGCAGTGGAAAGATATCCTTCTTCGAGTTTCACGAAATCTGTTTTTCCTGCTATTTTGAGAAAAACATCTCCTTCTTCGATTTTCACTCTATCGCCAGGCAATCCTATGACCCGCTTGATATAATACTCTTTTCCATTGGCCGCGTGCGGACGAAGAATAACCACATCTCCACGAATGGGATCTCCAACGCTTATTGCTCAGAAATTCATCCACGAGGGACTGTCTACGCGAGCATATGAAAACTTATTCACGAGAATGAATTCCCCGCTATGATAACTCTCTTCCATGGATGATCCAGAAATCTGGAAAGGTGCAGCGAGAAAAGTTCTCACGAAGATAACAACCAGAAAAATAATAACAAGATCCCGCAAAAACTCGATAACCTCCTGGAGTTTCGTTTTCGGATGTTCTTCGGAATCAGGAACCTCTGTCGTTTCCGGAACCCTGAAAGCGGAAATATTTTTTTCTTTGATTTCGTTTTCTGACATGAATAATGAGTAATGAGGTATTTTTACAGAGAGATATTATCGAATTTTTGGGAAAAGCAAGGAAGATTATTTTTATCTGGATTGCTACGCACCTATATCCCGATGGTGCCACTCGCAATGACCAAATGTTATCTCCCGTGACACTGCTTGAATTTTTTCCCGCTTCCGCACGGACATAGATCGTTTCGTCCGACATTCTTATATTCGGACGACAATTCTTTTTTTGCATCCGCTCGATACACTCGCACCCCTTCCTGCTCTTTTCCCTGAGTTCCGAACTTCTCTGCCATCGCATCGGAAAGAAGATTGTTGATGTTGAGATTTTTGAGTTCGCTCTCGGGTGTCGCAAGAAGTGCTTGGAGTGTTTTTTCATCCAATTCGATTCGCTCTATCTGTTGGTGAGGCGAAGCGGTGAGAAGACCTTTGGTTACCTTGAATCCGACTTCGGAGAGAAGTGCCACGAATTTGTCAAATGCCCGTTCCTTGTATACGATGAGCGGATTTTTCTGAGCATATCCCTCGAAAGCCACTTCTTCTCTGAGATGTGCCATCGCATCGATGTGCTGCATCCAAAGTTCGTCAATGGATTGGAGGGTAAGTTTTCTCTCGAAATCGGCGAAATCTTCCGTCTTTCCGCTTGCACGAATCGCTTCGATATTCGCAACAAATTTGTTTGCAATCATTTCTTTTATGGCTTCTTTGTCTTCCGTATCGGTGATGTGTTCTGTTCGGAGTACTTCTTTCCCCGCAAAAACATTGGTTTCAGCAACGAGATGATCGAAATCCCATTCGTATTTGTCGTCGGAATAGAGAATTCCCTCGACGAAAGCTCCCGCTTGATCCCGAACCATCGCGATTATATCCTCATGGATATCCCCTTGTTCGAGAATCTTATTGCGTCGTCCGTAAATCACGAGACGGTGCTGATTGAGGACATCATCGTATTCGAGGATGTGCTTTCGCACGTCGAAGTTTCGGCCTTCCACCTGTTTCTGAACTCCGTCAATCCGTTTCGTAAGCATCCCCGATTCGATGAGCGGTTCGTGGTCGGGAATAGAAGCGAACATCGGTGCATTGAAAATCGAGAAGAGCTTATCGCCCCCGAATATACGCATGATGTCATCCTGCGGACTCACCATAAACTGAGAAAGTCCCGGATCTCCCTGTCGTCCCGAGCGTCCTCGAAGCTGATTGTCAATACGGCGCGTCTCGTGTTTTTCCGTTCCGATAACCGCGAGCCCACCGAGCTTGTATGTTTGTCCTTCGACCGTTATTTCCGCAGAGAGCTTTCGCACCTCGTCCGATACTTTGATATCGGTTCCCCGACCCGCCATATTGGTGGCGATCGTCACCGATCCGAACTGTCCGGCAGCTCCGATAATTTCCGCCTCATTCGCATCCTGCTTCGCATTGAGCACTTTATGGGGAATTCCCTCTTTTATAAGGAGATCGCTCAAATACTCGGATTTCACGACAGAAACCGTTCCCACGAGAACCGGTTGCCCCGCTTCATGGAACGCCTTGATGAGTTTCACGACATAGGTAAATTTCCCGGTTTCGTTCTTGAAAAGCAGATCGGATCGGTCGTCCCGAATCATCGGACGATTCGTCGGGATTGGGAGAACCTCCAGTCGATAGATTTTGTAGAATTCTTCCTCCTCGGTCTTCGCGGTTCCGGTCATCCCGGCGAGTTTCCGATAGAGACGGAAATAGTTCTGGAATGTAATGGAAGCGAGCGTGCGGGATTCCTGCTGAATCGTCGCACCTTCCTTCGCCTCGATAGCCTGATGAAGCCCATCCGAATACCGTCGCCCCGAGAGAACCCGTCCCGTATGCTCATCGATGATCAGAATCTCATCGTTTCGATTGAGGTAATCCACATCTTTTCGGTACACCGTTTCCGCCTTCAGTGCATTTTCGATGTGATGGAGGTCATTATAATGTGCGGAAACATAGATATTCTCGATTCCGAGAATTCGTTCGATCTCCATAATCCCCTCTTCGGTCAAACTCGCGGTTTTCATTTTTTCGTCCACTTTGTAGTGTTTCATACTTTCAAGCTTCTTCGCTATCTGGGCGAATTTCATATATTTGCTCGTCGGCTCGCTGTCGGGAGCGGAGATAATGAGCGGAGTACGAGCCTCGTCCACGAGGATGGAATCCACCTCGTCGATGATCGCGAAAAAAAGCGGTCCCATAGCACGGCGTTCCAGAGTCGGAGCCATATTGTCTCGAAGATAATCGAATCCGAGCTCGTTATTGGTCGCATACACGACATTACATCGGTACTGCGATTGTTTCTCGCTTGGTTGTTGGTTATGAACGATTACCCCGACAGTAAGCCCAAGAGTGTTGTAAATAATCCCCATCTCGGAGGCATCTCGTTTCGCGAGGTAATCATTGACCGTTACGACATGTACCGGAAGTCCCGCAAGCGCATTGAGGTACGCGGCAATCGTCGCAACGAGTGTTTTTCCCTCTCCCGTTCGCATCTCGGCGATGGAACCATCATGAAGTGCAAGTGCACCGACCAACTGAACATCGTATGGAATCATATTCCATTCCACACTATGTCCTTCTGAAAGCTCAAATGTTTTCCCATTAATAAGTCCGCAGGCGATTCGATGCGTCGCAAAAGCCTCGAATTTGATTTCGTTGAGGATAGATTTAATTTGTTGATAATCCTCATCCTTTCGATAATCGAGCCCCTCGAAACGCGCCATAAAATCGCGAGTCTTGGCTTGAACAAGCTCGATGGAAGTGAGTTCATTTCGGAGTTTCGTTTCGATGAGCTTAATCGCTTCGAGATCGCGAGCGTAGTTCCTAACTCGTTTTTCGGACGGATCTCCGAAGATTTTGGTGATGAGAGTGTTTATCATGGAATGAAACTATAGAGTTAAGGATTCTAAATTTTAATATGTTTTATCTATGTATTTTTGAAACATGAGATATTCTATAAATTCATTTCAGGGCTGAGTTATTCTTATAAACATAACTCATCAATTTTCTTTTTTTTCAAGCAGATTATTTGCTGCTAAAAATTCTAAATATTTCTCTATATTCATATCTTTATAAAAATCTCAATAGATATTTTTTATCATCTCAAAATGAGCTACTACATCCAATAAATTCATTCAATCTGTTCAGTATAATTTTAATTTTTTTAATAAGTTAATTTGGCTTCAATAAATATAATAATAAATTCTTTCAAAAAGCAATTCTTTTGCCAATATATCAGCAGTATGTTTTACTTCATTAAATTGCTCTATTTTTATTGGAGTGCTACCATTACCTTGATTGTTTGTATCTTCACTAAATAAATCAGCCAGACTAAGATCGTCAACTTTTATTGTTTCTTGAACTGGAGGAAAATGTGAATCAAACTCAAATCATCCAGGGGTTTTTATTTTGATATTTTTTATAAAAAATTTAACTTCATCTTTGAATATTAGTACTGAATACAAAATTACTCAAGGATAAACTATTGCTTTTATTAAATCTAATAATATTTTATTATTCTCAACATTCAGATTTTTAAATATGAATACTACAAGAGTAAGACATATTAAAAATAGAATTGAATTTATGAGATAAATTTTAAATTTTTCCATATTAGTGATGGTAAGATGAGTTATAAAACTCTCAAAAGCGAAGTAATTTGAGTGCAAATCGAGCATCTGAGCGAACCGTACGACTGTACGGAGAGTAAAGACGCGGAGATTTAAGCTCAAAGAACGAGTTTTTCAGAGTTTTATGCAAAAAATGAGTCAACTACTTTTCTGTACGCCACCCGATTCTTGATATCCTCATAGTAATCATCCCCGGGAACAAGTTTCGCTCGGAGTCGTTCTACGACTTTATCGCTCGAATACTGAGCAATCATCTTCTCTATCTCTTCCTTTATTTCTTGTTCCGTCGCTTCGATATTGAGAATTTCACGAACGCGTTTGAGGATAAGCTCGGCTTTCGCTCGACGAACCGCCTCAGGTTTTACCACTTCTTCCTTGTAGGAATCCTCGTCTTTTTTCGCATGAGAAAGATAATCTTTCATGGTATATCCTTGGGACTCGATATTGTGTTTCTGTTCGGAGAATACTCGGTCTATCTCACTCTGAATGAGCGATGGTCCTATATCGAGTTCGGTAATCAACATAAGCTCCGTGAGAAGATTATGCTCGTCTTTCGCTCGAGCCTGATATTCTTTCTCTCCCTGGATTTCCTTTCGAAGAACATCCTTGAATCCTTCAAAATCGGTCTTCACTCCTCGAAGTTTCTCGATGAATTCAGGAGTCCATTCCGGACCATGAGCTTTCTCGATCCGGAAAATAGTGGTCATAAAGAATACCTTACGATTCTTGAACTCCGCTGAGTGGTAATCCGCCGGGAAGGTAATGTCGAATTCCACGACTTCACCTGCCTTCTTTCCGAGCATCTTCTCTTCGAACCCTGGGATAAATGATCCCGAACCGATGACGAGTGGAAATGCTGCGACTTTCGTTTCTGGAATCTCTTTTCCTCCCTGCTTGTCGAACCCTTGCGTATCGATCGTTACACGGTCTCATTTTTCGATAACGACACTCGAAGCATCGAATCCATCTTCACTGTGCCCTCCCGCATCGTGGTAGTGAGTGAATCGTTTCTCGATTTCTTTAATAGTCGAAGTCACCTCGTCTTCTTCGGTCTTCACTTCTGTTTTTTTGATTTTGATCTTCTTCATCTTCTTCTCGTCGATAATCGCTTCCGGAAGTACCTCCACATCGAGAATGACCTCAAGTGGAGACTCTGATATCACAGACCTCACCGCTCCTGCCGAAACGGGAACGATTCCCTCTTTCTGAAGAGCCTTGTGGTATATCTTGTCGAGAAGCGTATTGACGGTTCGTTCTCGAATCATATCCTCCCCGTATTCTTTCACGATCACTTCCTCAGGGATATGAGCCCCCTTGCGGAACCCTTTGATGTTCGCATTATTTCGGATAGCGTCGATGGTTTCCGCTCGAGCTTTTTCGAACTCTTTGGTGTTTTCCTTAATGGTGAGTTCCACTGTGTAGGCGTTGAGTTTTTTTGAACTGCTTTGCATAGAAATTGTATTAGTTGAATAAAAGTGGCGTTATTATATGGAAAATCAGGAAAAGACAAATTTATTCTCCACAAAAAAATGAATTATTCATTTTTTTATTTCCATTTGAAAAATAATACTTCCGTCATATAATATGTCGTGTTAAGGGGTCATCCCTTCTACGGAAAATGCCTTTGTATAAAGGATTTTCTTGAATACAATTTTTATACACCACCTTTTTATTTTCCACTAATCACTCACCACATATGGTATCCGGAGAAGTATTCACCGCCATAGATATAGGAACAGCAAAGATAAAAACCGTTATTGCCACTTTTACGGAAGACAAGAAGCTCCGTGTTCTCGGAGTCGGTATCGCCAAATCAAACGGTATTCGAAAAGGGAATATCATCGATATGGATGAATTCAAGAAAAACATAGACGACTCTCTTTCGGAAGCGGAGCGTATGACGGGAGAGCAAGTTTCTGCCATCTATCTTTCTCTTTCCGGAACCAATATCGAGGTGGTTACCAATAACGGTATCATCTCCGTTCCGCATGGAGAAGTAAGCAATGAAGATGTGAACCGCGTTCTCGACATGAGTCAGAACGGAGTGGATCTTATGAACAAGGTAGTTCTCAAGGTTATCCCAGAATCTTTCACGCTCGATATGGAGTCATGAGTAAAAAATCCGGTTGGAATGTCTGCAAAGAAATTGGAGGTTCGCAGTCATATATTCTGTATCTCCAGCAATATCCTCAGTAATATCAAAAAGGGTATCTATGACGTCGGGGTGGATATCCTCGATATCTATCCGAACGTTCTTTCGGCACCGGAGGCAGTTCTCTCCAAGAGACAAAAAGAACTCGGAGTCGTATGTATCGATATCGGAGCAAGCACGACGGATGTTGCGGTATTTGAGGAAGGCTCTCTCATCTTCGCGGCGGTTATACCTATCGGAGGAGAACATGTCACTTCCGATATCGCCCTCGGAGCTCGCGTATCCATCGATACGGCAGAGAAGCTTAAAATCGAGTATGGTTCTGTTGGGTTCTGCAAAGAAGAAAAAGCAAAAGATGACGAGATTGATCTCGCAAAGATTTCAAAAAATGAAACGACGACCATTTCACGGAAATACCTTTCTGAAATTATTCGAGCTCGATACTCTGAGATATTCTACTATGTGAATAATGAACTCAAGAAGATAGGAAAGGACGGAATGCTCCCGGAAGGAGCGGTGATAAGCGGAGGTGGAGCGAAGGCACGAGATCTCAATGATCTCGCCAAAGAAGTTCTCCGACTCCCCTCCATGATTGGAACTCCCGAAGACTCTGACTTTATCAGTGGAACTTCTATCGGAGACCCTATATTCGCAGGAATCATCGGAACACTCCTTCTTTCTCAAAAATACGGAGTGGTTCGAAGTGGATTTAAGCTTCATCTTTCCGTTAATGGATTCTTTGGATCTATCAAGAATGCTCTCAAGAAGATAATGCCGTAACGGGCTTTCTCAAAATATATTAAATTCCATTTCTAAATTCTTAATTTATTTTTATTTAACTTTTTCATATTATGGCTATCCGCAAGACTGACGATAAACTCAAGAATCTCCTCGGTGGAGGAAGTAATTTTTCTCGAAATAGTGTCGAAGAGGTGAATGTTTCCGAATATATCTCTCCCATTGCCAACATCAAAGTGGTAGGAATCGGAGGTGCCGGATCAAATGCGATTAATCGTATGATCCAATCCGGACTTGAAGGAGTGGAATTTATCGCCGTCAATACGGATGCTCAAGCTCTTTTCACTTCTAAGGCACAGGTCCGTATCAATATCGGACGAGCCACGACTCGCGGACTCGGAGCCGGAGCCAATCCGGAAATCGGAAAGAAAGCGGCGGAAGAATCCTCGGAAGAAATCAAACAGGCACTTGCCGGAGCCGATATGGTTTTCGTCACTTGCGGACTCGGAGGAGGAACCGGTACGGGAGCCGCACCGATCATCGCAGAAATCGCGAAAGGACTCGGAGCACTCGTTATCGGAGTCGTTACGAAACCTTTCGGTTTTGAAGGACAACGTCGTTTTATCCAAGCCATCGACGGATACGATCGTCTCAAAGAGAAAGTGGATACGCTCATCACGATTCCCAATGATAAGATCCTTTCCATCATCGATAAGAAGACTCCTCTATTGGATGCGTTCAATATCGTAGACGAGGTTCTCAATCAAGGAGTACAGGGTGTTTCCGATCTCATCACTCTTCCAGGACTCATCAATGTCGACTTTGCCGATGTTCGAAGTGTTATGGAAAATGCCGGTTCCGCCCTTATGGGTATCGGATACGGAAGCGGAGAAAACCGTGCGGTTGAGGCTGCCCGAGCGGCGGTGGACTCCCCTCTTCTCGAACTCTCCATCGCGGGAGCTCGCGGACTTCTCTTCAATATTACTGGAGGAACCGACCTCTCTATGTTCGAAGTCGACGAAGCAGCTCGCATCATCACCGAGGCGTGTGATCCAGAGGCGAACATCATCTTCGGAGCAACGATCAACGAAAATTACACCGGAGAGATCAAAATTACCGTGGTTGCCACCGGCTTCAACGAAGAAACCAACCAGCGATATCAGGAAGCACCGAAAACTCTTTCTCACCAATTCGGGAAAAAGATGCTCGGACACCAGGCTCCTATGCACAATGCCCCATCGAATCAAGGAACTATAGGAGGCATGAGTAATCCGAACACTCCACAATCCGAACTTGATGTTCCAGCATTTTTGAGAAATAAGATGAAATAGACTTATAACAAAAAAACCCTCTCCGATTCGGAGAGGGTTTTTTATCATCTTTTTGAGATACTATACCGTTTTCTTTTTGAGCAAACGAACTTGCATCATGGATTCCACATCATAATCACTGATGATCATCTCGTCTGTATACGGTCGCATTTCCTCATCGACTTTATTGATATCGATGCAAAACAGTGCTTTCATATTATCTTTTTTACTCATCTCACCTATCCAATAACAAGCAGTTTCTCCATCAAAATGAAGTTTTCCGTCTTTCGAATTGATAAATCCTGCAAATTTACAATTATCAGGGACATTATTCGGCGTATTTTTGAGAAGCCATTGTGCTTGTTCTTCTGTCATTATATCCTTTGCTCTCCGGGCAAGCATCAACTCGCGAGCCGTAGCATTGGCAGTGAAAAGTTGTACTCCGTTTGGGAATTCACAAATATCTTTTCCCTGATTTGTTTTCACTATAAGCGAATTTCCTTTGGTATTCTCAACTATTTCTTCCTTCCATCCAGTCGAATCGACACGGAATGCCTCGTCTTTCAAAGAACATTCTGGAGAATTTGCAACAATATCAAGAACGTTTGCAACTGCATTCTCTGTTTTTGGAATAAGAACGGAAGTTTCTTCGGAAGTATCGATTGCGATATTACAGGCCTTAAGACCTCGTCTTAATTTCTCTTCATCCGTACGATTCACTTCATGAAATATTACTCGCATTCCATCTTCCAGTTCATTAAAAGTATCTATGTCATTGATACATCCCTTAAAGTTAAAAACATATCTTTCTCCATTCTCATCTTTAATATATCAAAAACCTTGTGTATGATTAATGCTTTCTATAATCCCTTTCATTTTTGGTACCATTCCTTCAACGCCCCCTTCTAGATGTTCTGTTCCCATATAATATTAAGATAAAAAGTAAAATATAAAGCGATTATCACATAGAATGATAGTATCACATAGAATGATATTTTGCAAATAACCCCACTACTCCTCAAACGCTCCCGTCAGATACTCTTCGGAGAGAAGTGGAAATACGAAATCATCGTAGAACTTTTTGATACACATCTCCGGTGAAAAGTTCGCATAGAGCGGATATTTGCGGGCGATGGCAGAAACGATAATCTCCTTGAGAAGAGGGAGGGGTATAGCCCGTACATCAGTATACCGTTCCTCATTGGAAGCGAGCTCTATACATATGCGCGTTTCATCGATTATGCACCCGTTTCCAAAATACCCGCAGTAGGCATGACAGAGAAAATGGAGGAGATTTATATCGTCGGGAGAGATGAAATCGTCGAGAGTAAAAGCTATGGACTCCCCGTCAAGATTATCGATCAGACAAGAGTAGAATCCTCCTTCCCACACTACGGCTATATCCTCCGCACAAAAAACTTCCAAATCCTTTTCCTGAAAATCCGATTCGTTGAAAACCCCTTCCGCTTCCGTGACCATACCGATTCGTATGCCGATACTACTCAAAACAGGGAGAATATACGCATCGATGTTTTCTCTCCGAACCATTCCTCTTACCGGCTCCGTGAGACGGACAAAGGTATTGATTCCCATCTCATAGATATCATTCGATTCTCTCTCGACTCGGAGTACCGATTCAAGAGTTATTTCTTCGTTGGTACTAACTATGATTACCTGACCAGTATTTAAAAGAACAGAAAAAAATTCCTCTATATCGACGTCTTGAGTTGTAAATCGCTCTCTATAGATATAAAACTGAGGGGGAGGGATTATAAGCTTATGAACTATGGCGGATTTTTATTCTCGAACAAGAGCGGTATCCGATGGATTTTGAGTTGTCCCATCAGGAGTTTTGAATTCTATTATTTTATTCATACAGGAAAGAAGGAAAGTACTATATATTTTGAGTATACGATAATGAATAAAAATGCAAATAATTTTTATATATTACATCAATATAAGTATTTGTATAGAGTTTCACTTTCAGAAAAGAACCTATTATCAAATCCGCACTTGACTAAATAGACTCTATCGCTACACTCTCTGCCATTATATCCTACCCATCCCGAATGCTCTCCGAAATAATCTACCGAGTCCTCGCAGTGCACCCCGATTTCACCTACGAAGAAGTCGAGGAGGTGTGCGAACTATTCCTGAGCTCCATTACCGAGAAGATCAAGGAGGAAACGAAACTCAAGCGACTCGTGAAATACTTGGAAAAAGAGTTCGAACTCGAAAGTCAGGAGACGAAAAAAGTATCAAACAGGGCGTATAGTCTGGAGCTCATTCCCGAATATCTGTTCAATGGAAAAGCCGAGATTGCATCGAGTCTCGTCACTATCACCGCTCTCACGAAAAATATCGAACAGACCGAACTGTTTCTGAACGCCGAGATGAAGATAAATCGGCGGGACAAGATCGCTTTGATCGGAAAGAACGGAGCCGGAAAAACGACACTTCTGAAAATGATCATCTGAAAAGAAGGTGATTTCGACGGACGAATCGAGAAAGCGGCGAATTTGAAAATCGGATACCTTTCGCAGGACCTATTCTGGCAAGATACCAAGAACACCCTTCGAGCCGAGATGCTCATGGTATTCCCCAAGGTTACAGAGAAGATGAACCGACTCATAGCGATTGAGAACGACGACGCTCACTGGGAAGAAGCGGATGCTCTAAAAAAATACATGCGAGATAATGACGGATATGCCCGATACGACCTCCAACTTGAGATTCTCAAGTACTTCGGATTCACGGATGAACAGATGGATTTTAATGTACTCCAACTCTCCGGAGGAGAACAGACTAAAGTTCAGATTGCGAAATTCCTCATCACCGAAGTAGATCTCTTGATCCTTGATGAGCCGACGAATCACTTGGATATCGAGGGAATCATATTTCTGGAGCACTTTTGCAAAATCTGGAAAAAAGCCATCCTCTCCATCTCCCACGATGTTCGATTCATTAACAACACTTCCGATAAAATTATCGAGATTTCCGACAAGAAACTCCATAATTACCCGGGGTATTATGAGCAGTACCTGACCCTCAAGCAAGCCAAGTACGACCAGCAGATGAAGGACTACGAAACTCAGCAGAAAGAGCTCGAAAAACAGGAAGCCTATATCGACCGTTTCCGATACCAAGCAAGCAAGGCGGCCGGAGTTCAGAGTCGCATAAAACAGGTCGATAAGATTGAGCGGATAGAACGCCCGGAGAACGAGTCCACCGTCCGGAATATCATCGTAAAAACCGACAAGAGACTCCCGGAAAAAGTCATGGAATTCTCGAACCTTGCGGTCGGATATCAGACCCCCATTATCACCACTTCCGACGAACTCATCGTCCGAAAGGACGACAAAATCGGGATTATCGGAAAAAACGGAGCGGGGAAAACAACATTCCTGAAAACTATCCTCGGGGAACTTCCGGCTCTTTCGGGAGTGGTGAAGATAAACCCCGACCTCATAATCGGATCGTATTCGCAGGTACTCGCGGATTTGAATGGAGAGGAGAGTATCATCGCGGAACTTGGGAAGAACCACGAAAAAGAGAGCGAAATCCGTGCGATGCTCGGAGGTCTCCTCATAACTGGAGACAAGGTGGAGCAGAAAATCAAAACCCTCTCCGGGTGAGAACGAGCCAAAGTCGCCCTCACCAAGATGCTTCTCACGAAACCCCACGTCATCATCATGGACGAGCCCACGAACCATCTCGACCTCCATTCCAAGAACGTCATCAAGAATATGCTCGAACACTTCAACGGAACGAGTCTCATCGTCTCACACGACCGAGACCTATTGGAACATATCTCCAACAAAGTATGGCTCATCCAGGAAGGAGTCCTCCGAACGTTCGACGAACCGGAGAAAGGATTTGCAGAAGTGTTTTAAGAAATAAAAATCCCCTTGTTCATTTCTGAATCGAGGGGATTTTTTTGACTTGAGAGACTTTCGACTCTACAGACTCTATTTTATACTCCGATAAACGCCTTCGTATTCTTTCGCATTCTGTGTCCTGCCACGAGAATAAGAATTCGAGATATCCACATCGCCGTAAAGAGCGAGAGGAGAATACCGAGTCCGAGCATAAGCCCGAATCCTTTGATGAGACTGATACCGAAGATATAGAGAACCACAGCACTCGTGAACGAGGTGATATGACTATCCCAGATAGCAGACCAGGACTTCCCGAATCCGACAATAATCGCTTTTTCAATCTCCACCCCCTTTCGGAGTTCTTCTTTCGTTCGCTCGAATATAAGGATATTCGCATCGATTGCGAGCCCTATCGAGAGAATAAGACCGGCAATGGAAGCAAGCGTGAGGACGATTCCGAACGACTTCACGATGGCGAGAAGGATAAGTCCGTAAATGATAAGTGCAATACCGGCCATAAGTCCGGAAACACGGTAGATGAGAACAAGGAAAATAATAATAAGGAGAAGTCCGATGAGACCGGCATTGATAATGACTCGAAGTGCATCCGCTCCGATTTTCGCATCGATCGTTCGTTCGCTCGTGAGGTAGATCGGTGCCGGAACGATACCGGTGTTGATATCGGTCGAGAGTTTTTTCGCACTTTCCGCCGTATAGTTTCCGGTAATCACCGCTCGTCCGTCAGGGATAACCGATTGAACCGTAGGTGCCGTAAGGAGTTCTCCTCCGACAAATATAGCAATCTGCTTTCCGAGGAGGCGTTTGGTAAGCTCTGCGAAAATCTTCCCGCCATCGGCATTAAAGAGGAGATCCACCTGAGGAGCAAAACCTTGAGAAAAGCTTACGGAAGCTTTTGTGAGGTATTGTTCGTCAAGCACTCTTCCGTCTTCGGTTTTCGCAGCCGTCCACTCGCTTGGCTTCTGACTGACAAATATCCCTTCGTACTCATAGATTTTTGCTGTATATTTTTCTTTTTTAGCAACCTCTGTTGCTCCAGTTTCCGTTTTCGCTTCCCGCTCTTTTTCAACGGATGTTATATTTTTGATTCGGACGATACTATACCCTTTTTCTCCTTCTGTTGTCTCGAGTTTATTATCGAGTCCGAGCGTATATCCTACCCCTTTCTGCGTCTCCATTATTTTAGTGGACACATACGGAATTTGGATGTTTTCCATTCCGGTAAAAGTGAATTCCGCAGGAATTTCAGAGGTCTCCCCGCTTCCCGCTCGATATTCTATATTCTCATACTGATCTTTATACTTATTGGCAATCGTGGCAAATGGGTACTTCGCTTCCCCTATCTCTGCAAGAAGTTTGGTTGCGATATCGGTACGCTCCTGTTTGTCCGTATCGGTTACCATTGTTTTTTGTTCTTTAAATTCGAGACGAACCACTTTCCCTATCGTTTCTTTTGCTTTTGCTATGTATTCGTCATTCTTTGCTTTCTTTTCTTCATCGGTCATGGCTTCTCCATCGAAATTCTGAGTGGGTATCTGAACGATGATGTGCTCCTCTCCTCCGTAACTCGCCGTTTGAATAGTCGGTTCTGCGGTACCGAGAGAATTCACCCGTTTTTCCACGATGGATTTAAGCCCTTCTATGATATCTTTTGGCTGAAACTCAGATCCTTTTTTCTTGGCATCTTCGAGATCTATCTTGTAATCGAGTTCCACTCCCCCATGGAGGTCGAGGCCGAGTTTATATTCCGCAACGGGAAATGGAGTACTGATCCCGATGGTTTTCCACGGAAGAATGTAGGCAGCTGAAAAAATAGCGAGAAGCACGATAATCGCGAGACGAAAACCAAGTCATTTCATAGATGAAAAATAATGAGATAAATAAACTACGCGGGATTATATGGAAAAGCCTTTTGTTTGCAAGTTTTCTGTACAAAAAGAAAGCCCATGGAAAATATTCCATGGACCGGATTGAAAAAGAAGATCAGGCGTGAGTATCCACGTTATTGCCGAGGTTTCCGACCGGGGAAGTTTTTGGTGGTTGCGACTGTTGTGCAGTCTCTTGCACCTTCTCTTGATCTTTTCTTGCCTGTTGCATCGGATTAGTTGAGGCAGCAGCTGCAAGGGAAGCGGGTGGAGTAACGGAAGAAGATTTCATATGTAGTCTCTTTCTCAAAAATTGAATGAATCACAATCCTAAAGCACAGGCTGTGCAAAGGAGGATTTCATCTGTTCAGATTATATGAAGAAAAAAAATATGTCAAGATATATTAAAAGTGTATATGAAAAAACTGTTACGGCACCGGAAAAATACTTCCGCGAGAATAGAGTGTTTTCTTATCCGGAGAGGTAATGGAAGGAAAAATAATGTCACAGCTTCGTACTTGAGCGATAAATTCAGACGAATACTCGCACGGACAACTCGTACACTGTGCAGTTCATTCTATCATTCCTGAAGAGCGTATCTTGTTTGAAAGACAGAGATTGTCTACAATTATTCCATCCGTACCGTATTCACTCACTATCGGACACCCTCTATTGGAAATGGGACCGAAAACATCCGGACATATATCCAGTACATTTCCCGATGGAGCATAGTCACGTATCCCATCATTATCTCTATCGAGATTTGGAGAAAGAATGACGGTGAGTCGGGCATAAGCGATATTTCCCGATGTATCCCGCACGGTAAGAGACACCGGATATATTCCCTCTCTCATAAATACGTGCAATGGGTCTTTTAAGGAAGCAATTCCTCCGTCAGAAAAATCCCAATGGTAACTATAATTCCCATCTCATCCCGTTGCAGTTGAAAAAAACGGCATCGGAACGCCCACGGTTCCATAAAGAGTGGTGGCAGACGCTCTGAGTGGATCGCGAATGCCGTCAACAGGAGTATTGGCAATTCAAATCTGAAGAGAAATTCATGTATCGGCACCGATAGAAACCTGTTGGTATGCGGTGGAACTGCGACCATTTGCATCGGTGACGGTGAGTCCCACCGTCCATGAGCCCGTCGATTCCAAGTTAAAATCATCGAGACAGCTGCCGGTTGCGGTTTTCTGCTCTCAGGTAGTACTATTGGTAAAAATCCAATCATATCGCAAAGGAGGTGTGAGACCATCGGTTGCGTATCATCCAAAATCATAAATAGCCTCCCTGTCGTTCGGGAAAACGGTAACGTTTTGAGTATTGGAACAATCTTTCTTCTCTTTATCGAAAATTTTTATGATAGTACCGAAATCGGAAGGAATTTTATTATTTTTTACACTGCACATATTAATGGTAAAAATCTTCGAAGCCATTATGACGAACTCTTTTCGGGTGATATACTCGTCTGGAAAAATTTTTCCCCCTCCATCAACAGTTATAAGTCCTGACTCTACCGCTTTTTGTGCATACCCATACCAATAAGCGTCCAAATCCGATAAAGTCATTTTCTTTTCATACGAACTGTCATTGAGCGATTCGTTCCAAAGTCCCGCCTGACGCAAAAGCACTGCCGCAGCCTCTATCCGCGTGATGTTATTCGACGGACAAAAAGGAACTTCCGAAAAAGTTTTTCCGTTTTGACACTGTGTTTTTCCGCTACTATCGAGAG
Organism: Candidatus Altimarinota bacterium; assembly: GCA_028713325.1. Taxonomy (GTDB): domain Bacteria; phylum Patescibacteriota; class Gracilibacteria; order BD1-5; family UBA2023; genus UBA1545. The sequence continues at coordinate 88,715 of JAQTON010000002.1, read as the reverse complement.
TATATCCGCGAACAATCTCTTTTTCCTTTGCGTATGAGATGCAATAGAAATACTGGTTTTTCTTGAGGATATCAATGAATGGGTTCTGGCTATAACGAATGATGTCTTCTATGCTTGGAGAGAGACACTTTCGGCAGCTTACTCCGACAGCGATTCCCACAAATTCATCTCGAGGAAGGAGTCCGTCCGGACGAAACAATCAATCGGAAGTATCACCGATAACTCCCGCATCGTACATATGCTTGAGCGGAGCATAATAGGAAGCCCCTATCGAGACATCCGTAAAAGGAAGCTCGGCAGCCGCTACGAAAGATGGAAAAAAGACGAGAAAAGAAAGAATGAATTTTTTGAACATAGGAAGATGCGTATAAGAAATTTATGACTTTTTCGTATTATAATACAAAAGCTCTTAAGAAACAAACAAAAACTACAAATCCAATACCTGTATCTTCCAATTCCCTTTTGGGAGACTGTTTCCGAGAATCCACTGATTCAGTTGTCTCACCATGGCATAGTCGTATTTTTTCGAGAGACACCATGCTTTAATATCTTGGATTTCCAAAATCTCAACAATACGAGTTTTCGGTTTCATGAAAACATCTCATAGTTCATCTGCATCAAAGATCTCGTATCTGTTTTCCATCAGATACTTAATGGCGATAATTCGGAAAAGATATCGGGTCGTTTCCTCGTTGAGATAGAGATCGTAATAGGAAGAAACCTTTTGGTCGTCGAGAGCACGACGGAGTCCGTTCTCTCCCCGATTATAGGCGGCGGCCACGAGTGTCCAGTCATGAAAATCTTCATAGAGTTTCTGAAAATAAGCAATCGCGGCATCGGTTGCCAGTTCGAAATTATATCGTTCATCCACCAAATCCGTCACTTGTAGCCCATATTGTTTGGCGGTACCCGGAACAAATTGCCAAATTCCTCCGGCTCCTGCACTACTCAGGGATTCATTCCGAAGACCGCTCTCAGCGATAGCAAGGTACTTAAAATCATCGGGGATTCCCGCACTTTTCAACTTTTTTTCTATATACGGAATATAGAGGGGTTCTCGTTTGTGATAGAGGACAAATTGATACATATTGAACCGAGTTACCGAGAGTTCTCGTTCGAATTTCTCCAGATTATAGTAGTATTTTCCCTTAAAAGAAACCTGTTCTCCGGCGAAATTCACCTTTGAATAATCGATAATTTTTGAGAGATCCCCATAGTGTTGCATCCTTTCACCCACCAGAAAGAATACCACTATGCTTATAAAAAGCAGAAAAGTGGATAAAATAAGGATGAGACGACTTCTGTTCATAGGGGAGTTTATGAAAAGGGAATATTCCAAGTATATCTGAAATAGATTTAGGTTGAGTATAATAAAAAAGAGAAGAAGACCAAATGAAAACCAAAAAAATCCTCCCTCTTGTACGGAGAGAATCTTCGGAATTTTTATTCATTTATTAATGGTTGTTGAAATTGTGATGGTAAATCACTGAAAATGATATTTTCATTTGAAAGAATCCAATTTTAGATATACTGAATATATGATATTTCTTTAAAAAATATAAAATACTCCTTTTTATCTTCTATTTTCATTATTATGATACGATCCTATCTCGCCAATCTCAAACAGATTTTCGAAAATATCATTCTCCTCTATAAGAATTTTTTTCATTGGAATATCTCCAAAGTGTGCATTTTCCTCTATGCCAACATAGTGGGACTCATAGCATCCCTCCCATTCGTCGGCATTATCGTCTATCAATATTTTACGAGTTATAGCAAACTCGGACTCTCGGTCAGTTCGGAAGAATTTTTGCTTAATAATATCGGTACCATCGCCGTTACTCTCTTTCTGCTTCTCTGTATTGTGACGATTTTCATCTGTACCTACACGTATGGGAACTTCCTTCTGCAAAACGTCTACAAATCCTATCTTGTCGGGGAACGACTTCCTTACACGAAAAATCTCTATTTCTCTCTCAAACACTTTCGTGCATATATAGGAATACTCGGATGGATGGCTCTCTATCTTCTCGCACCGATAATGACGGGACTTATTCTTGTTATCCCATTTGGAATTCTTGCAAAGATCAGCTTCGGACTCTCCACTTTTGTTGTTGGAGGAATTTCTTTGATGCTTTTTGTCGCTCTCTTCATCTGGTTCCTGTATCTTGCCATTCGTCTCGTCTTTTCTTATTATGTATTGCTTTATAGCGAAGAGGTAGGAAAAGCAAAAATGTATATCGACGAGAGTTTCCGTCTGACGAAGAAAAAAGTATGGAAAATCATTTCTCTTATTCTTCCTTTTCTTGTTGTTCTCGGAGTATCTATAGGTCTGGTTCAGATGGGCGAAGAAATATTCTCCGAAAAATACACTCCCCTCTTTGTACTCCTTTCTTTCCTGTTGTTTGAGGGACTTGCCTCGATGATATATCTCTCGACCTACAAAATCATCGTAAAAACAGACAAGGAGGATGAAAATATTGAGTCATAAAAAAAATCTCCACAAACTCTTCACGAATTTATTATTGACTCTTGTAAAAAGTGTCATAAACTGCTCGCGGTATTTCTACCAATTTTATTCATTATCTTTTATAATATGATGTATACAAAGAAAATTATCAGTGCTTCCGTTACAATTCTTGTTACTGGAGCAAGTCTATTATCATCTGTTTCTGCCGAAACGACAGAGACAACTACTGGAACAACAACAGAGACAGCTAATGAAGCTACCTCCGTATCGAGCGAAACTGCTAATACAGCAGTGACAACTACTACAGAGAATGCCTCTACATCAACGGGGGCAACTACTGCCACTGAGAATATAAACTCTGCGACATGTAGAAATATAGGAACAAGAAGTGAAGGTTGGTATTTTCCAAGCGGAAAACTCTATAAATGGGCTAACTGCTCAGAGAAAATAAAACAAGAAGTAAAAGATCAAAAAATGGAAATAAAACAGGAAAATATAATGGCTCCGAAAATTACGGGAACCATGGGAAATGAACTTGGTAAATCTCCTATGTTAGTGAGAGAGCTCTGAGGTTTCCTTAGAAATCCGCTTACCAAAGAAGAACAGGATGCTGTTATAGCACTCCTTCGAGCACAGCAATTGGAACGAGACGTTATTATGGATGATACCTCTCTTGCTATGGAAGAAAAAGCAATAAAAATGCGAGAGCTTACAAGTACTCATATGACCGCTCTTCTTGCCTATATTAGTACTGACAAACAAGATCTTTTCAAGAAAATAATGGAAGAAAGAATGTCTATGATGGCAAAAAATCAAGAAGTTCGTAAAGAATTTAAAGAAGAGGTAAAACAACAGAAAAAAGAATTTAAGGAAGAAATAAAGGGACAGAAACAAGAATTTAAAAAAGAAATACAGGCAAAGAAACGAGCTCTTTCTGAAAAAAACCGTACTGTTCTCGACAAGGTTATCGGTACTCTGCCGATAGAGAGACTTCAGGGTATTCTTACGAAAGTCGAAAAAGCTCTTACTATAGCGAAGAAGGAAAGAGTGATCGATCAATTGAAAGAAATTCAAGAACTTCTTCAAACTAAAATCGATGAGCTCACTGGAGGTTCTTCCGAAGAAAATCTTCTTAATGATATTCTTTCTGACGATACCGCTACCAGTACTGGAACTACCACTATAACACAGTAAGAAATAAAATTTAGAGATCGGTCTCCTAAAAAAAGAGATCGATCTCTTTTTTTAGGAGATTTTTTATAAAACATTTGCACTTCTTATATTTTCCACTATCATTACCTGGTATCTTTATCTTTTTTACCAATTCTTTTTATGAATTCACTCAACAAGGTACAACTTATCGGAAATCTTACTGCCACTCCGGAAGTAAAAGAAACACCAAACGGACAAAAGGTTGCAAATTTTTCCATAGCAACAAATCGTGTATGGAAAGATACTTCCGGGATGAAGCAGGAACAGGTGGAATTTCATAATATCGTTATCTGGGGTTCTCTCGCAGGGATTGTGGAGCAATACCTTACGAAAGGACAGAAAGTGTATCTCGAAGGACGACTCCAAACTCGTAGTTGGGACGATCCAACGGGAGTAAAGAAGTATAAAACAGAAGTGGTTGCGGATAATCTGATTATGCTTTCTGGTAAGAGAGACGAGACAAGTGATTCCTTCTCACAGGAAACACCGGAAGAGGTAACTCCTGTTAAAACAAAGAAAGCTGCTCCCAAAGCAGAAGAAGAAATCAATATCGAAGATATTCCGTTTTAGTCTAAAAATCCCCGTTTGAAACGGGGATTTTTATAGAAGTGATAGTATTCAAAATCTCTCAAAAGCGAAGTAATTCGAGTACAAATCGAGCATTAGAGCGAACCGTACTATTGTACGGAGAGTGAGAAGCGGAGATTTAAGCTCGAAGAACGAGTTTTTCAGAGATTTTTTTAGTCGTTTCGAGTATCCGTGTGAAATATGTAGTACATCCACTTCTCTCCATTCGTCATACCGAGTGTCTTAGAAGTCTCCTGCTTTATTCCACCGATCATTTGCTTGTTTGTGTCAATCCTTTTGTACTCTTCCACTTCCTCATCGGTCACAAGGACTATCACCTCTTCTCCTGGATTTTTTTTATTTTGGGAAGTTTTTGCAATCTTATCGAGAAAAGCATTCGTCTTTACATAGGCGAGACGCTCCTTTTTCTTTTCTATAGATTCTTCTACTTTTCCATTTTCTGCGGTGATATACGAGAGATAGGAATTAATCTGAAAATCCTTGTATTTATAGAGCACGACAAGGTACACCTCATAGACAATAAGAAGAAGAAGACAAAAAAGAATGTACTGATATCGTTTTTTCATAGGAAAAGATTGTATTTTCTGTATTTTATGAATACAATATCCAAAAATATCTTTTTTCATAATTTTTTATGCAGAATTCTTCAAAAGTTTCGGAATGATTTTTTCATAAACATGCAATAGTACTCATTATGTGGGGACTCTTCGCCATTATTTGAGTTCTCCTCTTTTCTGATTTCTCTCAAGGCCCTACTGCTATGTCCGAAAAAATAAATCCCTACGTACTTTCGACAAAAGGAAACACTCTTATTATTCGAGACAAACTCCTTACCGTAGAAGAAAATCAGCAAGCACCCATCTTTGTGTGAGATAAAATCAAAACTCTTCATTCTACCGCCACTATTTTCTGGCCAGATGGAAGTATCACACGTTTGGGGGAAAAATCCTCCATCAAGATTCACGAAATGCGAGCAAAAACAGCAAATGAGGCCATTCAGGTGGATTTTAGTTTGGAGGAAGGGAAAAGTTGGTCCAATGTCATAAAGTACATGTTCGGGGAATCTTATTTTCATGAACGATTCGATAACGACACTGCTCTTGCGGCAGTACGCGGAACTATATTTGAAGTGAATCTCGATCATAAATATATTCGCACCATCGATCATGGGATATCCATCGAAGACCTAAAAAACCATACCGGGAGTGTTCTTGTCGTGGCTGGCGGGGTTTTTGATACCGATACTCGCAAAGCGATCATTCAAGATAAAATCGATGAAGTTTGGAACAAGGCAAACAACGATGCCGATATCATCTACCTCAACAGGCGTATGGAATCTCTCAAAAAGGAGATTTTTGAACATCTTGGGGAAGAAAATTTTATGGAGATTTTTCTACAAAAAATCGGTATTCAAAAAAACCGGTCTTCTCTAGAGACTCTCATTACCGATGATGAAAACGGATGGACGCAATTCGAAAATGAGATGAAAAAATGAGGTGATTCGAAAAAACTTTTGGATATCTATCAACAGTTCTATGGATTTCAGAATACCCCTAAACTTTTGGATACAAAAATGAAGCTCCGCGATCTCATCATAGAAACCGCACCGGAAGACAAAAAGAAGATGTTTCTGAATGATTTTGCCCGTTCCACTCTCTATGATTCCTGGAATGTTCTAAAAATCGGTACCGGAAGCATGGATTGACTCCAGAAAAAACTTGAAAACTATATAAAACAAGGGGCCGACAAGGGGCTTATCGATGCGTTAAAAAACGCGGCCGAACAAGAAGATATACAGAATCTCAATACCACTCTGGAAGATACGAAACAAATGATTATAAAAAGTATCGGAAAGAAAAATCTTCTGGAAGAAGCAAAAAAAGAGTTGAATACCGGTACTTTGGAGAAAATCAACAATACCGCAACAGAGATTCGTAACAGCATTACGGACGGATTAAAAAATCTTACTCGGTAATATATACCCAGATGAAATTGGTTTTCCGATTTTTCTTATATTTCGGAGAAATCGAGATCGTGTCCGAATCCCAATCCCGAGTACTCGGGATGGTTGAGTTTCGCAGATTTCGGAGAAAATAAGAAAAATCGGAAACAAAAATCTTACTCAGTAATATAACTCAAAATCGTATATGAATCTCAAAAAAATAGCTCATGATAAAAGAATTATTGCCTGTTTTCTTTCCATTGTCATTATAATCATTGTTACACTTTTAAGTGTAAACTCCTTCAGTGAAGAGTTCATACAACAAGGAAATCTTGGTATAAAAAATATTCTTTTCACGAGATACGGGGCAAATGATATTGCCAACAAGAACATCACTATTGTTGCTATTGATAATAAAACACTTTCCGACAACGAATGACTCGGAAGATTTCAGAATTTTAAACGAGCGTACTATGCTCAGGTTATAGATAATTTGAAGGAAGACGGTGCCAGTATCATAGGAATAGACGTCCTCTTCTCCGAGAAGTCCGAAGAAGACGGTTCTCTGGAAAAATCCCTTAAGAATGCGGGAAATGTCGTTCTTGGCTTTTCTCTTACAGAAAAACTCTATCCCATCCTCTCTCTTAAAAATAACGCTCTTTGAATTGGGTATTTTCATCCGGAAGTAAATACCTACAATTCGACCGTATATAGCATAGTACCTCAGAAACAATGAAACAAAGCTTTTTCATTTGAGATTCTTCAAAAGTATTTTGATGTACATACGGAAGAAAATGGAGCTTCTTTGAAGTTACGATGAGCGGTATACCCATTTGAGTGAATGGAATGAATGAGACAAGTTCCGTATTCTTCTGCTTATGCGAGGGATATTTTCATAAATTATCTTCCAAACGGAGCAAAATTTCAAGAGATTTCCTTTGTAGATGCCTATAATAGAAAATATAATCCGGACTTCGTAAAAGACAAGATTATCCTTATCGGATCGACAGCAACGGCACTCTATGACAAGTTCCATACACCCCGCGGGATTCAGGATGGTATATTTGTTCATGCAAATATGATCAATACCGTACTCAATCAAAAATATATAGTGGAGGTGGAGAGATGGAAAGAACTTGTCATGCTCTTTATCCTCACTTTTCTCCTCGTATTATTCACTCTTTATGCCAAAAATCGGGTATTTCAGTTTCTCTTCTTGTTGGTAGGGTTCATCGTACTCTTCGGTGCGGAGATAGGATATTTCAGCTTATTTCAAAGACTCTTCACGCTCCCTGTGCAGTTGATGCTCATCGTTATGCTGACAACCATTTTCGTTACCGGGTATAAATACATATATGAAGAATCATGAAAGCGTGCTCTTAAATGAGCCCTTTCCCAATACCTTTCGGAAGAGCTTGTCGTAAATATCCTCGATAAATTCGAAGAAGTGAAGCTCGACGGAAAGCGGATGAATATCACGAGTTTCTTCTCCGATATCGCAGGATTCACGAGCATATCGGAGAATATGGAACCGGAGGAGCTCGTACATTTCCTCTCTATCTATCTCAAGGAAGTGTCCGATATCATTATGCACAATAAGGGATTCATCAACAAATACGAATGAGATGCGGTTATGGCACTCTGGGGAGCATTCGGAGGAGACGAGAAGGAACAAACTATTCTCGCCTGTCGAGCAGCCCTTGAACAACAGCGGAAGATACAAGAAATCAATGAGGAATTCAAGAAAAATCATGGATTTGAAATAGAAGTCCGTATGGGGATCAATAAATGAGTGGCGGTTGTTGGAAATATCGGAAGTATGGGGAAAAAAATTGAATATACCGCTCTCGGAGATTCCGTAAATACCGCCTCCAGATTCGAGGGGATCAATAAGCTCTACGGAACGCTCATATGTGTCGGAGAGAGTGTTATGGAAGAATCGAAAGAATTGTTCGTATTCCGAAAACTTGATAGCATTCAAGTAAAGTGAAAAGAAAAACCCGTCTTTATCTATGAACTCATCGAGAAAATCGGGGAAGTTTCTCAGGAAAAACTCCAGCTTATCGAAGAATTCGAAAAAGCATTGCTATTGTATACGATGGGAGATGTCGTGAAATGAAAAGAAATATTCAAAAAACTCTATGAGCAGTTTTCTGATGCCCCTTCCCTTGCCTTCATTGAGCGGTGCGAAAAACTCATCGAAAACGGTGTCCCGGAAGGATGGCAAGGAGTGTATCGAGCGACGGAAAAGTAAAAAAGATCTTCAAATATTTGACAATTAATATTTTATATACTATGATATATTCATCTACTGCTTAACGAGGTGAATCCATCTTGCCACAAGCACAAAAATAAAAACAAATTCAAATAAAATTTGTACAATAAAAACTCATATGCGAAAATTTTTTTTCTCTATGAAACGAGCTCGTCATTCTCGAAAAAAAGACGGGAATGCAGTAGATGCGACCTTGAGGAGATGGAGAACTCTTGGCACAACAACAAATTATCCGTACATAGGCATCTTTCATTCGACGAATGCCTCGCATGTACGGATTTTTTCTTTCTATTACCAAAAAAGAACAGAATGCTTGTTCTTTTTATTCTGTATCCTATAGAGTCATCTTCAGATAATCGAGACTCAGCTCGGTAAGGGAGGTAGTGGAATAGTATTGAAGTTCTTTTTTTGCGAGCGAATGACTCGTCAAAATTCCAATCAATATACCTGTTTTCGAATCAATGATAGGAAGGATATTTATCCCGAATCGTTGCATAAATTTCTTCGCGTTGTCACTGGAGGTGGTATAATATCAAAATACATCTGGGATGAAGTGAATATTCTCCAGTGTCGGATTTCCCGTAGCTTCATATTCTTTTAATGCATCATGTGTCACCATACCTATGGGACGATTATCAGTATCTACCAGAACAAGGGCATTGTATTTTCCATGGTATCTCTCCAGTTTCTTTTTTGCATCTGCCGTCGATCCATTCTTACTGATGATCAGTCTTAAATCCATCGGTATGACACTTGTTTCTTTGGCGATGAGAAAGCTCGTATCGAGAAATTGTTGGTATTCTCCCATATTTGAAATCATCGTATTTCCCCCTCCGTCCTGGAGACTGTATTTTTTCCCATCATCATTAATTTCACGCCAGATTTCATCCTCTATGAGGAGTTGAATTTTTTCCTTTATGCGTACTGATGCCATGACCCCGACATCCATCACTTCGGATTGTACTTTTTCAAAAAAACTTTTCTGCTCCGATGCAGTCCATTCGGTAACACCACGGATAAATTTTTGCTTTTTCATATGAGCAAGGAGTCATTTGAGTTCAAAGAGTTCCGAGCGTGTTTGTTTCCAGATTTCCGGGGCGGACTGAATCGATGATAATCACTCTTCCATAGTTTGGAAAAATCCATCGTTATCCACTTCCCTATCTTGATAACTGGGAGAAGGGGTATTCTGTTCGATACGAGAAAGTATTGTTTGAGGCATATGATAAAGGTTAGAATTTCCCCTATCCTATCATAAAAATACACTCCTTACAAAAGAAGAAGTATTGACTCTCTATCTAAAATGAGTGTAATAATTAAAAAATCTCTTGACAATAAAAAAGTTTGTATACAATAACTCTTGTTCCAACCGGAACGCCCTGATCGCAAATTCGGAAAAGGGAAAATAAATAAGGGAGAAATACATGTCAATAAGTATCTCAGGCTCTACACCAGTAACACCTGTAAAGCACTTTACGAGACAGGATCTTGGTTTCGTGAGGGATCAGGAAAGCCTTGCAGCACTCAGGACAGAAAAACCTCTGCCGCTTGCGCCGGGAGCGAAACAATTGATGGAGCATCGCGGTCTTGTAGATCCGCTTGCCGTCACGACTCCGAGGAAGATTGACGCTTTCGCGTAAATCTTCGCTCAACATTGACCGCCACCTCAAGTGGCGGTTTTTTATTTTTTATTCCGAACATACTTTCTCGCACAGTCAATACTCATTTCTTTTGAAAAAAACCCATTATCGAATATACTGGTAAAAATATTATTTAATAAATACACATATATGCTTGAACCGAAGAAGCTCATGGCTATCAAGGACTTTCTTGACAGTGCACAGAAGTCTATCATATCCGCGAAAAAGATTCTCGCCACTATGAGCGATGATACGGAGCTCAAGAAAGAACTCGAATACCTCGATGCTTCCGGACTTTCCAACTATACGAGCGGAGATGAAAAGATTATAGAAGGGGTATTTACCGGAGAAGCAATGCTCGGTTCAGACGGGGCTATGTACCCGGTACCGCAGAACTATGCATCCAAATCGAAGCTCGTGCAGGGAAGCAAACTGAAAGCAATCATCCATAGTGATGGAAAAATTACCTATAAAATCATAGAAGAAATCGAACATGAGACGAAAATAGGACTCCTTACCAAGAATAAAGATCGATTTCAGGTAATAGCCGACGGGAAAACATACAATACCCTTCTCGCTGCCGTCACTTTTATCAAATGAGAAATCGGCGATTCCGTATCGATTCGCATACCAAAAGGAAAAGATGCAACCTATGCTGCAATCGAAGCAATTATCCCAAAAACGCTCTCAAAAGAATAAAAGAATCCCAATAGTTTCAAGCAAAAAAACATTTTCCAGAAAAAAGAAAATGTTTTTTATTGTCATTTCCCCTTGATTCCTACGGGATTTTGCGTATATTCAGAGTATCCATTATTTCCATAAATATTTTTCCTATGACTCGACTCAGAAATAGATCAAATTCTTCTCCTATCGGAGGAAACTCTTTTTCTTTTATTGTTCCTTTTGCCATAGCACTTATCATCCTCATCGTCATAATCCGTTATATGTTTTCCTCCTCTCCTACGGAAAATCATACCGGATCTTTTATGACCGTCACTCCGAAACAAGAACAATCAGAGATATACATCTATATGTCCGGGGATTCCAAGAAGCGTATCGACGGAGCGACAAAGATGTATGCAACGGACAGCAAGCTCACCGTTTCTCTTGGAGAGGCCGAAGCGGGTTTCGAAAATAGCACTTCAAAGCTTTTTATAGACAAATGAGGTGAGGTAAGATACGAAGGAGTTATTGACGGAAAACAAATCATTTCTCTTGAAAATGCCGATATGCTTGCCGATTCCAGCACGAGTGATATGATCATAAAATTGAAGAATTTTTTCATAACACCGAGTGATAATTCCGTCATTATTTTGAGCCAAAATATCATTGCCAGCAATATCTATGTCCTAAAAGGAAGTGCTCTGGTGGAGGATTATTCAAAAAAATCAACAAGCACGAGTATAGGAGTGGGGCAACAACTTACCATCATGAAAAATGATCTCTCCAGCAATACTCTACAATTTGCCAGTAAGATTGAACCGCTCAGCGATTATATCAAAACCACCAATCTCTTCATAAATCACAACGGAGATTCTCTTCTGAGTTCCATGATTTCTTCAGAGGGGACGGGAAGCACCGATGCATCCTGATCGCTCTCAGTAAAAAATACAAAAATAGGACTCACCATTACTTCACCGGAAGATGAATCGACGGTCGATACGAGTGAGATAACCATAGAAGGGAAACTTCTAAATACTGATATAACAAAAGTAACCATAAACGATAAGGAGGCACTTATAGACAAGGAACAGAAGAGTTTTCTCTACAAGAGCTTTCCCCTCGCAAGCTCCAGCAATAATATAGTCTACAAAGCATATGACAGTGAGGGTGGTATCCTTGCAAAAGGCATTCTTACCATCTATACTTCACAAAAAATAGGAAAAGAGGACGCGAGCAAAAAACCTTCCGTTACTACGTATCCCATTTCTGATAAAGACTTCAGAATCATTTCCCCAACGGAAAATCCCTATAAAACAACCGATGATGTCGTACGCATAGAAGGTCGTGTCAATAAAGGAATAGTAAAATACATAACCATTAATGACTATCGTCTTTCCAAGTTTCCTCAACTCGGAACTTCCTGGTATTATTTTGCCAATAAGGATTACGGAACTATGAATGATGGGATTAACCTCTACACCATAAAATATTACGGGGAAAATGACGAACTTCTTTTCACAAATCTCTTTACCATTGTAAAAGAAAAAGTGGAAGATATAGTGCCGACGCCTATTTCCACAAGTACCGGTACGACAGCCACCGGAAGTAGTACGGAAGGATAGGACGTTTTTGGATTTTAGTTCCTAAAGAGCATACTTATGAATCATCGAGGAAATTCCATTATTGAAGTCATGGTAGTAATTATCATACTCACTGTTGGAATCGTAGGAGCGTATGGTATTCTCGAGAGCGGACAAAAGCTTTCCACGACATCGGAAAATCGCATTAAAGCCATCAATATAGCAAGAGAAGGAATGGAAGCGGTAGAAAATATTCGCGATACGAATTGGCTGAAGTTCTCCAGTGACTACGAACACTGCTGGAAAGTAAAAGATTATGATGCCGGATGTATCGGCGTTTCCGGAAAAGAATTTTCTCCGGGTTCCTATATCTTGGTTCAAAGCGGTACGCTTTGGATACTCTCCGGAACTATCGCTCCCCTATCTATTGCTACCGCCTATAGCGGATACAGGAATCAATTCCCCGTTTTTCTTGATTCGAACGGTCTCACAAGTAGTTCCGGGAGTACTACGAAGTGCAGTTCTTCAATAACTGTCAACTGCCGGACCATTTACACCAGAGAAATTCAAATCAGCCATCCGGACGGTGACCATATGAAAGTTAACAGTATTGTTACCTGGGTAGATTCCTCGAGTTCCTCACCTCACAGCATCAATCTGGAAACTATTCTCACAAACTGGAAGAAGAAGTTTTAAAAAAATCATCCCGAGTTCTCGGGATGATTTTTCGTTAGCATTATTCGTTTACATATACATACGTTCCTCGTATATCGGGAGATCCGATCTGATCGATATCCTCGATGCGACACACGAAAAGCGGGAGTTTCTCATCTTTCGCGAGGGCGATGGCGGACTGATCCATAATACGGAGTCCTTTATTCAGAGCTTCATCGACCGAAACTCGGTCGTAACGTTTCGCATCCGGGTGTTTCGCGGGATCTTTGTCGTACACTCCGTCCACCTTGGTCCCTTTTACCATGAAATCACAATGGAGCTCCAATGCCCGAAGCACCGCCGCCGAATCGGTCGTGAAGTACGGGTTTCCGGTTCCGGCAACGACGATGATGATACGTTTCTCACGAAGGTGTTTCAAGGCCCGACGGTAGATAAAGAGTTCCGCCACTTTCGATATCTCAATGGCGGACATAATCCGAACGGATTGTCCGGCTTTTTCGATGGCATTTCCGAGAGCGATACCGTTGATAACGGTCGCGAGCATCCCCATATAATCGGCGGCAGTTCGATCAATTCCCTTAGCGGCTCCCGATACTCCCCGAAAAATATTCCCTCCTCCGATAACTATCACCACTTCGATATCTTTCTCTTTTGTGAGAGTCACAATCTTTTTTGCGAGACTATTGAGGAACTCTGTCTCGATTCCATGATCCCCCTTTCCCTGAAGGGCTTCTCCCGAGAGTTTCAAAAGAATTCGTTTCGGTACGGGAAGTTGTTTCATAGGAGAGGAGTTAATAGAAATATAAGTAATTTGTCATTCCCGTGAATGCGGGAATCCAGCCTAATAATCAAGATGGATCCCCGGGTCTTCGCTATACTACGCCCGAGGATGACGGTTTACTTCAAACTGAAAAACCAGAGGATTATCGCGACTATAAAAAGTATGGAGACGAGTATCATAAGGATAATGTTAGTGGTATTTTTTTGATCCAAATCCATGACTATCTCCCCTATCTTTCTGTCAAGATTTTTTCGCTCTTCTTCACCGTGCATCTTCGAACTTTCGAGGAGCATCGTCGCTTTCTTGTACTCGATCATGGAAATGGAGTTCTTGAGCTCCGATTCCGCCTGTCCGGCACGGTACGAAAGCTCCTGTATGAGGATATCCTTTCGCTCTATCGCCTTCTGTGCATCGTCGAAGAGCTGCTTGTAATCGACCATCACCGGTCGGCGGGTAAAATTGGATTCGTCGTGCTGGGCAGTCACCATATGCCCATCGGAATCGAGTACGATATACTCCTCCTGAATTCCCCCATTTTGAATAATACGGATATCCTCGTCGTGAAGATATACTTTCTTTCCCATCCGCTTCGAACGGATTTTTCCCGCACTGATATACCTATCCACCGTACGGGTAGAGCAATTGAGGATTTTCGCGCCTTCGTAGCGGTCGATGGTGTAGGACATTCAAGGAAAGTTACAAGCTGTAAGTTACAAAGATTATACGGAATTTAATGAAGATGCAAGTTTCTTTTCCGCTCTCTTTCTTCTCCTCTCTTCATTCGCCATAATACCATACGCAAGGAAATATCGTTCCAGCGATGAATCAGTCTCGCCATACTGACTCTCTCCGAAGAGGTGATCCGAAACCACTTCGCGTGCTCGACAAATCTCTCGGAGCGATCACTTTCGTCGCCATCTCGGGTCTGCCATCGCGAGATCGAAGAGCTCGTACATTCGCCATGTCGCTCCTTCAAACTTCTCTCGGTCACCTGATTTTTTCGCCGCAATACTCCGCCCAACTTCCGAACCAATATTCCCAAGTTGTTCGACCGCAGACATGCTCCACCAAGAACTCGACTCATCGAGGTATTCTTTATGGAAAGTGATTCCAGGGATATTACGCATGAAATCTAAAATTTAATAACTTTTCCAACTATATCTTTTTGATCTAAAAAATGAGATGATCCTTCAATAGAACAAGATTGAAAACATGAACGAGAATCTGAGGAATTACTACGATTATCTCCCATAACAAAATATTTTCCTTCAGGAATCAGAAATTCAGTTTCTTTTACATTTAATGGGAGAAAAGTTTTTCCTTTGTTATATTCTGATAAATATTCTTCTTCAAATTCCACAAAATCACTAATTCGGGAATGCTTCATTAAAACCCTTCCATCAATTATCTTTATAATTTCTCCAGGCAGTCCTATGATTCTTTTTATAAACATTTCATTGGTACTTTTTGAAACATTCATTATTATAATATCTCCTCTTTTAATATCGGTTATTCATTTATTAACAGAAAGAATTTGCTTATCAGAAAATGTTGGTAACATTGAAGCTCAAGTCATCTTGATTGAGAAAGTGTTAGATTTAAATTCGTTTTTGTTTATAGAATTTATAGAAGTGCAACTTGATATAAAAATACTACAAAATAATATTATTAAATATTTATAAAACATAACTTAATTCAATTAGGAATTATATATCTAGATTCATTACATGTTTCGCTCGCGACTGAATGAACCGTCGTCGTGGCGGAACATCTTCGCCCATGAGCGTTCGGAACACTTCGTCCGCTTTCTCGGCATCGAGAATGTGCACTCGTCCCATCTTTCGTTGCGTCGGATCCATGGTCGTTTCCCAGAGTTGTTCCGGATTCATCTCTCCGAGACCCTTGTAACGCTGTATTCCTTCGGAAGTTACTCCATGTTCTGCAAGAACTTTATTCTTCTCGTCGTCATTGTATACGTACCAGGTTTGCTTCCCTTTCGTGAGTTTGTAGAGGGGTGGCTGAGCGATGTAGATAAACCCGCCGTCCACGAGAGGACGCAAGTATCGGTAGAAGAAGGTGAGGAGGAGGGTTCGGATATGTGCTCCGTCTACGTCCGCATCGGTCATGATGACGATTCGGTGATAGCGAAGACGTTTCATATCGAAGGTCTCTCCGATAGAAGTTCCGAGTGCGATGATGAGATTCTTGATCTCCCCGTTGGCGAAAATCTTATCGAGTCGGGCTTGTTCGGTATTGAGAATCTTTCCTTTGAGAGGAAGAATCGCCTGAGTCTCGCGGTCGCGACCCTGCTTCGCGGAACCTCCCGCAGAATCTCCCTCGACTATGTAGATCTCGGATTTGGACGGATCCTTACTGGAACAATCGGCGAGCTTCCCGGGAAGGGTCATCCCCTCGAGGGCTCCCTTGCGGATAATCGTGTCTCGGGCACTTCGAGCAGCGGCTCGGGCTCGGGCGGCAAGGAGGGATTTCTCCACCATCGCTTTCGCACTGCGTGGATTCTCCTGAAGATACTCATAGAGTTTCTCGGAAAGCACTCGGTCTACCACTCCTTTCGCCTCGGGATTTACGAGTTTTTCCTTGGTCTGAGAACTGAATCGCGGGTCTGGAACCTTTATGGATACCACCGCACAGAGTCCTTCGAGTACATCCGAAGATTCCAGATTCGTGTCTTTTTCCTTCAAAATCTCCTGTTCACGAGCGTACTTGTTGATGGTACGAGTGAGAGCCGCCTGGAATCCCGCCATATGCGTTCCTCCGTCGGTCGTCGTAACATTATTGACGAAACTGATGACACGCTCGGAATAATCGTCTTTCTTGTATTGAAAAGCGATTTCTACCTGGATATCGTCGAGATTCTTGTCCGCATAGAAAATACCGTCACCGATCGTGTCCACTCCTCGATTGAGGTGGTGAACATAGGATTGAATTCCTCCCTCGAAGAAGAATCGGTATTTCGCTCCGGTAAATTCGTTACTGAGAGTCAAAGTAATCCCCTTTGTGAGGTATGCCTGCTGACGAAGACGGGTGAGAATGGTGTCATAATCGAAAATAACGGTCGTGAACATCGTTCCGTCCGGCCAGAATCGGACGATAGTTCCGTGGATATCGGTCTTCTCGCCAGTCGGTGCAGCCGGACCGTCGGGGATACCGCGTTGGTATGATTGAGTATATACTTTTTTATCTTTATGAACCCATACCTGCATCTTGTCGGAAAGAGCATTTACCACTGATGCCCCCACTCCGTGGAGCCCCCCGGATACCTTATACCCGCTTTCCGCTCCTCCGAACTTTCCTCCGGCATGGAGAACGGTCATAACCGTCTCCAGGGTGGATTTACCCGTCTTTGGGTGGATATCAACGGGGATTCCACGGCCGTCATCGCTCACGGAAACAGAGTTATCGGCATGCATAGTAACCATGATATGTTTCGCGTGACCCGCCATCGCTTCATCTATCGAATTGTCGACTATTTCCCAAACAAGATGGTGAAGCCCCTGTTCATTGGTTTCACCGATGTACATACCGGGTCGTTTTCGTACCGGCTCAAGACCTTCAAGAACCTGTATATTACTACTATCGTAAGTGGTTGCAGACATAAAAAAGAAATGGTTAAAAAATCCCCGAGATTATATGAAAAAGAAGGGGAAAGTAAAGGGAAAAAAAACAAAAATCTCATATGCCGTAGTATATGAGATTTTTATTGTGTTTTATTCAAGTATTATTCCCTTTTCAAACCCTCCGCGTTTCGCTCGTTTTTCGAGACGGATCGCCTCAATCTGTTCCGGTGAGAAACCACGGAAATGAGCAAGAGCGAGAAGCACTTCGATGATATCGGCTATTTCCTCGACAGCCGAATGAGCATCGGGGGCACTCCGGAATTCCGCAATCTCCTCATCGAGTTTCTTGTCCAAGGCATCCAATAAATCTTCCCCTATAGCAATATGCGTCGACGGAATAATCTCATCATTTCTGGTGATAATCTCGGGAATTTTATCTCGAACAAGTTTGGACATAGGGGCAAGATTATTAATTTTTCTTTCCACTAATATCATAGAGAAGCGGTGCGGCGATTGCGATAGAAGAATAGGCTCCGACTACCGTACCGAAGATAAGAGCAAGGATGAATCCTCGAATGGAATCAGGTCCGAAGAAGAACATCGCAACGAGGACGATAAAGATAGTAGATGAAGTATAGATGGAACGGGTCATCGTCTCGTTTACCGAGTTATTGATAACCGTACCGAAGTCTTTTTTCTTATTCTCCGGAAGTCGAAGATTGGATCGTATTCGATCCATAACGACAATCGTATCATTGATGGAGTACCCGAGAACCGTCAGCATCGCCGTGATGAAGAATGTATCGATCTTAAACTCCGGAAAAAAGGAGGAGGCTATGATATAGAGACCGAAAGCAACAACCAGATCATGGAAAAGCGAAACGGCGGTTACAGAAGCGAAAGAAAAGCTTGTAAACCCTTCGATAGAACCTCGGAATGCGTACGCAATATAGAGAGAGATGGCGATGATAACAAGCGCGAGGGTCATATACGCAGTTTTCTTAATGTAATCCCCGAACGATTCTCCGATATTAATATACCGAGACATTGTTATCTTCACTGAGCTCAAATCAGTGAATTGAGCAGTAATATCCTCCTTGAATTTTGTTTTGAGTCCCTCAAAATCTTTATCGGAAATATCGGAAATCTTCGAGAATCCCGCTTCAACCACGAACTTATCTTCTCCGGAAATCTTGTAGACATTGATATTATTCACTACTTCGGTGTTGTTATACACAAGACCTTTCTTGGTTTCGTCCACCATCGTTTTTATGGTGTCGATATTCACTTGTCCAGCGGTATAATCATACTCTGCCTGTACTCCACCGGTCATGTCAATCCCGAGATTAAGCGGAAGAGTCAGATAAGCACCAAGAGAGAGGAGAACGAGCATAAGTGCAAATCCATAGTACATAAAACGATTCTTGATAAAATCAATTTTCATAAGAAAAAAGTGAGAAAATATAGTAAAAACCCCTTGCAGGAACCCCCAATTTATAAGACGAAAGCGAAAAAAGTCAAAAGAAAAACACGAAAAATCTTGCGATTCTCTTGCGATTTCATAGGAAATAGGCTATAATGAACAAGTAAAAAGTCCATATAAATTTGTCCTATGCAATACAAAATCCCCGTACAGATAGAAAATGAAGATAAAATCTTCTTGAATTTGAGCATTCGTCAATTGGTGATAATCATGGTTGGTGGTGGTTTCGGCTACATGGTATTTAAATCTCTGGAGCCGAATGTTGGAGCATCCGTCGCTCTCTTTCCTACCATCATCATCATCGGACTTGCTCTTGTTATCGCACTTTTCCGTCATACCGAGATGACCTTTATTCCTTTTATTCTCAATCTCATACGACTCAATTTGAATGTCGGAAATCGTACTTGGTCGAAGGGAGTTGACAGTTACAATTCTCTCGAAGTTGGCTACATCCGAGCTCTTGAGGAAGTGAAGAATAATGGGGAAAATAAAAATAGTCATCAAACGTTCGAGAGTGTCGAAGAAAAACTCGGAAAATTGTAATCTCATCCTGTCATTTGTAATCCATATTTTACCACTATGTCCGATAAAACTACCGCTTCCGTAAAAGCTGCCAAGAATCCAACCAAGGATTCCACCACGCAACGATATCTCCCTTTCTCGGAGATCCGAGACAATTGCATGATCATGAAGGATGGATCTTCCCGTATGGTTCTCAAAGTTCATGCGGTGAATTTCAATTTGAAGAGCGAGGAAGAACAGGATTCCATTATCATCGGATACCAGCGTTTCCTGAATTCTCTCCGTTTCCCCATACAGATTATCGTCCGATCTCTCAAAGTCGATATCGAGGGGTATCTTATGAGACTGAAAAATCTTGCCCTGAAACAAAAAAATCCCCTCCTTCAAGAACAAACCTATCGCTATGTGGATTTCCTCACGAATCTCATCGATATGGCACAGATTATGAAGAAGGATTTCTATATCGTCGTGCCCTACGATACCGATGAGGATCGGAGCGTCCGAGACAAGGGAATCGTCGGTGTTTTCAGGACTTTTTGGTCGGCCATCACTCAGGAAGAAACCGTCACTTCCATTCGGGATAAGCGTCGGAGATCCGAATCCATGAGAAAGGCAAATTTTGATCGACTCTCCACGATCAAAACCAGTCTCGAAGGGATAGGAATCAAGAGTGATGAAATTAAAAAAGACGAGCTCATCAAACTCCTTATCGGGTACTATAATCCGAAAGTGAACGCGGAAGTGAAAATCAAGGATATGAATGCCGTAAATGTGGAGTAAAAAATCGTCATCCTCGCGAAGGCGGGGATCTACCTTGTATTTTATACAGATTATGGAATTTTAAAAGAGAAGTTTCTCTGTACTTTCCCTGCGGGATATTTGGTAGATTCCTGCCTTCGCAGGAATGACAAAACATTTTTATGACTATTTCTTCCAGAACCATTGGCGATCAAGCGGAACTTCTCGCGATACAATACCTTCAAAAACATGACTACGAAATCATGGAAACCAATTTTGTCGCATCGAAATGAGGAGAGGTGGATATCATCGCAAAAAAAGACGGAATTACCGTCTTTTTTGAGATCAAATACCGAAGCGGGGATATGTATGGAAGTGCTGTCGAAACTTTTACCAGAACCAAGAAACGTCGCTTTCTTTTTGCCGTCAATTGGTATTGCATGAAACACTCTTTGAAAGATGGATTGTATCGTGTAGATTTCATCGCGATTCAGAAGATGACGACGAGCCATCGATTGACGCATTTTAAAAATGTGGAGATGAGGTAAAAAAACTTGCATTCCCGAAAGAATACGATATTCTATTCGCATATCAGTTTACTTATTTATTTCTTCTCTATGACTGCATTCAAAAAAGCTCTCTATTCCGCTCTCGTATTCTTCGGCACTCTCATCGTGCTATCGGTCGGGTATGCGGCATATTCAACGATGACTCCGGCAACTTCGGGGCAACCCCTTACCATAGGCATCTGGAATGCGATGATTACAAATATGGATGATCTCAATACTCGAGTCGATTCTCTTGTTTCCGGATGAGGAAATCTCTGGAATACGGGAGCTACAAGCAGTATCAATTACACTGCCGGAAAAGTGAAAGTAGGATCTGTTTCCGGAAATGCCGAACTCGACATACAATCCGGAACGAAGCCTCATTGGGGAATCTACCACGACGAGACTTCCGAAGAGCTCCGTTTCTGGAACGGAAGCAATCGAGTCGTGTTCGGAAGCGGAGGGAATGTGGGGATTGGCATGAGTAATCCGTCTTGGGCACTCGATATCGGTGCAAATACAAATGGACGATCAGGACTTGGAATTAATGCAACCACGGAAAATGCTTATATTTCACTCAATAGAACCGGAGATGCTGTCACTTTGGTAAATAAAAATGATGGTACATTTCGTATCAATCATAGCGGGAGTTCTGGGGATGCTCATTTGGTTATCGGAACCGGTGGATATATCGGAGTTGGGACGGCGAGTCCTACCGCGAAACTTGATATTCGTGGGCAAAGCGAGACGGAATTTCATTATGTAGCAGGATTGGTTGATCCTTATTCAGGAAACAGAAAAATTCTTATGAGACATACTATTACCGATACAAATTCCTATTATAAACTCGCATTGCCCCAAACCTATTCTAATTCCGAGAACAATTGAGGAGTGGTGACTCTAAATGTTATGTGGCTTGGAAGACATGCTATAGGAAGCTGCAATCAAGAATATAAGCTGGTTTATGGAACCTATCATACCGCGGTACCAGCGTATCTGGCTATATCTCAGATTTCAAGAATGTTTTCACAATGTTCTCCCAATAGTTATTCTTATTGGTATGACCAAACCCCCGATGTGGATTTCTGGGTCGATAGTACGGGCGGGTTTTTGATTTTTAACATCAAAGGAATGCACGTACAATCAACCAACCGTCTTATCGATATTGAGATACTGGGACAAACATTATCAACTCCGGTTCTATCGTACTATGGAACTTCATTGCCAGCAGGAGCCTCTCTATTAACAGAGACGGTACTTCATTAGTTATGATAAGTATATCAAATTCATCTTTTACTTTCTCCCTTTCTTCTCTATGACCGCATTCAAAAAAGCTCTCTATTCCGCTCTCGTATTCTTCGGCACTCTCATCGTGCTATCGGTCGGGTACGCGACATATTCAACGATGACTCCGGCAACTTCGGGGCAACCCCTTACCATAGGCATCTGGAATGCGATGATTACAAATATTGATGATCTCAATACTCGAGTCGATTCTCTTGTTTCCGGATGAGGAAATCTCTGGAATACGGGAGCTACAAGCAGTATCAATTACACTGCCGGAAAAGTGAAAGTAGGATCTGTTTCCGGAAATGCCGAACTCGACATACAATCCGGAACGAAGCCCCATTGGGGAGTTTATCACGACGAAACCTCCGAAGAACTCCGTTTCTGGAACGGAAGCAATCGAGTCGTGTTCGGAAGCGGAGGGAATGTCGGAATCGGGACGACGAGTCCAAGAGCCACTCTTGATATAGAGAATGGTACAAATAGTCTTCCTCCAACTTCAGGGAATACAAATGCTGGAATGATGAGACTAAATAATACAGGGGTAAATATCGCAATGGATTTCGGGACATTCGGGACAGCAACTCCCTATCCAGGATGGATTCAAGTTCATGATGCAAATAATTGGGCGAGTAATTTTCCATTGGCTCTTAATCCTAATGGGGGGAATGTCGGAATCGGTACGACGAATCCGAGTGCGGCCCTACATATTAAACATGGAGATATTAGTACAGGAAACGCACAAGGTATTCATATTGAAGGCAGCAGTACTAAATGGGGTCTTATGGCAGGATCCACAACTGTGAATAATACCAACTTTAATATTAGAGATATAACTAATGCTGTTGATAGATTTGTCATTTCTTCTGCTGGTAACGTCGGAATTGGAACGACGAGTCCGAATCAAAAATTATCAATTGGAAATTATAATACAAATAATAATGTTTGGATTTCAAGAACGAGTAATCAAACGGATTCAATTGGTACAATTAGATCATATATTGCAATCGGAATTAATGACACCGAAGAAACAACTGTTGGAACTGGAGATTCTCATATGTGGAAAATAGGGTCAATGGTATCAGGCTGGGTAAATCCCATCTATGGATATAACACACACTATAATGATGACTTGTCATTTTCTTATAAACAAAGGGGCTATACCGAGGTTACTGCCATGATAATACAAGGAGGAACGGGGAATGTCGGAATCGGGACGACGAATCCGTGAAGTAAGCTGGATGTAAGAGGGGATATTAAGATAGGCGATAGTGGTTATGGCGGATGGATTAAACCAACAGGTGCTACGATATCGACCACTCCCGTTATTATCGGACGGGTCGGATATGGTGGACTCTTTGTAGTGAGCGGGGCAGCCGGTGCCAATCAGTTCTCTGATCTTGTTTTTTATGTTTATGGGAATGTTCCTCACGTTATTTCTTCAAAGACGGTCGTCGGTTCACCGGCAACGAGAACCTACACAGCGAGTGCTTATGATTTTACTCTCCAGATGTCCTCATGAACCTACACAGTTTGGGCAATCGGAACGACAAACTAAAATTCTCAGACTTACCTCGACCACCCGAGTGTAAAGATGTGCAATTAATCTGAGAAAACAAAAAACTCCTAAAATTTTTTAGGAGTTTTTTTTATTTTGAATATACTGGCCCCGATTTATTTTTATATATACCAGCTTTATGGAATTCAAGAACCTGAGTCTCAAACAAATCGTCGCGGAAATCAAATCCGGAAACACGACTGGAAAAGAAGTGTATGAATATTTTCTCGGTCGTATCAAAACGCTTGACCCGAAGGTTGAAGCCTTTAATCTCGTGCATGAGACATTCAAAGATCAGGATATCCACTCGCCTCTCGCAGGGGTTCCAATTGGGGTAAAGGATGTATTCTCCGAGGTGGGAGTTGAAACCACTGCTGCCTCAAAGATGTTGGCAGGATATAAACCGCCGTATGATGCGACGATTATAACGTGTCTCAAGGAAGCAGGATTTTCGAGCATAGGGAAACTCAATATGGACGAGTTTGCTATGGGGGGAAGCGGGGAAAACAGTGCTATGAGAATTACTAAAAATCCCTGGGATACCGACCGAATTCCCGGAGGATCTTCCTCCGGATCGGCGGCGGCAGTTGCAGCGGGAATGGTTCCGGCAGCACTTGGAACCGATACGGGCGGATCTATCCGACAACCGGCAAGCATGTGCGGGATTGTCGGATTCAAGCCAACCTACGGACGAAATTCGCGAAAAGGAGTTATCTCTATGGCAAGTTCTCTCGATACTCCGGGAACCTTTACCAAAACTGTGGAAGATGCGGCATTTCTCTATGAAATCATGGCAGGATACGACGCGGGCGATTCTACGAGTTTAAATAAACCCACCGCTATCAATCCCGCTATCTGGGACAAAAAAAACTTGAAATGAGTGAGAATCGGGATTCCGAAAGAGTACTTCATAGAAGGAATCGAGAAAGGAGTTCAGAAGGAAATCGATAATGCCATTACCAAACTCCGCGAACTCGGAGCAGAGATTAAAGAAATAAGTCTTCCGCATACCGAGTATGGTCTCGCTGTGTATTATATCGTCATGCCGGCAGAAGTGTCGACCAATCTTGCCCGTTATGACGGAATCCGATTCGGACATACGCACGGAGGCGGAGCGGATATCGCCATAAGTCGGAGCGAAGGATTCGGGAAAGAGGCTCAGAGACGTATTATGCTCGGATCCTTCGTACTTTCTTCCGGATTCTACGATGCCTACTACCGTCGAGCATCCCTCGTTCGGGAACTCATCAAGGATGACTTCAAAAAAGCTTTTAAAGAGGTGGATATCATCGTCACTCCCACCGCTCCGTCGGTGTCATGGAAAATCGGGGAAAAGACGGACGATCCCCTCAAGATGTACCTTTCGGATATATTCACGGTCAACGGAAGTCTTGCATGAATACCCGGACTTTCTCTCCCTGTCGGGTACTCGCTTCCCGAAGACGGAGGAACGACGGAACTTCCGGTCGGACTCCAGATTCTCGGACCGGAACTCGGAGAAGAGAAAGTTTTTGAGGTGGCACATGTACTGGAACAAACTCTGAAAAAGTATATAGAGAGCAAAAAACCAAATATGTTTTAATGTCTGAAATAGAAAATACACTCTACGAATAATTCGTAGAGTGTATTTTTTGGATAAAAAAACATAGAAATTTATATAACTCATCATATAGACTTTGTCAATACTTTCTGCGTGCATTTATATTGCATAATACCCAACTATGGTGTATAATACTCAACAAGTAATATATTTCTTCTCACAAAATTTCTATGTTTCGTAAGATAAAAGATTCTGCTACCTTTTTTTCTATGCCACTCAAAAGTGATATTGGAGATATAGTGGATTACACAAATAAACTCTTTGATTTTGCTCTGGAAACCGGTGCTTCCGATATCCATATCGAACCGAGCAAAGATTTCATCACCATTCGTTTTCGTCAAAGTGGTGATTTTCTCTTCGTTGACAAGATTACCCATGAAGAATACGCTAAGCTTCTTTCTCGAATGAAGATTCTTGCAAATATGCGTATCGATGAAAAACATAAACCTCAGGATGGAAAGATAGCATTTACCTCGGAGAAACTCGGGAATGAGCTGATCGACATACGCGTAAGCATTATGCCCATTGTAGACGGAGAAAAAATCGTTATGCGAATTCTCCGACAGAATGCCGATATGCTCTCCCTCGAAAAACTCGATTTTCTCGATACAAATCTCGAAAAAATTAAAAAAAGTCTCGCAAGCAAGTATGGGATGATTCTCGTTGCCGGTCCTACCGGATCGGGAAAATCCACAACACTCTTCTCCATGCTTCGATCCTTTGATCCGCTTGCACACAACATCACCACTCTCGAAGATCCTGTCGAGTACAATATCCCTCATATCAACCAAACACAGGTAAAGCCACAGATTGGCTTTGATTTTGCGAGTGGACTCCGATCACTCGTTCGTCAAGATCCCGATATCATTATGGTCGGAGAAATCCGTGATAAAGAAACTGCTATGCTTGCCATAGAGGCAGCTCTTACCGGTCATTTGGTACTCTCAACGATTCATACCAATAGTGCCGCTGGAACGATTCAACGACTCATCAACATGGATATAGAGCCATTTTTGATATCATCGGCCCTCAAGATGGTTATCTCACAACGTCTCGTGAAAAAACTCTGCCCCCATTGCAACACTCCCTATAAGATAGTTGAACCGGCAATGCAATCAAAAGTATCCGGATATTTGAGTCATATCATCGAGGACGATATTGCAGATATTGATTTCTATAAAGCGACGGGATGTGAGCAATGTGATTCATCCGGATATTCCGGAAGAATGGGGACGCATGAAGTGTTGGTTATGAACGAAGCACTCGATCCGCTCATTCTCGGAAAAGCACCCGTGCATGAAATCGAACAAAAAGCTCGGGAACTCGGTATGATTACCATCATGCAAGATGGTCTCATAAAAGCGGCAACGGGAAAGACAACTGTTGAAGAAATTATGAAACTTATATAATGATATACATATGATATTTTCGAAAATTAAAAAAATCTTTTCTGTAGGAACGAAAATATCCGAAAATATCACTGATATTTCGGATGCTTTGGCATGGATTAAAACATACAGAAAAGCTCTTAATTTCGACACGGCCATCATTGCGACAAAAGAGCTCATTTTAAAAAATCAGGTAGGTATCACCTACTATGAAAATGCCAGTAGAAAGATTGCAGCTCTGGAGAATTCCAATATTGAGAAAATCGCAACGTGAGCAAGAGAGAAACATAAAAAAATAAATGTTATCCTCACCGGTCTCTATAAAGAGCTCAACAATCTGGAGAATATCATCGTGGAGATAGAAAAAGAACGTCTTGATAAACAAGATACGGAACATCAAAAGGCACAAAAATTAAAATTCAAGCTTTGTTCGCAAGAGATAAATGACATCCTCACGAAAAAAGATTATGTCCACGCTCTCTCTTTTGCGAAAAAACTCGTATCGGACTTTCCAAATGAAGCCGGAGCCATCAAAATACTCACAAAGGTTCAAAAACTCTACGATGGTGAAAAAATAAAACAAGAGAAAGAATATGCAAAAGAGGGGAAATTTAAAAATATTCTCCAAGAAATAGGGGTAGATTTACCTGATTCAAAGGAAAAAAAGAATGTCTCCATTTTTAACAATCTTTCCGCTTTCATAAAAAGTTTTACAGAGAAGAATCTAGAAAAAAAAGAATATCTCAAAAGACAGAAGGCACTAAAGGATGTGGAACGCCTTCTTACGCAATCAGGAACGATAGAGAATATAACCGATGAACTTTTCAACAGTGAACTTCTCTCCATTACACACAGCGGACTCACAAAGGATATCAATGATTTTTCTCTCCATGGTTTTGATTTTTTCGGGAAAATTCATGGAAAAGACAAGATTGTCGGGGATACGTTTGGATACTATAAGGAATGAAACAAAACTCTTTTTTATATAGGCGATGCGACAGGACATGGTGTTCAATCTGGTTTCACGGTTGCTCTTCTCTCCAAACTTTTCTTTGAATTTTCAAAAAAAATTCGACCACTTCAAGAACTTTTCGTTATTCTCAATAACGAGTTGAAGCAGAAGCTTAAAGGGCGTATATTCGTTACATCCGTATTTTTTGAATTCAATACCACGAATAAAAAGCTTTCTTTTATCGGAGCGGGACACGATCCTATGCTCGTGTACAGAAGAAAAACAAATTCCATAGAAAAAATCATTCCATGATGACTTGCTCTCGGAGTGCGTCTCATTCCGAATATAGCTTCTATAAAAGTCAAAGAAATTGAAATGGCAAACGGTGATATATTGTTTGGATACACCGATGGAATCATAGAAGTAAAGGATGATACCAACACCATGTATGGTCTCGAAAGAATGGAGAAAAGTTTCAAAACACATGCAGAGCGATGAGTTTATAGTCCAAAAAAAATTTACGAGATGATGTTGCAGGATGTGAATGAATTTCGTTGAGACGTTCCCTTTGAAGATGATATGTCTTTCTTTATCTTCTCAAGAAATACCGCAAAAGACATCATCATAAATCAGGCGGCATTGGCGGCTATCTTAAAGGAAATGGAAATCAAAGAAACGGACAATAAAAAAATTGATTTTACGAACAAAACAAAACAACAGGTCATAGAAACCTTGAAAAAAGAGCGATACGAACGAGACTTAAAAATCAAACTGGATCGACTGGATCGACTCTATAAGATGGCGGAGTTTACGAAGTTGAAGCAGGAAGTCTATCTCTACTTCCGTGAAGGATTTGCACACGATCGAATGCGGTTCTATCTGGAAAAAGCCCTGGAAAATGAACATAGATCCATTATGAGAAAACAGGATGAGAAACTCAAGAGAAAATACGAAGTATTGGAGGAATTGTACAAAAAGGGAGAATACGAACTCGTTGCAAAGGAAGTCATAGATGTTCTTTTTAAGAACGGAAAGATATAACCCACAAAAAACTATGTTGTTTCGGAAAAAACATTTCATACAACCGGACGGTACTTTCGATAGTACCCTTTTTCAGCAACTCCTGAATGATGCAAGATATGCCATAAAAACAGGAAAAAAACCGGGACATTTTGTAAGAAAAGAACCTCAATCTATTTCTATTGGCGGTATCGCCCCGAAAGAAATATGGGGATTTATCAATAAGCTCTCCAGTTTCCTTTCGAGCGGTATCGATCTCAAATCTGCGTTTTCCATAGTATATAAACAGGTGAAAAATCCGAAACTTCGAATGATTGTCAATGAAATTCGCTTGAATCTCGATCATGGACTCTCCATATCCGATACCCTAAAGCAGTATAAAAAATATTTTGATCCTCTTATCATCTCTCTTGTCGAGGTAGGTGAGAAAACCGGTGCTCTTCCCAAGGTGCTCGCGGAACTGGAAGTGAGCCTTCTCGATAGTATCGAGCTCAAGTCAAAGATACGGGGAGCTATGATATATCCCATCATTCTCGTCTCGCTCGCCCTCATTATGGTGGTATTCATGCTTACTTTCATCCTTCCAAAAATCACGGAATCATTTACAAAAACATGAGTGGCAATACCGGGACTCACCCAGTTTATGATGGATTTGTCACAGTTCATTCTTCATCACTATATCTTCCTGGGTCTCGTCATCGCCGGTTTTTTTGCAGTCCTCTGGGCCATGAGAAGGTTTTACTTCGGACAGATAATACTTTCCTATATATCCCTTCGAATTCCCGTGTTTTGATATATTAAACGACAAGAGAATACCATACTGTTCATCAACTCGCTTAAACTCCTTCTCGATTCCGGGGTACTGATGTTGGAAGCCCTGGAAACGACCGCCAATATCGTCCCAAATATTCAGTTCAAGAAAGACATCATTCGTATAAAAAATGAAGTGGAGGCGGGAATCAAGCTCAGTAATGCCATGGGACTCGCCATCGGAAACAATAAGGAAACTGTTTTTACCAATAGTTTCTTCCCGGAAGATTTGGTACACATGGTCAGTGTCGGAGAAGAAACCGGTACTATCGGAAAAAACATAGAAAAAGTGGGGGTGAATTATACGAAGGAATTGAAGCGTTTTATCGCAAACCTGATGTCCGCACTGGAACCGTTTATCATCGTCTTTGTCGGAGCGTTGGTTGGAACCATTATCATCGCTATCATGCTTCCGTTCTTTCAGCTTGCAAAAGTTGCAAAAAACTTGTAGAATGTACATAAATTTTTTACTTACCCTTTATTTTTGTTTTTATGCTCAATACTCTGATTTTAGAATACCCCGATCGAGATGCTCTTCTCGGTGTTGTTATCGATAATAAGGGATCTGATTTTTATTATACTGTCGGAACCTACCCCGCTATTAAAATCTCCGGGGAAATCATTCTCATAAATGAGGGGGTTGAGATCATCAGTCCCGTTGCCGCGAGAGATTTTGCCCAATCGCTCATCACCAACGATCAACACGAGAAACTTCTGGAGACTAAAAATCTGGATTTTTCCTTTCAGTTCCAAGATTCCCGATTTCGTGGAAATATTTCTTTTCAGAATGGATGTTATATGACGGTTCTCCGTCTTTTGTCACAAAATATCCCTTCCATTCAAGACTTGGGTCTTCCGCTTATTTACCAAGATATAACCAAAACAGGGCAAGGACTTATCCTCGTAACAGGACCGACGGGAAGCGGTAAATCCACCACCCTTGCTGCGATGATAAATGAAATAAATACGAATTATGCGAAACATATCATCACCATCGAGGATCCTATCGAATACATACATGTCCACAAAAAATCCATTATGGAACAAAAAGAGATAGGGCGAGATGTTCCTGATTACAATACTGCACTCATCGGAGCGATGCGTCAAAATCCACAGGTTATCCTCTTTGGAGAAATGCGTGATATGCACGAAATTGAGATGGCATTGAAGCTTGCCGAAACAGGGCATTTAGTATTCTCCACTCTTCATACGAGAAGTGCCTATCAGACTATTTCCCGTATCATCGATGCTTTCCCATCCGGACAACAGAATCAAGTACGCCTCCAACTCGCCGATACGCTTGTCGCCGTTTTTTCACAGCGTCTTCTCAAAAAAAGCGATGGAAGCGGGATGAAACTCGCAAAAGAAATTCTCGTGAAGAATACCGCCATTTCTCATCTTATCCGAGAAAATGAGCTTCATCAAATTCCTTCTATCATGCAAACGTCCAGTCGTGAGGGGATGCAAATTATCGAGCACGATCTTCTGCAGTTTATCAATGATGGCGACATCACTCTTGAAGAAGGTCTCAAATATGCAAACATGCCGAAATTTATTAAAGAAAATGTGAACAGTTAAAGGGATTAAATTTATAGAGAAGTGGATATGTTTTCATTTTCGATGTTCATATGGCCTTGGTATACTTCAGTATGTATCGGCTTCATATGGACGAGAAAAGAATATATATCCACGAAATTCTTATCTAATACACTCTACAAA
Organism: Candidatus Altimarinota bacterium; assembly: GCA_028713325.1. GTDB lineage: Bacteria > Patescibacteriota > Gracilibacteria > BD1-5 > UBA2023 > UBA1545. The sequence continues at coordinate 57,686 of JAQTON010000002.1, read as the reverse complement.
ATACTTTTATGATTTGATTCTTTGATTCCTGAATTGGCGGACTCACAGTCCTCCGAGAATTTCAGAAAATACTCCCCGAGTATGATTACTGTTATTTTGGAGACAATGCCCGTTGTCCGTACGGAGATCTTGACGATGCCCTGATTCGGCAATATACGGAAGAAGGGGTGGAATTTCTTTTTGATCAAGGAGCAGAAATCGTCATACTCGCCTGCAATACGGCGACTGCCCACGCTATTCGATATCTCCAACAGGTCAGGTTTCCTGATAAAAAAATCCTCGGTGTGACTATTCCCGGTGCAGAGTGCGTTACTGAAGGGGGTTATAAAAAAATTGGTGTCCTTGCAACGGAATCAACTGTTCGTAATCGGGCCTACAAGGAACGAGTACACATCATCGACGATACTATTCATATTCAAGAAATTGCGGCACCGGAACTTGTTCCTCTCATCGAAGCGGGGATTTTTGAAGGAACAGCGATGGAACAAATACTTTCCAATCATCTAGGTAAATTCGATGCCGATATCGAAGCTCTCATTCTTGGGTGTACGCACTACCCTATTATCCGTCGTCATATCGAAACGATACTCCCCCGTTTGCCTATTATAGACCCGGGATATGAATCGGCCATAAAATTTCGGGAATATCTTATACGCCACCCCAGTATTGAAAAAAACCTTTCCCGATGAGGAAAGACGATGTTTTTTACGAGTGGAAACACAGAAAACTTCATGAAAACCGGAAGCAAAATACTAGAGAAAGATATCGCTCATATCATTTCCCTTCCCCTGTAGTATTTTCGATTATTAAAAATATTTCTTAAAAAATGAGATTTCCATATAATCTGTGTAATTATATGTTATTTCATTTTTTACAAATGTCCCAAGAGAAAAAAGTGCTCATCTACGGAAAAGGAAAAGTCGGAACTGCACTTAAGAATTTTTGCGAATACAATAAAATTCCTTCAGATATTCGGGATGATTCGGATAATATAGAGAGCTTTGATAAATACAGCATCATTATCCCATCGCCGGGAATCAATCCGTCCCACAGGATATATACAACGGGAAAGATTGTAGGAGAATTGGATTTCATCTCTCCCTATCTTCCAAAAGGATTCAAGATTATTTCCATTACCGGAACCGACGGAAAATCCACAACCGCCTGGATTGCCTACAATCTCCTGAAACAGGAATACGGAGAAGAGAAAGTTTTCCTCTCCGGGAATTTTGAAATTCCTTTCGCAGAGACGGTACAAACCATTCAAGAAAAGTGACTCAAGGGCGGATGTATCGTCCTCGAAGTTTCGAGTTTTATGTCCTACAACATAGGGTCATTTAAATCCACCCATTCTATTTTCACCAACTTCGAAACCGATCATCTCAATTGGCACCCGAATATTCAAGATTATTTCGATGCCAAGATGCGACTTTTCGAGCATACTACCGGCGTTTCCATTATCAACGAGCAAGTATTTTCGAGAGCCAAAGAGTTTGGACTCAGACTTCCGACCAATATCCCAAATGTGCGGATATTTGGAACAGATAAAAATCTTAAAGATCGGACGGATGGTGAGAATATCATTCTCTCCGGGCGGAAAAAATATCTTCTGAACGAAACGCGATTTTCGGGAATGCACAATGCGATGAATATCCTCTCCTGTACGCTTGTAATCAATACTCTCAAAATTTGTTCCAAAAGAACCCGAGAATATCTGAAGAATATATCCGGACTTTCTCATCGTCTGGAACTCGTGACCACTAAAAATGGAGTGGCTTTTGTCGACGATTCCAAATCCACTTCGGCACAGAGTCTCATCGCCGCACTCGGTTCTTTTGCAGATAAAAAAGTAATTCTCATCGCGGGAGGATCGGACAAGTGAGACACGTTTGAACACCTCGGACCGATTTTAGGACAAAAAGTGAAACATGCCGCACTTATCGGGGCAACTCGGGAAATACTCGGGAAAATCTGCGAACGACACGGAGTTTCGTACTATTACAGCGAAAGCATGAATGAAGCGGTTCTTTTATCCGCGAAAACTGCGAAAGCCTGAGATATCGTCCTTCTCTCTCCCGGATGTGCGAGCTTCGGGATGTTCAAAGACTATCTGGATCGGGCAGAGAAGTTCCGAGAATCGGTAGAAAATCTTGACTTTTCGTAATATAAAATTATAAGTTATATCATTAACTTGTAATTTAACAACATATGGGCGGATGTATCGGGAGGATTCCAGAGGTGAAAACCGTGGTTTTATGACGAAACAGGATGATGCGAGTATCGCAAGCTCCGGTGTCCAAGTGAGATACCGAGTGAGTAAACGAACTTTCCACCCGAGAATTTTGCAATTTTGAGGCGGATCTTGTTCGCTCGAAGACAGCTGAAAGAGCTTTAAAAGTGATTGGAAAGCAGATAAACAGAGGAAAGGAATTATCTTTGCAAATAAATATTGACCAGATTTTATCTCTTTACAGAGCGGTATTTGTTAAATGATTCCCTATTACTGATACGGAGAGGAAATATCTGTGGGATTTCTTTTCAAGAAAAGACATTCTAACGATCGGAAATACCCTACTTGCAGATATATCTCTATTGCAAGCGAATATAAACAAAGAATTTATACGAAGATTTCTGGAAGACGAATCTTGAGATTATGAAGGTACAAAATTCATATGATATGTACTCCAAGAATTAGAGAATTATCCTTTTGTCGTTAATATCGATTTAGTTGGATGAGAAAATATAGAACACTTAGATTCAATTGAATGAATGGGAGAATTGTATTTCTATACGGATTCTGTAGGTGCGTATAGAATATTTCTTATAAAAAAAGATAAAAAAATCATATATTACGGGGAAAGTTTTGAGCAAGCACCGAAAATTTTGAAAAACGGGCTCGTTTTGTGAGTAAAAGAGAGAGGAATAAGGGACGACAAGGGAAATAGCATATCGGCGATAATGCGAGCGTTTGAAAATAACGGACATCCTTTTTATTCAGGAGTTTGAACACTGTATGGATTCGATTCGAAAACAAACCAACTAGAACAAATTTACAGTAAAGGAGGTATCGTTTCTGTAGAAGAACTCGATCACGAGTACGGTTTCTTCCAGACTACGAGCGAATCCGGAAAAAAATGAGTCGTAAAAATAGTGGAGACAGAGACGGATGAATGGAAGGTTTCAGAAATCTTGCACGAACTCTATGACAAAATCTATATGTGACCAGACGGATTTATCGTGACAGAGAGAGAGGACGAGGAAATACAAGAGAACAGTGAAGTGAAAAAAGAAATGATTATAGGAATCCATGCCGAATCGTGGGACGACAGTGCATACCCGGAGGATAAATTGACAGGGAAAACACTCCTGGGAGAACAAGGGGTTCTGTGGGATCTGCCATGGTCTCAGGTGGCAGATTACAGTGGTTTCAACCGAGTAAAGTTTTATGACAGCACGAATATATGTTCTGTCTGAACCGTCAAAGGACAAAATTGTTACATACTCAACAAAACCCGACAATCCATTACTCCTATAGATTGACTGCAACGGTTAGATGGGACTATTAACAATGATTTTCTCGCCGGTATTCCAAGTCTTGTACGGGAAGATGGAAAGACATTTGTAAAAGTATTTGACAGAGAAACGAATACTGCGAGGAATTTGATAGAAATACGAAGTACGATATGTCCTGTTCTGGAAATGGACGGAAATATTGTTTGATTAACATTTAATTGAATAGAAGAAGATTCAATAGAGGAGGAGAGTTTTTATTTTCACGAATGAAAACTCTATGATTTAAAAAAATGATTCAAGCTTCGTACATATGAACATGATATTTATAAAGTCAGGTGCTGGGGAATTTTATCACCGATACATTTATGATTCTCAATATATGATGATTTCGAGAAAGTGAGTGAATTTTTGGAAGAAGTGCAAACTCCCATGATACTGAGCGTATAGCTATGATAAAAAAACTTTCGGAAATTTCCGAAAGTTTTTTTGTTTGCGATTATTCCGTCTTCTCTATCACTACCCCAAGTTTTCCTATCTTCCCGATAATATCCTCGTATCCTCGCTCGATATACTCGACATTGGTAATATAGGTATCCCCCGTTGCAACGAGTCCCGCTATAATCATAGCGACTCCGGCTCGCAGATCCCAGCTCGAAACCGTCGATCCACGCAGGTGAGTCGGTCCGAAGATAAGTGCTTCGTGCGGATTCATGAGGGCGGGGTGTCCTTTCATCTTCTCGAGTTCCACGAGGAAGTTGAGTCGTCCCTCAAACATGATTTCCTGTACTCGGGAAACTCCTTCCGCTTGCGAGAGGAGAATACAGAACACGGATTGTAAATCCGTCGGAAATCCCGGAAATATATTGGTTTGAAACTTTACCGCTTTCAGGTGTTCGCTCCGGTATACACGAAGCGTATCTTCTCCCCTGTCTTCGAATCGTACTCCCACTTCCTGGCACTTCGCGAGAAAACTCGTGAGTCAGGATATGCAAGCATGGTGAATATCGATATACCCCTCGCTTGCGAGTGCCCCAAGTACCACGAAAGTTCCGGATTCTATGTAATCGTGAACGATGGAGAATTCCCCAATTGTGAGAATCCTCTCCACTCCAACTATATCGATCGTATGATCATAATTCATAACAATATTTGCTCCCTGTTTTTTGAGAAAATCGACCAGATTCACCACATGTGGTTCGATGGCAGCGAGATGTATGCGAGTGTGTCCGGGGCGAAGTATATTGGCAGTTATGAGATTCTCGGTGGCGGTAACCGCGAAACCCGCATAGAGATTCTTATCCCCCGATTGAAGTTTCCCGGAAAGATGAATGCTTTCATCTCCATCTTTGGATTCGTATCCGATTTCACGGAGCCCATTGAGGTGCTCATTAATCGGACGTTTTCCGATATTGCACCCACCGGGAAACGGGATATCCACCGAACCGAAACGGTAGAGAAGCGGTGCCAAAAGGAGGATGGAAGCACGAATCTTCTTCATAAGTTCGCGATTCATATTCTCGAGGGAGATTCGAGACATATCCATCGTGAGAGTATTTCCCGTAAAATTCACGACTACCCCGAGACTCTGGATGATCTCAAGGAGTGAAAATATATCCCCAATTCGAGGAACATTATGAAGTGTCACTTTTTCAAGGAGCAGGCTCGCTGCGATAATCGGAAGACTCGCATTCTTCGATCCGCTGATTTCGACCGTTCCGGAAAGAGTTTGTCCTCAGGTGATTTTAAGCATATTTGATTATAAGTGAGTATGACGGATGAGAGGATATCGAAAAAGTTGGAAAATTCAAATAATATTCCCTATAATCCATTATTTTGTCGCTTTTTGAAAAATAAGAATAGTTCTTTATATACATTTTTCGATTCATCCAGAGCGAGATAGGAACCTCCGAGTTTTGTGATAGTATGGCGAAAATTTTCGAGTTCCAGTCCTCGTTCCCGCACATACTGTTCCCTCTTCTTCTTATCCGAACTGTCAATAAATATATCTTTTTTTTGATTGATAATATGTTCCCCCTCTCCCTCAATCGTATTTTCGAAAGAATCGAAGATGTGAATGAAGATGCAATCATTCTGCTCGGCAATTGAGCGAAACTGGGATTCTTTCGGGAGTTCCAAACTATCGGAGAATATGAATATAAGATGGTTCTTGATTCGTTTCTGACAGAGAGTCTCTATTATTATTCCGAGAGAAGACTTCGTTCGGTCGCTCAGGGCGAGAAGTGTATCGAAGTCGGTATGTATTTTTTGAAGATGTGCCATTCATTTCTCTATCTTGCAAGTTTTTTGAATCGCATCGGTAAAAAACCACGCTCCGTTCGGATCATTGTTTTGAGCTGAGGAGAAAAGAAGGAGAGAGAAAACTTCTTTCAGAGTTTCTTGCTTCGTTTTGTCTCCGCTTCCAAACCGCATATTCGAACCCGTATCCACGACGAAGAGCACTTTTCGTTCCCGATCCTCTTCGTACTTTTTGATGTAGGTTTTCCCCGTTCGAGCGGTCGATTTCCAGTCGATACTTGTCGTATCATCCCCGAGACTATATTCACGTATGCCTGCAAACTCTATCCCCGATCCGTGAAAAGAAGTCTTGTAATTCCCCGCGAGGAGCGAGGAGACTTTTCCCGATGCGACGAGATCGATGAGGTGAAATGGATGTTTCATAAACTTTTTCTTATAATTATTACTTCACAAACAGTATATGAACTTTTTCTCAAAACGAAACTTTTGATTTACAAAAAAAATGATATACTTTCTCTTGTTATCTTATAATTAAAAATAATTTCATATGAAACAATTTCTTTCATGGATCGGGAAAAGAATAATAAATGGAATAGTAACTGGAATATTTCTTATTGTCACAGTTCTCTGAATTGTTTATGCCATAAATTATCCAAGTACTCCTCCAACGGGAGAAATCACAGGGGGGAAGTTTATGGCGTATTTCAATAAGATGCTCGTGAATACTGGAACAACAACGGATGGAACGGTTCATAAGTCTCTTACTACTGAACAGATAGGGGCTTTGACAGAGGGAAAGTGGTGTACTGCGAGCGGGTCAAAGATAGACTGTACTTCCAGTGCTCCAATATGAATAGGTGGATGAGGAATAGTCCCGCAAGGTGGTGTTGTAGCAGATGCGTATCGTGCCGTAAATGCTGGATCATGGCAATTAATCGATGGCACAAGTTCTTGGACTGCACCACCATGAGTAACGAGTGTTGTTGTTTCAATGATTGGAGGTGGGGCAGTAGAATCACTTTATTGGCATTTCGTTGGAACACCAGGAAATGGTTGACGAGCATTATTTATTACATCAGTAATACCAGGACAAACATATGCTATTGTTGCTGCTCCAAAAGTAGATTGTGCAACATGTATTTATGTTGGATTATCTGGAAATAACTCCTCTGCTTTTTGAGTTACCGTATGAGGTGGTAGTCCTGGTAATGGATGGTGGACTACCGGAGCTAACTGATGAATTACGGGGGTTTCAACATATTTTACACCACCATCTTCCATTATCCCAGCTAACGGAAATGGATTAGGACATACGTTCGACGGTGACAATAGTGCTCTATGAAATCCATGAAGTGTTAGAATTGAATGGTAAACTCAAAAAGAACTTCTTCCATACGGAAGAAGTTCTTTTTTATTCTCTCCCCCGAAACCTCCCAAACGACAACCACAACCAAAACGGCAGAAGAAAAATAATACCCCAGAGAAACCATCGATACTCGGGATGTTGCACGATGACGGAGGTGGTTTTCATCTCCGTTTTCGTGAGCTTCTCCAGCTCTTTGAATATCTTCATGAGAGAATTCTCATCCTTGGCGTTATAATACATCCCTCCGGTTATGTTTGCAATGCTCGTGAGCATCTTCTCATCCAAAGTGGCACGGATAGGTTTCCCTGTCTGATCGAGAAAATACTGTTTCTCGCCGAACCGATCCGTCACATAGAGTTCCATACCGACGGGATCTCCGATACCGAGCGTGTAAATTTTCACCTCTTGTTCCTTCGCAAGTTTCGCTGCGATCGTGGGATTGATTCCCATATTCGCCTCACCATCGGTCAAAACGATAATTACTTTTCGTCTCTCACTCTTCATACTCCCCTCTCCTTCTGGAAGAAGGGTTGGGAGCGAGGGCTGGCGAGGAGAGGTTTTTTCGTCTTCTTTCAAAGTATCGAGTGCCACAAGGAGTCAGTCTCCCATGGCAGTTCCCGAAAGTCCCGGTATATCCTGACGGATAGAGTCGGTCGTCATCTGTTCCACCGCGTTTACGAGGGCGGTATAATCGAAAGTGAGCGGAGTGGAAAGAAACGGCTTCCCGGCGAAAAGCACGATGGCGAGTCTATCGCTCGTGAAACGGCTCACGAAATCGCTCATTACTCGCTTCGCCGCTTCGATACGGTTCGGTTTGATGTCTTCGGCGAGCATGGATTTCGAGATATCGAACACGATGGCGATATCTATTCCCTTCTTGGAGATATCCGTCCGTACCGACGAACTCACGGGATTTGCGAGGATACAAACGAAGAGGGAGAACAGAACTATTTTCAAAAAAAGCGGCAGATAAAAATACTTCCGCTGACTCTGTCCATAGATTTTCTCAAGGAGCACAGAAGCTCGGAAATATGCTCATTTTTTTCGAGAGCGAAAATCCGTCCAGATAAGAAATGGAAGGAGAAGGAGAAGAAGGAAAAGATAAGGGGAGAGGAAAATCATAGAGATAGTCCTTTGTTGTTAATTTTTGAAAAAATGGTGGAGATGATGGGAACCGCCCCCATGTCCTTAGAGGTCACCCTCGACGTCTACTATCATAGATTCTTTTCTGGTACTCTGAAATTCGAATAGAATCAAAAATATTTCCGAGAATACGACCGAATATACTGCTCGTTCTCTGTCCGGAAGTATCGGGGTTCGGAGAGGAGAGACCTATAGATACAAGCAAAGCACTAGATAGATACTATTGCAGGGCGGTAGCAGGCCAGCCGGCACTCAGTCCCGAAGGAGAGGCTACGATTTTCGATTAGGCAGCGAAAGCTGGGCTAAAAGAAGGAGCAAGAGCTTTCTTGAAAGCTACAAGACCCTTAGCAACACGAGTGTTAGCGATTGTGGTGCTTATTATTGATTACGGAAGTTATAAGCACCTCCCGGATAGCGGTACGAAGTATGACGAAGTCTCCAAGTAGAATACTATATCATCCCCATGTATTAAGAAGTATATGGAAAATGGGTGAAAAATCAAGTTTATATAAGGATAAGAAATAGAAGAATAAAGAAATAATTCCCCCTTATATAACAGTATCTTACTGGTTTTATGAAGAAAATACCTCAGAAAATAGAAGAAAAAGCATATCAATGCTAATTAATCGATAACCTCTCTGTTAAAGCAAAATATAAGATAATTTGTTTCATTTTCTCAGCAGAAAAATGAGATTTTTAGATAAAAAAACAAAAAAACATTTGCTTTTTGCTTTAGGCTTCATATAATCGCTCTTGTTATTTTATCTCTATAATAACAATTTTTATGAAAAAACAGGATTTTATTAAAGCAGTAGCTACTGCTGCAGGTCTTTCACAAGATGCTGCTGGAAAAGCTCTTAATTCTATGATTTCAGTAGTTACTGCTGAACTCAAAAAAGGTGGAGAGGTTAATATTACTGGTTTTGGTGCCTTCAAAGTTTCTGCTCGTGCAAAACGAAATGGAGTTAACCCTAAGACTGGTGCGAAGATTATGATCCCAGCTATGAAGTCTCCTGTATTCCGTGCAGGTAAAACTCTTAAGGAATCTGTAAGATAGTTTTTATAGGAAAAAGACCATTTGTTTGTACAAATGGTCTTTTTTTTTGACTTTAGGTAGGGTAATAGGTATAATTACCCAGTATATTTATGGATTTACCCCCCTAACAATGCTCCAGATAGATATTTCCCATCTTGAATATAGCGAACTGGTCGATTTCATAAACAAGAATGTTTCTGATTTTGGAAATTTTGATTTGGAACTCATTTTTAAGGCAGACTACAACCAATCAAAAATCATCCGTGATCTCATGTTACTCTTATTTCAGAAAAACAATATCAATGTGCCGTGGAAAAATCGTTTTGCCTTGATATCAGATGAACTCGTCAACAACTCCATCGAGTATGGAAGTCTCCCGCTTGATAAAAATCATTTCATCGTACATTTCAAAACCTTAGAGAAGATTCTCGCTATCAATATGGAAGTGTGCGATACCGGGCGAGGACCCGAATCAAAGACGAGCCAGGAGATGGAAGAGTTGAAAAAATCCAAGTCACCTGTCTGATTTGAATGATACCTCGGAAAACGGGGTCGCGGACTCTTCCAACTCGTGACCAATCTCGTCGACGAACTCTATTTTCGGGATAACCCCAATGGTGGACTCATAGTCGGAGTCAGAAAGAGAATGGAAATTTTATAAAAAAATAGATACACGATTAATCGTGTATCTATTTTTTTATTTTTTACCCCTTCGATTTCTTCTGAAAAATCGTTTTTTCCAAAGGAAATGCCCGTCCGGCGATAATGATTTTCCCGAAATCTTCATTATCCGATCCTTCGAAGAAGTACTCTTCTATATTGGCTCGGAGCATGGAATGAACCTTTGTGAGGATATGAAGTTTCTCCATGATGTCATACACGCGAGCAACCGCTTCGAAATTTTTCATATCGGTCATACGAACGATTTGTTCGATTCGTTCTCCCGTCACGGTTATCTCTCGTTCTCCCGTCTTCGTTATCTTGAAACTGTCGTTTTTTTGAAAATCCTTGAGATCGTAGAATTTCATCGGAGTATCCTCCCCGTCTCCTTCTCCGCCTTCCACCGAAAATGACTTTCCGGCATATTCCGAAATCAAAAAATCTTTAAGCTCGTCGATTCACTGGAATCCTGCCGCCGATATAGTGAAATACCTTTTCCCTTTAAAATGTTTTGCAAGCTTCTTTGAGAGGGGTATTATCTCATCCGGAGGAACGATATCGGCTTTGGAAAAGACAATCACTTCCTCTTTTTTTCCAAGAGTATCCGAAAAAAGTTCCAACTCTTTTCGGATGTCTTTATAATTTTGTACCACCGCTTCCTCACCTTGACTCATATCCAAAAGATGAAGAAGTACATGGGTTCGTTCGATGTGTTTCAAGAACTGAATACCAAGCCCCTTCCCTTCCGAGGCCCCCTTAATAAGTCCCGGAACATCCTCGAGGATGAGGCTCTGTCCTTTATACTCCATGACTCCGAGATTGGGTATAAGCGTGGTGAACGGATAATCGGCAATCTTTGGACGCACATTCGTCACACTCTGAATGAGAGTGGATTTTCCTGCATTCGGAAGTCCGATAATCCCGATATCCGCGACAAGCTTGAGCTCCATATTAACACACTTTTCTTCTCCGATATCTCCAAGTTCTGCAAAAGCCGGAGCCTGACGAACACTCGATGGGAAATGGGCATTTCCAAATCCTCCGCGTCCTCATTGGCAAAGCGGATAAGTCTCTCCTTCGTGATTCAAATCTACGATAATTTCGCCTGTTTCCGCATCGGTTACGATCGTTCCAACGGGAACTTTGATGATAAGATCTTCTCCTTTTGCACCGTGCATTTCCTTTGTTCCTCCATTTTCACCGTTATCGGCCCTGAGCGTATGAGTGTGACGAAAATCCGATAAGGTATTCATATTAGAGGTGGCACGAAGATAGGCGTTTCCGCCGTACCCTCCGTCTCATCCATAGGGACCTCCGTTCGGGATACACTTCTCACGACGCCACGAAACGATTCCGTTTCCACCCTTTCAGGCTTTGATAGTGATTTTTACTTCATCGATAAACATAAACAAGGGGTTAGAAATTTCCCGCATTCTATCCAAAAAACCCTTTTTTACAAAAAGATTTGTAAATTTAAAAAAAAACATATACTGTGCCCTATAAATTCGTCATCCTCGCGAAGGCGGGGATCCAATTAATTACTTCTAATACTCTCTACTTATGGCAAAAGGAAAACGAACATACATGTCTTGTATCTCTACTGAGTCAGGAATCATGGGATACATCACGAATGTACAAAAGAGAAACTTCGCAGCCGGAGAAAAGCTCGAACTTCGAAAATACGATAAGAAACTCCGAAAGCATGTTATTTTCAAACTGAAAGAAACAAAGCATTAAGACAAAAAGACAAAAAAACCCTCTCGAGTACTCGAGAGGGTTTTTTTGTCTTTAAATTATGCGACTTGAGAATATGATTCATCATTGGATGCACCAAGAATATTTGAAACACGATTTCGTTGGTGTGATTCTAAAATAGCCACTTTGTTGGAATATTCTGAAAGACGTGTCGTAGTAACCGTTTCCGTATACAGACTTACTATTTCGGCACGAGTTCCTCCCACAAGAGAAGTGAGAGTTTCTGAAATCGAACCGATACGATTCAATGCTTCTTGCACTTTTGGGCTGTTTTTTCCTTCCGGAGAAAATTGCAGTAACATGGCATCAATTTTTGCCTGCAATTCCGGAATTTTTGGACCTTTTTGAAAAATCCCATTGAGAGTTTCGCTTCCGTTCATTCCGTTCATCTGTGTCATATGTGTTTTTGTTTAAAAGATAGTATCTATATTTGAAACTTCAGTCCGGAGAGATCCTTCTTGGCTCCACCATGAACGAGAGTTCGTCCGTATTCCTCCAAATCGGATTCTATATTTTCAAGAGCTCTGATGAGGAGAATCTCTTTTTCCTGTTCCAGTTCGTCGCGATGAAGCTTAATGCTTGCAACAACCGAATCCCAAGTTTCGAGTATCTGAAGTTGTTTTTCTTCGGTCAGTACCGGAAATATTCGTATAATCTCACGAGCGTCATCCGAGTGAAGTCCTGCGACGGATATTCTTCTCAGTATTTCGGTGTTTTGTGTGGTCATGGGAAGTTATAGAGAAAATATATTTTGATTCCCCGACAAAAACCAGTATAGCATATCGGGAAAAAAGATACAAATAAATCGAATATTTTTCGTTTGACAAAGTAGATTTTTCAGTGAATTTCTCCTTACCAAGAACTTCTCAAAAGCGATGAGATTTGTATGAAAAGTGAGCACCGGAGCGAACCGTACGACTGTACGGAGAACGAGGAAGCGGAATTTTGAATGCAAAGATTGAGCTTTTCAGAGGTTCTTACTCCTGGATTCGGATTTTCTCGATATGTACACACCTCCCCTCCCGTATCTCCACGAAAATTCCGGTCAGTACCCCTTCTCCAACCACCTGTTCCGCTTTCGGGCCGAAGAGTTTGGTGCCGGTCAAAAGTTGAGGCAGACGGGATTCGAAAGTGTGTCCGATGGAGCTCCAGAGAGGTCCGGTCATACCGAGATCCGTAATCATCCCCGTCCCTTTCGGAAATATCCGTTCGTCATTCGTCTGCACGTGCGTATGGGTTCCATATACGACACTTGTCCGTCCATCGAGAAAATACGCCATATTCACGAGCTCCGCGGTTGTTTCCCGATGAAAATCCACTACAATCGCATCAAATTTTTCGGTAAACCCCGAGAGAATCCGATCGATGCTCTGAAACGGATTATCGAGACCATCATACATAAAAACATTCGACATAACATTGATTACCAAGAGCTTTTGTCCATTTTTCTCGACTATTCTCCATCCCTTTCCCGGGATGGGATATTCTCTAAGTTCCAGATAGTTCGCCGGACGAATCTGTATGGACTCGGGATCGGAAAACACACTCCCGGAATCCTTCAGATTCGAGAAAACATGATTCCCTCCGGTCAAGACATCGAAACCGAGGTCTTTCATAGCAAGAACGTGTTTCTCAATCGGTCACTTCCCGCCGGTGATGTTCTCGGAATTGGCGATCATGAAATCGGGAGTGTATTTTGTACGGAGTGCACCGATATTCTCCTCTACCATCCTACGACCGGTTCGTCCAAATATGTCTCAGAGAATAAGAATCTTCATAAAAATAGTACTATAAATAAGATTATTGCGGGTAATTATACGAAAACATCGAAAAAATAAAAATCAAACTTTGGAAATGGGGGATTTTTCAGAAACGAAACTTGATTTGCAGAAGAAAAATGCGATAATGAAACAAATTTAATTTCTTACTTTTCTTTTCTATGAAAACTCTTTCTTTCTGGAAGAAATCATTCTATTCTGGGCTGGTGTTCTTTGGGACGGTTATAGTACTGACCATCGGATATTCAAACTATATCTCAAGTTATCCGGCAAATGTATGAAGTGGCTCGGGATTGACTGCAACAGAATGGAATAAGATGGTTACAGGACTTCAGACATTGGATACAAATCTTTCGAATCTTTCATTCTCGGGAGGAAATATGGGGATTGGGACAGTGAATCCAAGAAGTCAGCTCGAAATCGCATTAACTAGGACGGATATAGCAGGATCCGGTGCATTGACTCTGAACGGAACACAGAAGTACGGTTTTCGTGTAACATCTGCCGTGCCCGCTAATGGTTTTGCTATAGATTCCTATAATGGGGCCTCATGGTCAACACCGTTTGTTATTGATAACGTTGGAAACATTGGTATTGGGACAACAAGTCCTGGGGCTTTACTAGATATAAGAGGCTCCTTGTCTGCCGGAGACTCAAAATTTTATAACTCTGTCCAACTTACTGATTCTTTTAATGGAGCCACTCAATCATGGATATGGGCCGGGGGCTCTAATCAATTAAACTTAGGTATTGGTGGAATATCTGCAGGAAATACGAAAATGGTAATAGCTAGTAATGGTAATGTTATGATTGGCACTACTACTGATGTAGGTTATAAACTCGATGTTAATGGAAGTGTACGTGGAACTTCCTGGACTGCTTCTGATCGTAATCTCAAGAAAAATATTCAAATACTCTCAGGAGCTTTGGATAAAATAGAAGAACTTCGTGGTGTAACCTATGAATGGAAAGATTCATCAAAAGGAAGTGGTTCTCAAGTCGGAGTTATCGCACAAGAAGTGGAACAAGTCTTTCCTGAACTAGTAAATACAGATAAACAAGGAATGAAAGCAGTAAATTATTCAGCATTGGTTGCTCCCCTCATAGAAGCAGTCAAAGAACTCTCTCATAAACTCGATGAACTTTTTACGAAGTATATCGATCAACAGAAGGAGATTGATTCTTTCAAAACACGGCTCGATAAACTGGAGCAAAAATAGGAAAATTATCTATTGAAAAAAGACTTTTTTTGGGTATGATAGCAGAGTAAATATATAAAATATAATTTTTAGCGAATATGACCACTGTAACTATAGATAATCCTCAGATAGAACAAAAATACTCTGCTTATGAAATACAACTGAAATTCCTTTACTTTTTAGAGAAAGAGTTAAAAGAAAATCAAGTTGAACTCTATCAAATATCAATCAATGATATACCAAAGGAAACGAGAGCGAAACTAGATACTGTAAATACTTTAAATTTTGTTGATTATTAGTATATGATAGATACAGTTCTCATCTCAGATGATTTAATCATATATCTAGAGTCTAGAAACTTGCAAAAACAATACCAGAAATGTAAGAAGTTTTTATTATCATGAAATTTCAAACAGATAGATTTCAAGATGAGAGAACCTAAAAAAGATAAAATACATTACTTTCGTATAAATAAACAATTCCGAGCTTTCTGTAAAATAGAATGAAATACTGTAAAAATTTTCGATATAGATAATCATCAAAATTAACCAATAGTAATCAGTAACAAAAACAATCATGCGAGAAACCAATGCAAAACAGATTCAAGAAATCGAGCAACTCAAGTATTCGGGGTTGTATGCGAATGCGAAAATCAAAGTACAGGAATATCTCCTGAAAAACGCGGACGATTATCGACTCTATGAGGAGCTCGCTGATATCGGACTCTACGAGGGGAATCTCGACGCTGCGGAAGCGGCACTCAAGGTCGCTCAGAAGCTCCATCCGGAATCCGCAACGGGAATGTACCTCATGGGGTTCATCCATATTTCCAAGAGCAATTTCCGTATCGGAGTGGAACTCCTGGAAAAAGCCAATGAACTCTTTCCGAATAACCCGGAGATTCTTCGAAATCTCGGATGGGGGTACGCTATGCTCGGAAATCCGAGCAAGGGAGTGGCCGTCATGAAACGAGCCCTCAATCTCTCGCCGGAAGATGAACTCATCATGGAAGATCTCGGCGTTACTCTCATCTCGGAAGGGAATGTGGAAGAAGGGGCATCTATGCTCAAAAGGGCCGGGAAAGAAAGTCGTCTCGACGAACTCAAAATGATGATGGGAATGTAAATATAGATAAGTAACTTTTCCATTCATGTCCTTCAAGATAAGCAACATTGTTGATTACCATCAATTCATCGCTCTCGACATAGGAACCTCCAAGATTAAGGTTCTTATTTGTTCGATTGAAGGAGGAGGGATTAAGATACTCGGTTCGGCTACTCTGCGACAGAGTAAGAAAAATATCATCGACGGAGAAATCGCCGATCTCTATGGAGTTTCTGAAACTATCAAGAAAGCCATCAATAAGGCAGGAGAAAATCTCGATGAGATACCGTCGGATATCGTCATATCGCTCTGATCGGTTCTCACTTTCTCGGATATCATTCATATGAATTACATCCGAGAGAATCCAGAAAACCCCATCACTATGGATGAGATTGACCATATCGTTAAAAAAGTGGAACATACATCCCTCGATAGGGTAAAAGGAAAGATACGAGAACGAACCGGAATTATAGAATCCGAGATGAAGCTTGTCACCACTTCTATTATCTCCATAGTGGTGGATGGGAAAAAACTCGGAAATCCCATCGGATTTACCGGGAAAAACATCAAGCTCGGAGTTATCAATGTCTTCGTGCCGCTCTCGTACGTCAATATGATTCAAAACATCGGACGGGGTCTCTCGAAAAATGTTATTTCCCTCATTCCATCTATCGTTACGCTTCCGAAGTTTCTCGAAGAGAAAGAGGAGAATTTCGATTTCAACTGTTGCATCGATTTCGGTGCATCAAAAACGACTATAGTCGTGCTCAACAGAGGAGAAATTCTCGGAGGAAATACGCTCAATTTCGGATTTGGACTTCTCGAAGAGACTTTCAAACAAAAAGAACCGAAACTTTGATATCTTGATATTGAACACAACATTACTCACATCGAACAGACATACGAGAAACACAAAGAAGTGTTCGATGTATTTTTCGAAGTTCTCTTTGACGCGATATTTGTTGCTATGACAGATATCACGAAGCAACTCTTTCTGAAAAATATTTTCCTCTCCGGATGAGGAGCTTCCGAATTCCTCCAAAAGAAACTCTCCGAGTATCTCGGAACAAAAAACATCGGAAATGATATTCATATAGAGCAATTGCTCGACACGATAGAAAATATATCCCCCCATGATACCTGAAGTTTCATTCAAGTTTTCAGTTTAGCAAAAGCTACCGAAGAAATGCTTCTCTTAAAAAAAGACCCTATAGCTCGTATACTCCGCTACATAATCTACCGATATGAATAAAAAATGACTCCATATCCATAAATACGATTCCATCATCGAGATATTTGAAAAAGTATCCAAGATGGAATCCGGGGAGATTCAGATGGAGATAGAGGATAACATCCATCTTACCAACTACCTGAATCTTAAACTCCTTCTCTACCGTTTTCCGATGAAGCGGTTCTCTTTTATCACGAACAATAGTGAACTCAAGAGACTGGGAGAATCTCTCGGGATCCG
This sequence comes from Candidatus Altimarinota bacterium, assembly GCA_028713325.1. Classification (GTDB taxonomy): domain Bacteria; phylum Patescibacteriota; class Gracilibacteria; order BD1-5; family UBA2023; genus UBA1545. The sequence continues at coordinate 40,405 of JAQTON010000002.1, read as the reverse complement.
ATTTTTTCAAAAAAATGACGATATAGAATTTGAAAAAGAATATGCGAAAAATCATATTTTGAGGCATAATTTTACTTTCCTCGAATACACTCGTTATGAGATAAATAAACTCTTTTTGAAATTCGTATTCTTTTCCAAAAAGAAAACTCTCCTCTATAAAAATAAGAAAATTTGACAGGATTCCAATGTATTTTTTCTCATCATAGGACTCATCACTTCCCTCTCGCTCCTTGCGTTCATATTCTATTTCGCGGTATCAAAAACCTATGTGACGATAACACCGGAACTGTGAATCAAGACGGTATCGAGAAATATCGTATTTTCCCAAAAGGAAGCCAGTGTGCTCGATAGCAAAAATACCGTTAATGTGCGACCGATAAATCTCGAGATACCGATGGAATATACCTTCAATGTGACAACTATCGACCAGATGAGCACGAAGAATGCATATGGAACCGTGGATATCTACAATGAACTCCGGCAGGAACAGGTTTTTCGTCCGGCCACTCGCTTTGCTACAGAGGATGGGGTGGTATTTAAAACCAGTGAATGGATAAAAGTTCCTCCAACTCGAACACTCTCGGGAGTAACCGTTATTGGGAAGACTATGACAACTCTCATAGCCGATACATATGATCTGAAAGGAGAGATTATTGGAGTACGGGGAAATATCGGAGAATGAACCACTCTCACTATTCCCGGACTCAAATTCAATCGTGATAAAATCTATGCCAAAACTTCCACTTCCTTCAATGGGGGAATTAATCCGAAAATTCACATTTTGACCGACAAAGAAGTGACGAGCTTCAAAGATATTCTCGCAGAAAAATTGAAAAGCAAAGCCCTGGAATCCATGAAAGAAGTCATCAAAAAAACCAACACAGAAAACGGCGAAAATTATGCAATACTCCCCATCAATGAAAATATCATTTATACCATGGGCGATCTCCTGCTCGGAAAGGATGCGAAAATAGGAGATAAAAATGAGGAAGTGACCATTAACGGAAAAGTAAAAATCAGTACGTATGTCTATGACAGAAGCGCTGCTCTCTTTTATCTCAAAACCATTCTCAACGAGAGCCTCCTTTTTGGTACGGAGAAACTCATAAGAGTGAATGACGAGAGTTTCCGCATTACTAATATCGTCTCCAAAAACATCGCTCCCAATTTCTCCATGAAAGCAACAACCGAGTTGGACGCAACCATCTCCTATAACTTCGAGGATGTGTCAAATAATCTTACCAAGAAACTCAAGAATTTGATTGCAAATACTTCACCGAAGGAAGCTAAATCCCTTCTGCTGAATGACAATAATATCGCGAGTGTGAAAATCAGTTTCTCGCCATTTTGGCTGACGAGAGTCTCCAGCAATCCGGATAATATCGAGTTTATAATACAAAAATAATTATGTATCTTCTCGCTTTTGAAACCTCCTGTGACGACACCTCCATTGCGATATTTTGCGATGGAAAACTTATCGCGATGAAGACGAGATCGCAGATTCGGGAGCACAATGAGACAAAGTGAGTCGTGCCCGAAGTGGCGGCGAGACTTCACGCGAATAATATCTTCGGAGTTTTGGAAGAAGTTTTATGAGAAGCAAAAATAAGTCTCCGGGAAATAGATGTCATCGCGTGCACACAATCTCCGGGACTCATGCCGTCGCTCCTCGTGGGGATGAGTGTCGCAAAAACTCTCGCAAAAACTCTGAGTAAACCCTATCTTGCGATTGATCATATCGAGGCACATATGTTCGCGAACTATATCGGACGGGAAACATCAGACATCCCCTTCCCTTCGGTATGTTTAACCGTATCGGGCGGACACAACGAGCTCTATCTTTGGAAAAGTATGTTCGAACGGGAAAAAATCGGTGAAACACTCGATGATTCTGCGGGAGAAGCTTTTGATAAAGTGGCGAAGATGATGGGGCTCGAATACCCAGGTGGTCCGATTATCGGGAAGCTCGCAGGAGAATATGCCGGAGAATTTCGAGGTATTTTTCCGAAAGTACTTCTCGACAAAAATAGCCATGATTTCTCCTTTTCAGGATTAAAAAGTGCCGTGAAACGAGAGGTGGACAAGAGAATGATGAACTCTCCATCATTAAACGAAAACGATATTCGCGAGATTGCTTTTGAATTCGAACAAACAGTCGTGAATATTCTCTCTCACAAACTCTTTCATGCAGCGGAGATGCACAATATATCCTCTCTCGTACTCGCGGGATGAGTGAGTGCGAATGATCGACTTCGGGAAACCATAGAGCAATTGGCAAAGGAAAAAAAATACCATTTTCTTGCACCAATATCAAAAATATATTCGCAGGATAATGCCGCTATGGTAGGAATTCTTGCCCATCATCGATATATGAAATCCTCCTAGAGGAGAAATTTATTCTATTTATGGAACTATTTAGCCGGAGGGACGGGCTCTGGAGTTACCGAATCAATAGGTGAGACCACTGGAGAAATGGGGGTTTCTGGAACGGTTGTATCTGGGGTTGCCGGAGCAGATGTGACCGTTGCTTCAGGAACAACCGGATCAATTATTTCTAAAACGGGGATTACGGAAGTTTCTGGAATTTCTCTTTCTTTCATCTCCTCAAAAGACGATGGAAAACCGGGTACGCTACAGGAAATAAGCATCAGGGATGTTATAAAAGAGAGTATTGAAAGCTTCATCATAATGGGAAAGAATAATAAATAAAAAATATCGAGTGTCCGTACAGGAAGATTTCTATTACAGATACAACTGAAAGTCAAGTATAGGATATATTTTTGTGAATGCAAACGAAAAACCAGAAAAGCATATTGACAATATGCACACAATAAGTACCGAGTCCAAAAAATTGTCCGTATTTTTTATCTAACGTCAATACTTTTTGCTTGCATTATGGGAAATATGTGTATCCTATGGGGACTATCTTATTTTTTATCTATCTTATATTATGTCATGTTGTGAAAATAATGAAGGAAAGAAAGAAGTTTGTTCTTCGGAAGGGAAAAAAGGTTGTCGTGGAAAAGGATTAGTGATTTTCCTTCTTCTCGTTTCTATATTCACGAGCATCGGAACCGGCTATTATCTGAAATCTTCCATAGCGAGCACGGTAATGGAGAGTTATTTGAGTAATGAATACCAAAAAGCTGGCAGCAAAGAGAACTATGATCTTCTTGCGAAGGCTCAACGCCTCCAGATGGAAGATCAGATTCCTCAGATTAAACAATTCATAGCAAGTAAGGAGGGTGGGAAGCCAAGTACCGACAGCACTTCCAGTGGAAGCGAGACTGCACCTGCAGTAAAAACACTTACTCAAGACGATATTGCGGCTATTAAAAAAACTGCCTATATCGAAGGAAACAAAGATGCGATTATTACCCTCGTGGAATACAGCGATCTCGAATGTCCGTTCTGTATCCGGCAATTTACTGAAGGTACGATCAAAAAAGCACAGGAAAAATTCGGAGACAGAGTGAACTCTATCTTCAAAAACTTCCGTGGAGTTCCTCATGAAAATTCTGAAGCCGAAGCGAATGCACTGCTCTGTGCCGGAGAGCTTGGAGGAACGGATAAATACGTTGCCTATTATACCGCTATCTTTACGCGATCCAAGTGAGGAAATGGAACCGGATTTTCCAAAGATGCCCTCTTGCCTCTTGCAAAAGAGTTAAAGCTTGACGGAAAGAAATTCCAAGCTTGCATGGATTCTAAAGAGAATATAACACGGTTCGACGCAGAAACCGCCGAAGGGCAAAAAATGGGTGTTCAAGGAACTCCCGGAACCGTGGTTATCAATAACCAAACAGGAGAATATGAACTTATCGCCGGAGCTTATCCGGTAAGTGAATTTGAGCGAGTAATCAATAAGCTTCTCGGAGTAAAGTAATCTTCCAGATACACCAATAAAAAAGACCCGCTCGGGTCTTTTTTATTGGTGTATCTACTGGAGAGTTATCCTCCCGAATCTTCGATCGAATTCAATCGTTTTCATAGAATCATGAAAACCGACATCCATTCCTACGATAACTCAACTTTCCGAACTTGATCAAGAAAAAACAATATCATTACCGCTGTTAAATATAATTTCTACAGAATCTATGAGACCGGTATTGGTAAGGTTTTTCTCCTTATAATAAGCTCCGGTTAAGATATATCCGATTTCTCAAAAAAACGGACTCTTCATGACTTCGCCGGTTCCTATGATAGAACTGCCGGAATAATAATAAACTCCAATGGAACCAGTCGAAAATTTGATATGCGTACTCGTGGGATTGACAATTCCCGTACCGAACTTTACCCCCCTTCCGCTTGATGTACTCAGGAGAGTGGAATGAATCATGGAACTTATTTTTTCTACGAAACGATCTCGTTTTTCCATATCCGTTTTTTTATTAAAATCGAAGCTGTATGTAGTTATCGCAAGTATGCCGATAATAGCTATCACAACCATGAGTTCTATAAGAGTGAAACCTTTTTTTGGCATAGCAAGGACTTTTACTGAAAATAATTTGCAAAAAATACAAAGTCTCATACAATTGGTACTGTACGGTGTTTTCTTTGGAGTATATCCAAGATGCCCCAATATACAATTTTATTTATTTCCTTTCCTATTTTTTATGAAATATACAAAATACATTGCTACGGGAGTAACGTTTTCTCTCCTCTCCATATTTGCTCTTGCATCCGCTGCAACAGGTGATGTTACTGCCACCGGTACTACTATAGTTCCGACGACCACTTCCACTCTTGAAGTAAAAGGAGCACCCCGTCTCATAAAAAAGACCACTGATTCCGTAGTGCTTGAATGGGATAGTGTTCTTAATGCATCTGCATATATTGTTAAGTATTCTAAATCTTCTGTGGCAAATTCCACAGACCCTGTTGCTCAATATGACAATGAAACCGATCAGGTAACCACTACCGGTGCAGTTATTACCAAGCTTTCTTCAACAAACGAAAAGCTTGCACCAGCAACTTCTTATTATTTCTCTCTTGTTGCTATCGATAAAGACGGAAAAGAATCAGACACTTTCTCTGATGAGCTTATGGTAACTACCGAAGCTACCGAGGTGACCGTTTCTTCCGGTGTTACTACTTCCGATGTTATTACTGCTCTTGCTATCAAAGATCTCGTGGTTTCTGATGATAAAACTCTTTCTCTTTCTTTTAATTCAGACCTTTCCGTTGATCCCGTTCAAGTAAAGATTACAAAAACGAGCGATAATTCTTCGGTGCTCGTAGGAACAGTAATTCAAGATCCGACAATGTTGAATACCGTAGTAGTTACTACTCTTTCTGCTTTAAGTCCCGCTTCTTCCTATACACTTACAGTGCTTTCAGCAAAAGATTCTCTCGGAAATACGATTCAGGAAGGAGTAAGCGGATTAAAAGAATTCACCACTGCCGAAACTCTTAAAACAAGTACATCAGTAGTAGCTCCAACAAGTACTGCCGATATTACAGCTCTTTCGGGTTCTGTTTCTCCAGAGTCTGCAACGAAGGTTGCAACGGGAGCAAAGGAAAATTTGATTGTTTTTATAGCACTTATTCTCTCTCTTGGGATTGTATATATCTACCGAAGAAAACTCATATAATAGAAAGTTTTTCTAGGCCATAACATCTCTGAAAAATCCCATCGCGAGTACTCGCGATGGGATTTTTCATATGTTTGATTTTATAGAATATTCATTGATGAATTCTGTTCTAATGATGTCTGTGTCATCCGTGACTTCCATGTTGTTCTTCTTCATGTTCTTCAGATCAATGGTTATAATTTTCATGTTCCTCGTGTCACCCGTCATCATGGGATTCTCACGAAGGAGTTTTTCGTTTCTTTATATTCTCGATGAGCGATGCAACGAGAGTATTTACGATGTCGGAAAAGAGCATCTTGTAGATGATAAATCCGATAGAGATTATGATAATCGTTGGAAGATGAGAACCGATAAAAGTAAAAAGAAGCGAGCTCTGAAGTTCTCCATAAAAATTAAGTTTCTTCATGAGAGCAAAAGCACTGTCCGTATGAAGAAAGATATAGCTTTTTTCCGCAAGTCAGAGGAATACCGCAAGCAGAAAAAGTATGAGAATAAGCGAAAGCGTAAGGGTCTGAAATACCATCCCCAGAGCACTTTTCGGAAGTGAAACATTGACACCTCCATTCATAGGAACGAGAATCGCGAGAATGAAGATCAGATACACGGAAGATCCGATAAGAACTTTCGCAAAGGTATCACTCACGAGACTGAGGGTCTCCGGAGTCTGAAGCTCGGGAGAGAGGATGGTCGAGAACAGAACGAATATCCCGATTCCGAGAACCGTTCCGAAGAATACGCTATATATCCGAGCGAGCCCCAGAGCTGCGATTATTCCCATTGCTATGAGCAATCCAGAAAAGATATATACATCGAACGATGTAATCGAGAGGGAGAGGGAAATTTGTGCGATGATAGCATCAAGTTGAGCCATAGGAGAGGCTTTAATTTATTAGATTCTATGAACAGTCTATTATATATTTTTGTTTTGTCACTTTATTTCTCTCTTACCAACCCCTCAAACTCCACCACCATTTTCTCTATTTCTTCCATCGCATCTCGGTAGAACTTCGGTGAGGTAATGTCGAATCCATGTTCGGCGAGCAAATCTTTTGGACGTTTGGAACCTCCCGAACGGAGGATATCCTTGTAGCTTTCGACAAAACCCTGACCTTCTTTCTGGTAGCGGTTATAGAGGGCGAATACGAGGATATTTCCGAAGGCGTAGGCATAACAGTAGAATGGGCTCGCGAAGATATGGGGAATCATGGACCAACCGGATTCATTTTCTGCATCCACATCGTAAATAACCTTCCCCCCAGTCATACGAACCTGTTCCTCTCGCCACATGCGGTTGAAATCATGATAGGTGAGTTCCTGTCCTGCGAAAATCGCCTCGTGAACTCGGCGCTCGAATGCCACATACTGAATCTGACGGAAGATAGTGGCAAACGTATCCGAGAGTTTTTCATTGAGGAATTCCTTGTATTCTTCCTGCGAGAGTTCTTTTCGAATTTTCTCGGAGAGGAGCATCTCGTTGAATATGGAAGCGGTTTCCGCGAGAGAAAGCGGACTGTCGTATACCGCTGGTTTTTGTCCTTGTGAGAGGTGACCATGGATCGCATGTCAGAGCTCGTGAGAAATAACGGAAACATCCCGAAGTTTGTTTGTATAATTGAGAAGTACAAAACTTGGTTCTCCTGGACGAGAGCTCGCAAAAGCACCGTTTCGTTTCCCGAACTTTGGAAATACATCGATTCGCCCGGATTCGAGCATATCAACCGAGTAGTCATAGAACTCCTGATCGAAGTCTTTCATGGTCGCGAGATGGAGCTTCATTCCGTCTTCAAACGAGAATTCTTTTTCTATCGTAGAAAGCGGAGCACTCGTGTCATAATTATAGAAAGTCTCCAGACCGAGAAGCTTCCGTTTCGCTTCGATGAAACGACTGAAAAGAGGATAGGCAGACTGAACTTCCTGCAAGAGCATATCTACGACCTCGTTTTCGAGTTCCTCAGAAGTGTTTCGTGGCTCCATAACCGTATTATAACCACGGAGCTTCACATCAGAAGCCCAGTCTTTGACGATTCCAGCATAGATATTCCCGAGAGTAATCTGTGCCTGTTTACTATTGTAGACTGCACGGAGCGATTCATAGGATTTCCGACGGATTTCACGATTAGGACTCGTTCGAAGACTTCGGATTTCTTCATCGGTCATGGTTTTTTTCACGCCGTTTATCTCTATCTCAAACGAATACGAGTTCGTAAGTTCCTCTCTGAGTCCCTCAACAACGCCGAGAGCTCGGGACTTTTCATTGAGTACAAATTCCTCTCGTTCTCCGAGAACATACCGAAGATTGTCTGCCTTGGAAACAAGCACGTTTTTGTAGTCCGCGAGAACAGGATTATTGGCAAACGACATTATTTTCTCGTATCCGAGTTCCTTCCACTCTTGCGAGATGAAGAGGAGCTTGGAGGAAGCTTCGATGAAGACACATTCGAGTCCCCCCATCTTCTTGATAACCGCATCGTTTTGAGTATCAAGCGATTGGAGATAGGAGAGATAAATGCTCCCCGTTCCCATTTCATGGGACATTTTTTCGTAATCCGCATAGTATTCGAGAACCTGTTCGGGAAGAGAAAAAGTTTTGATAATATTGTGATATTTTTTCTCGAAAGTCTCCGCGAGCGGGAGGATGGCATCGATATTTGCTTTGAGACGAGGATCATCAAGTCCAGTGAAGAAGTATTTTGTGAGATTCCAGTTAGTTTGAAGAGTCATAGTATTTGGTGATGAATTAGAACGTGCGGTATTGTACCCGAGACGGGAGAAAAGGCAAAAGTTTTAATAATAGTGTTTTTATAAAATATTGACTTTTAAATTAAAGTGATTATAAAGAGAATACATGATTTTTTAAAAAAGGAGATCATCATGGTATTTACAATTATTTTTGCAATATTTATTCCAGTATTTCCAAGTCTGCTCTATCTTTACGCTATTCGGGATGAGAATTTCCGAAAAAATAATAAAGAGCGGGCAAATATGGCTGGAATAATGGTCATACTAACCGTACTTTTCTCTGGGGGTCATACAATGATTCTTCATCTGGAACCAAATCTTTCAGTTTTTCTGCTTTATTTGTTGTCACTCTCTTTTTTGGTTTGGCAAGCAATAAAGTATGGAATGAGGGTACAGAAGAGTATTGGAACGATGGTATAAATAAGTAATTCTTACGAGTAAACAAATTTTTTATCTCGTAGATCGCCCCATGTAATTTATGGGGCCTTTTTTTCTGATTATTAATCAGTAAATGGTTTGCTTTAATTTAAAATTTAATTTTTGCAATTTTTGAATATAATCTCATGAAATAACTTCAATTCATCCCCATGTCTCGTCCAAATATCGTATTTTTCACTGGTTCCAACCATATCTTCCTCCGGCGCGACCTCGATGCCTGGATTGATATTTTCGCGAAAAAATACGGGGAATACAATATCTCTCGACTTGATAAGGAAAGTCTCGCGAAGGTGAATATACAAGCGGAACTTCTGACTCCCGTTTTTCTCGGAGAAAAGCGACTCATTATTCTGGAAGATGTGCCGTTTGCCACGATCCAAAAAGACGATATTCGTGAGGACAGTCCCTTGCGGAAAGAAAAAACGGAAGAATCCACTTCCAAAACTCTTGATCCAGAATCCATTATCCTCGAAGCTTTCGATCAGATTCCAGAAACAACCGTGGTACTCTTCGTTTCTACCGAACCCGATAAGAGAAAGGCTCTATATAAGCACCTTATAAGCGTTGCTACTCTCAAGGAATACGAGAAACTGGAGTGAAATGCTCTTCGTGAATATATTCGTAAGAAACTTCCTCATATTGATGTGACAGCACTCGTAAGATTCATAGAATACACAGGAGCCGACATCAATCGCATCGAGAGCGAGATAGATAAACTCGCACTCTATAAGCAGGATGGATGGATCACCGAGGAGGATATTAAAACTACCGTAATTCCCACGATCGAAACCTCTATATTTTCCCTGACGGATGCTATTTTCCTTCTGGATAGTTCTATGGCTCACCGTGAATTGATAAATATTTTGGAAACACATAATATTCATTATGTTTTTTCAACTCTCGTTTCCACGCTTCGAACGTTTCTTTACGCAGCGAAGCTTCTCTCATCGAGCTATGAACCAAGCGAAGTGCAGTCCCTTCTGAAAATCCACCCGTATGCTTTCGAGAAAATGCGGAAAAATATGAAGCATTCCAAAAGAATAGAGATTTTGTTTTATGAGTTTATCACCTTGGATAAACGTATGAAAACAGGAGAAGGAATCGGTGATACCGATGATGCACTCCGACTCGGTCTCGAAAAAGCGATTTTATGTTTGCAAAAAAACTAAAAATCCATAGGATTATACGAAAATACAGATGAATTTCTGTTTTTCTCTTGCAAATGCCTTTTATGAGATACTCACTCGCACTTCGTGTAAGCGTCGAACAATGGGATTTGTCACTTTTTATTACTATCTTTCTTTCGTTTATGAAAAAAGCTCTCGCGATACTCGCTATAACTCCTCTCGTCCTTACATCCTGCTTCAATAGTACGGAAAATACAAAAACTGAAAACTTGGATGCAACTTCCGAAAAAGTTTCGAGTGAAATGGAAAAAACTTCTACAAAGAAAGAAGTGGTATCATCGGGTGATACGGTCGAAGTAGATTATGTTGGAACTCTTGAAGATGGTACGGTATTCGATGCATCCATCGAAGAATTCGCAAAAAAGACGAAGAATTATTCTCCGGATTCCGGACGAAAATACGAACCACTCTCCTTTACGGTCGGTGCCGGTCAGATGATCAAGGGATTTGACTCCTGAGTAGTCGGGATGAAACTCGGAGAGAAAAAAACCCTCACACTTGCTCCAGTCGATGCATACGGAGAAGCTTACACGGAACAGGAAGTGCCTGCTAAATATTTCCAAGATGTTTTCAGCGAAACTGTTCCCCGTGAAAATTTCAAAGATACTATCACTCAAACTGTTCCCATGAGTGCTCTCGGTGAAAAAGGAAAGGATTTATCCGTTGGTAAAATCATAGAAGCAGGAAGTGTCCAAGCAAAAGTAACAAAAATCGAAGGAGACAATGTGACGGTCGATATCGACAATACGCAAAATCCGTTCTACGGAAAGAAGATGGTAGTTGGACTCAAGGCAACATTCGAAGGGAATAACGTAACGGTGAAAAAACTCACTGACACGGAAGTGACTCTCGAGGTCGTAAACAAAGCAAATCCGTTCTACGGAAAGAAGATCAAGGAAGGAATGGAAGGAACTATGCCCAATGGAAGCAAGATGAAGATACTTAAAATCACAACAGAAACTATCACTATCGGAGTTCCCAATACTCACGAACTTGCCGGAAAAACCCTTATTTTTGATGTAGAAATTAAGAGTATAAAGTAATATGCACTTTCACATTATCACTCTCTTCCCAGAAGTTCTTAAACCCTACCTCTCTACGAGTATTATGGGACGTGCAGAGAAAGGGGGATTTGCGAGCTTCCATCTCTATAATCTCGCGGATTATTCCGTCAAAAACACCCGTCGCTCGGATGATCGTCCGTATGGATGATTTCCTGGAACCATCCTTGCTCCCGAGCCACTCTATAATCTCATTACCGAGATTGAAAAAAAAGAATGAAAACAGATTCACAAAGTCTTTTTGACTCCTCGTGGACGATTGCTTAATCAAGAAGTTTTAGAAGGTTTTTCTCTTCAAGAAGACAAGGATCTGATAATTATTTGTGGACATTACGAAGGTATTGATCAACGAATTATAGACCTGTTTCATGTCGAGGAAATTTCTATAGGCGAATATGTCCTTTCTTCTGGAGAACTCTCTTCTCTTGTTTTCATCGATGGAGTGGTTCGACTTATTCCTGGGGTTATCAGCCCAGAATCGCTCGTGGAAGAATCCTATAGCAAAGCTCTCGGATGAAAACAAGAATATCCGCACTACACTCGTCCAGAGGTATTTCAGGGACTCCGAGTCCCTGAAGAGCTTACCTCGGGGAATCACAAAAGAATCGAAGAATGGAAAAGAAAACAAGTTGGGATATAGACAAAATCGAAAAAACTTTTGCTTTTTTCATGTTTTCCATATACTAGCCCTACTTCTCTTTAGGAGAAATATATCGCGGAGTAGAGCAGTGGTAGCTCGCAAGGCTCATAACCTTGAGGTCGTACGTTCGATTCGTACCTCCGCAACCAAAGAAACTCAACAAGATACCCCCGAAAGGAGGTATCTTTTTTTTAAATTTTTCTCTCATTTTAGAAAAAAACAAGAGTCTCTCCTTAGAATTTAACAAGTTTTTAACAAAATCATTTTACATTTTGACAATATTGATTATATTCAGGAGAGTATATATATAAAACATACCCTATGAATACACGCGGGTGGATTGTTGGAACTACTATGATGCTTTGACAAGCCGCTCTTGTTTCCACACCGAATACTTGCCTCGCGGCGGATATCAGAGCGGGAGTTGCGATGGAACAGATAGTCCCTGTATTCAAGTCGAATAATCCCGTCGTGGCAAATTCTCTGGAAGTTTCCGATATAAATCAGACAGCAAACGTGATTACAGGACGAGTCGATAGTCTTATCTTTCGTACACCAAATTTACCATCGTTGAAACCGACAGAGATAAAGCTAGAGAATAATTTTACTACGGAAACAAATCTTGCTCCTAAGAGGATCGAAACAATCGATGGCGTGCGGGCAAATATAAACGCAATCCTCTCGCTCTCTTCTGGAAATACTCGAATATCGGTTATGCAGGGCGGATTGAAATTCCAGTCAGAGTCAGGAGCGATGAAGGCGGAGTTGACAAAAAATGGACCAAAACTCCAATTCAGCCATACCTTTTCGGGGAATGTGGGGAATTTAAATGCGGAATTAGCAAAAAATTATGCTTCTGTCAGATATAAGCTCTCTTTTTAAAAAAAATAATTTCTGCATCTTTTCAGCATCTTTCTTATGTTAAGAAGCAGGAAAGATGCCTTTCTCAGTACCAGTATCTGGGTTTTTGGCCACTCCTTCGTTTCATCGGTGAGCTTGAGTTTGAAATCAGTAACTCATGCGAGAGGCGAATCAGGCTCATTTGGGTCGGCAATCCCGAGGAAATCAAATATCTCACATCCTCGATTTTTCGCTTCCTCTAAAGCTTTCCATTGCAATAAATAACTCGCCATATATTTTCTCTTTACATTATCCGAGCTGGATGCTCCGTAATAATAGAGGGCCGTTTTTTTGTAGAATATAAAAATACCGGTGGCGATCACCTCTTCTTCTCGTTTGGCGATAAAGAGTCCGCCAAGTTCCTGTTTTTCAAGATACTGAAGAAATACCCGAAAATATTCTTTGGAATTTGCCGCAAATCCATCTCGTTCCAGGGTTTCTCCGAGAATCTCATAGAATAAATCGAGATGTTCCTCTGTATAGGAAACTTGTTCCACTTGCACCCCCGCTTTTTCCGCTACGCGAATATTGTACCGCCCCTTTGGTTTCATATGAGCGAGAATAGCCTCGTTGTCTTGATTAAGATGAATGATGGCAGTATGTTTTTCTATAAAATTTTTGTAAAACCCTTCTTTAAAATTCGGAAGAGCAACAGGAAAAAGCGATTCCATCTGAACGAATACCACTTTTTCTTTTATGGAGAGATTTTTGAGAACTTTCGAGAGTATCTGCAGAGATTTTTCATCCCCGACAATCGGTCCACCGATACAAAAAAAGCCATCGTATCCAAGTCCGATATCCCGCTTCTCGACAAGCATATAGGAGAGAAGCTTTTTATCTTCATAGAGTCCGACGAAGAAGCTCTTCTTTGCATACTTGGTTTTAAGAAGCATTATCTGCCACTCTATCGTTTGCCAAATAGGATTATAATAAAGCGGAGATATGAGAATTTCGATATCCTTTTTTATGTTTGTCGGGAAATTATTGGTTATTTCAAGTATAAGAGGAGAAAACATGGGAAAAGGAAATTTTTACGATATGAAACTTTCCATTAGCGTATGGAAAAAAGATTTTTTTGCAATAAATTTGCAAAGAAAGGCAGAAAGTGCTATAATACCCGTGTATTTAGCTTTTAATTTATGTTTTTGTATGAACACGCCTATTGATATCAAGAAAAAAAATGTCGGATCTGTCGATATATTCGAATTCCACGGGGAACTCGATGAAACCAATGCAGACAAGACGTTTACTGCCGTCTATAATACTATCGGGGATTTCGCTGGAAAAAAGATTATATTCAATTTTATGGGACTCAAATACCTCAACAGTAAATCTATCGGATATATCGCGGATATTTTTTCCAATATCGAGGACGGGAACGGTATCATGTATATTACGAATATGACTGAGGAAGTGAAAGACACTCTTGAGCTTGTAGGCATCACCTCCATTATCAGCATCACTGATACCGAGGAACAGGCACTCGCTGCAATCGGCGGGTAAAAAATGAAATAATTTCAATCTTCATATTCAAACTTTACGTTTCTCTGGCCCACGAGGGGAGCTAAATAGCTTCTCCGTACAAGTCGTACGGTTCACTCGAATCCGCAGTTTTCATACGAAAATTATCATTCTTTCATTTTTCTACACTTTCATAGAAAAACTTTTTAAAAGTACTCGAATTATCGGGTACTTTTTTTGCTTTTTCTCGAAAGATAGAGTATGATGGAGGAAATTATTACTTACTATAAAAACATATGACAAGTATCATTACTTCTCTTGAAACAGAAAACTCTATTGATTCAAAAAAAATACCTAAAACTGTGGAGTCCACGAGTTCAAAAGTGGTATTTCCCAATGGGATGTCCGATGCTACACGTTCTCTTGATAAAGCTACTAGTCCTGTTCGGACGGAACTTGCAACACTTCAGGGGTTACAAGTCATGAATCCGACTGAAGAACGTACACGAAAAATAGTAGATCTTGAGAGACAACGAGGACGAATTGCCCGTTTTTCTTTGCTTCAAACAAGAGCGACATCAGAGCAGAAAGAAATTCTCAAAGAAAAAGATACTCTCGAAAAACTCAAAGCATCTGATATTCTTCTTCTCAAGAAAAAATGAGTGGATCTTGCGAATCTTCTCCTCGTTCCGGTCGGAACGGATCCTACGAAATCCACAACGCGAGAATTTATCGAACGTGGTGAACACAAGAACTTTATCGTCAATTTCGGAGAAAATAAAAACATTAACCATATCATCGGTGCAGGAGATGTCCTTCCACCGACTGTGAGTCGTGTCAAAATCAATGGAGTGGAAGGAGAACGGAAATACACCCCTCGTCCCGGATATTATGAGCTCAAAACTGGAGGATATCTCCCGATTTATGATGGAGATACAATTGAGGTAGTGAAAATAGGAGCGGTTGATGAAAAGGGACTTCAGGAAGCGAATGAAGCACAGGATAAATGGCTCCATGAGCGAAGAATCGAGGATATGATCGACAATGACGGAAAGGCTCTTTCTGGACTTCCAGAGGATAGGAAACTCGAAGAAGAGGCACAAGAAGAAATAAAAAAACAGAAAGAACGTCAAAAAAAATGGGAAAAATATAATCCTGAGAGTAAAAAGAATTTTCTTGAAACTTTTGGCGAAGTACTCGATCGAGAGACTTCCAAATACGGGATACCAAAAGATATGCTCGTGAATAATCTTTTTGAAAAGGAGAACCGTTCATTCGATCCATTTATTAAAAATCCAGAGTCAAGTGCTTATGGACTCGGACAGATTACCGATGGAACATGGGTAGACATTTCCAATAGACTTCGTTTCACTCTTTGACGACGTTTGGATAGAAATAATCCGGAGGATCAGATTATTGCAACATGTGAATATCTCAATTATGTAAAAAACTTCAGAAATTGTAGTTGGTGAGAATCCATCGTATATTATCATGCAGGAGAGCATTTTGGTGATAAAAATGTTCGTGCTGCCATGGCAGTAAATGCTCCCATTGTGGCGCGTATGGAAAATCCAAAAAGTCCAACTGCAGAAGATTATGTTATGGCTGCTGCAAAGTACTACGGAGTAACGGAATATATGTCTGTTTAAAATAACTGTATTTTTCATACCCTCTTCAAAATAGACCTCGATTCGTTCGAGGCCTATTTTGTTCTTGCTATTTCCATAAAAAGTCTATAATAATGGGATATTACCATTTATTGTCAAATATATGCGTATCACTCCTAAAATATTCTTGTTTCTGTGGCTCGTGAGCATTCTTTACAACTCTGTCTCTGCGGCCTCTCCTTTCGATATTCTGACTAAATACCTTCCCGATATTGCTGTTGCTGATGTATATCAAGAAACAAGATTCCTATATTTGAGAGTCTGCAATCTCGGTTGAGCTCTCACTGATTCTGAAAATACTCTCGTTCTTGCTATCAAGAAACTTGATGGATGAATCATCTCTCTAGTCGAACCTATTGCCTTGGATACAAACAATTGTCACAATTTTCAGGTTGCTTCGATCGGAGAGCTTGGAATCACCACATCTGGAACATATAATATCGCTGCGGGGGCACTTCTCAAAAACGGGAGAACTGAAAAAATGAAGAGCAATAACAAGATAGTAAAGACGGTGAATATCATCTCCCCATCAAAAAACTCACCTGTCGTTACATCAACCCCCACGTACTACAACAACTCTCATAGCAATGCCCAGTATTGCACTTCTTCCAACAACTATTGCAATACGAATAACTCCAATTATTGCAATCTGAGCAATAGTTACTGCAATAGTTATAATTCCTCTTCCAATACCTATTACTGTAATTCCAGTAATGGTTATTGTTCCAGTAATAGTGCCACTAGTTATTACCGTAATAATATCTGTCCTTCTTGGGATACTGCGTGCAATAACAGTTACTACAATTCTACAAATACCTCTTACCAAAATAATAGTACTATATACTGTAATTCTTCCAATAATTACTGTTCCAGCAATAGCTATAATAATTCTTCACAGTATCCCAATAATTACTACAATACCAATTACTGTAGCTCTTCCAATAATTACTGCAATAATTTTAATACGAACTATAACTCCAATAATATCTATTATTGCACTCCCGCTAATAATTACTGCAATACATATAACTCCAACTATTATTACCCCCCTCCACAATATGATCGATCCGACCTAATTATTCAAAGAATATACCAAAACTCTTCAGATAGACATATCGTGGCGGAGATCTGCAATCAAGGAGGCGATATGAGAAATTCCGCTTCCATAAGAACGACTTTTATTTCAGATAATATTACTGCGAATACATATACTGCCCTTCAGCTTACCCGGGGACAATGTACGAGTTCTCATATATTTACAAGTCCTTTGGAACTCAATATTTTCTCCAATGGAAGCTATTATTCTCTGAGTGCCACAGTTGATGCGAATAATAATGTCGACGAATCCAATGAATCCAACAACACTTCAAACCAGTACCTGCAAATTTGGACGAATTATTAGAACAATCCCATCTGTCCGGTTTTTATTTCGTCTATGCTTCCCTCCAAATAAGCCTCGATTCGTTCGAGGTCTTTTTTTAGGTCGTATCCGATAACTTCGTAGTTACCAGAGAGTATTTCTTTAAAAAAAGGCTTGAGATGAACAATATTTGTCTCAAAAACATAGATCTCATCACCTCCAAAATAGATACTTCCCCCCGTGAGAGAAAATCGCTCCCCATAAGTGGCGAGAGATATTTTCCGATTTTTTTTCAAAAGTTCAAGACATTTGTCTATTTCTAAACTTTCGAGAAGAGAAATCTGCTTCAGCTTGAGGGACGAAAAATCCTTCGTCTGAACGTGTTCTTTCGGGAGAAGAGAACGAAAATCGTAAGCGGTAAAAAACGAAATGACTTCGGGAGTCAGAAAATTTCGTTCAGCAAATATATGCTCATCAAGCGAGAAATTATCGAGCGGAACCGCAGTATCTATCGTGGCAAGCTGTTTGCTGACAAAAGCTATTTCCTTATTGGTTTCGAGCACTTCGCGAGTTTTCCCAGAAATGCTTTCTATATTATCATAAATATTCTCCAAAGTCCCATATTCATTGATGAGAGATTCCGCTTTTTTCGGCCCGAAGCCAGGAATCCCGGGGATATTGTCCGAGGAATCTCCGCAGATGGCGAGATAATCCACGATATGTTTCGGATCGACCGAGAATTTTTCCCGTGCCTCGGCGGTATGATAGATCTTATGCTTCATCGTGTCGTAAATGGCAACATTCCCATCGATGAACTGGTAGAGATCTTTGTCTCCAGACAATATGAAGATATTATTTTCTTTATCTTTCCCAAGGTCGGTAACGAGTGTTCCGATGATATCATCCGCCTCGAATCCGTCGACTTTCAGGTGCTTGATTCCCATAATTCGGAGCATCTCCATGATAATGGATTCCTGAGTCTTCAGATTATCCGGCATACGGTCGCGGGTTCCTTTGTACTCCGGATAGAGTTCCAGTCGTGCCCTGCTCTTGGAGTCGAGCGTGAAGATGAGATAATCCGGTCGATCTTCCCGATGGAGGGAGAGAAGTATTTTCGCCATACCAAAAACCGCATTCACGGGAGTCCCGTCTTTGAGGGAAAATGGAGGAATGGCGTAGAAGACCCGATAGAGGAAATTGTACCCGTCGATGATGTAGATTTTTTTGGACATGAGAATATTTGAGACTAAAAAATTCTATAAAGAAGTATACGGAAAAATCTCAAAGAGCAAAATTTTGAAAAAAAATACTGCTTTCTTCTTGTATTTTCTCGGAAAATTCGTACTCTTTCCCCGAATTTCATACTCTTTTCTCTCGATCTGTATGTCCCATTCTCCCAAACAAGCGGTTATTATCGCGAGTCTCACGGCATTTATTCTTGCTGTTATTAAATTTACCGGAGGTATTATGACGGGAAGTTTGACGGTTATTTCGAGTTCCATCGATTCTCTTCTGGATTTCTTCGTTTCCATCATCAATTTCTTCGCTCTCCAGAAATCCATGCAGGGCGATGATGATACGTATCACTACGGATATGGGAAGATAGAAGGGCTTGCGGCACTTATAGAAGGATTGATTATTATTATTTCGGGGTTTCTTATCTCCTTTTTTGCGATTCGAAAGTTTATAAGTAAAGATTTTATTATAGATGCCGATACCTCGATTATTTTTATGGTCGTATCTATTATATTTACCGTTGGAATCGTATGATATCTAAATCGGGTCGCTCGGGAAACCAATAATCTCATCATAAAATCGGATGCGTTTCATTATAAAACGGATCTCTTTACCAATGTCGGAATTATCATTACCATCATCATTATAAAATTTACCGGATGGTATGTTATCGATGTGGTTGTTTCTCTCGTCATATCGGCATATATCCTTTACGGTGCGAGTCAGATTATACGCTCCGCTTACGAGATGCTTATGGACAAAGCTTTGTGTGCATCTGATATATTAAAAATTATCGACATCATAAAGAAAACTTCTTCGGACGTTCAATCCTATCATTTTCTCAAAACTCGATGTTCCGGTAAAGATATCTTTATCGAGTTCCATCTTGTTTTCGACACGAAAATCACTCTTCTTGAAGCGCATACCGTGAGCGATACGATCGAATGCAGGCTCAAGGGAATTTTCCCGAATTCTTTCGTGACCATCCATCTGGACCCTTATGATGACAGCAATATAGAGGCATGTGATATAAGAAGATTTCTGCCAAACGGGAAAGAAGTCCTTTCAGATATCCAGGGAGAGCATTCGGGAAAATAAAAAATACGGGCTCGTACGAGCCCGTATTTTTTATTAACTTTTCATTATTAGTTTCCCACTCGCACAAATACCGTTGCTTCGCCTTCAAAATCACTCTCTTTCGTTTTGTATTTTTCCACCATTTCAATGTTCTGTCCGAGAGAGGAAAGAAATATCGGAGTTTCTTCTCCATAGGGAACCACCATGCGAGCTTCGAGATTCTCGAAAATCTTCGTCGCACTCTTGTCTCCGGGAAGTATCAATATATCGATATTTCCGAGAAAATCGACTACCTTTTCGGTAACTTCAAGTGTATCGGTTGGAACATAGGCGATGTTTTTCCCTTCCACCCGAAGAGTGAAAAGAGATTTTCCTTCCACTTCATGAAAAGTCGCAAGAAATCCGGATTTCTCATATTCACCATGAAAATCAATCATCATACCATCAAGTAGGATGGAACTGGGACTCTGAAAGATAATTTCTTTTTTATCAGAAGTGATAACTATCTGATTATTTCGAGAAGTTATGTCCATAGGAACAAAAGTATAAAATATAAAACTAAAAGATTTTTGATGTACAGAAATCTTTCAAAAGCGAAGTAATTCGAGTGCAAATCGAGTATCTAAGCGAACCGTACGACTGTACGGAGAACGAAGAAGCGGAGATTTAATCTCGAAGAACGAGTTTTTCAAAGATTTCTCTTTACATATATTGGATATTCTTCTTAACAAAACCATGTATATCTGGCTTAATATTAGCTGTCTTGAGTTCTTCGATGCTAAACCATCGAAATCCGTAGAATCGTTTATCTTTTTCTATAACAGGATTGGCATTACCGTTGTACTTCACGAGAAAGAGATAGACATCCTTTTCTATAACTGGAGATCCTTCCTTGTATGTTGCTATGAAGCTATAATTTATCTTGGACATAAATTTTATAATCTCAAGATCCTCTATAGCAAGCCCGGTTTCCTCATTGATTTCTCTGAGCGCTGTATCCTTGGCGGTCTCAGTATTTTCCATATGCCCTTTTGGCAGTACGAATTCCCTTTCTCTCTTGGCATTTTCCCATTCGAGAAGGAGTACTTCAATTTTGCCTTTTTGTTTTCTGTAAACGATTCCTCCGGAGCTTTTTTCGAAAATTCGATTCATGCTCATGGGAGTGATAAGTGGGTAAAATCCTGGGTACTATAGTGATTTTTTAGAAAAATACAAAAAATAATCATTTCTATTTGATTTTTTCCAAGTTTTTTGTACTCTGTATGGGAAATTGAGATTCAAAATAATTTGTAAAATAATCATATCGGAGAGATATGTAAAAATTTTCATCATAATTAACCACCATTTCCTCATGCGTTTTACGATTGACACCAAAATTCTCAAGGAAGCAATTGATGTAGTGAGTCATGCGAGCACGGTGTCCAATATGACACCCATACTTGAGAACATTCTCATCTCGGCTCAATACAAGAAAATCGTACTCACTGCCAATAATCTAGAGATGGCAATGGAATACGTGGTTGATACGGGTGTTGACATCGAACTGGAAGGGAATTTTACGGTTTCTGCGAAATTTCTCGCCTCTTTTATCTCGCTCGTACAGGATGATCGGGTAACTATCGAGCTTCTCTCCGGTGGTTCTCTCCAATTTACCACTCCTTCTTCCGAAACAAAAGTAAAGGGTATCGAAGCGTCGAAATTTCCGCTCATTCCGGTTTTCAAAGTAGAACAACCGTTTCGTATCAACTCCGGAGACTTGAAAAAAGCGATCGATCATACTCTCTTCTCCACCGCCGAAGGAAATATCCGTCCAACTCTTGCCGGAATCTATTTCACCCTCAAGGATAAAAACGCCGTTTTTGCCTCAACCGACAGTTTCCGACTCTCCGAATATATTCTCGTGAATGCTATACAATCGACCGACTCTACTTCGATTATCATCCCATCGAAGACTGCTATGGAACTTTCACGAATTCTCCCGGAAAATGTTTCCGTGGAACTTTTTCTCTCGGAAAATCAATTTCTCGTGGTATTCGGAACCATCAAGGTATTTTCCCGTCTTCTCAACGGACATTTTCCGGATTACGGAAACTTCTTTCCGAAAGGATATGCCACAAAGTGAGTCGTGATGCGAAACGACCTCATCATCGCTCTTAAACGGGCGAACCTCATCAGTCGTGAAAATAACTACAACACCCGCATCGCTTTTCGAAGCGAGTCCTGACTCGAAATCTCCACCGGAGATACCGAAATCGGAGCTGGGAATATCCGCGTCATTGCCTCTGTAGAGGGCGAAGATGCACAAATCGGACTCAACTCCGTCTATATGCTCGAAGTACTCGGAGTTATCAAGGAGGATTACGTGAGTATCGATTTCGAAACTCCCCTCTCTCCCATAATGATTAAGGGAGTTCCCGAAACCGATGGAAAGAGCACCTACCGACACATCATTATGCCACTTAAGATCTAGAATAATCCTATGCTCCATACTCTCCAATCCCTCGAACAAGACTCTCTCGTTCAGATATCCGCCCTCACGTCCGAAGTCACTCTCATCGATCTCCGTAACGCCATTCTCGGGAAGAACGGGTCTTTGACGGAACTCCTCAAGTGAGTGAAAGACCTTTCCGACGAAGAGAAGAAAACGGTCGGAAAAGCCATCAACGAATGCAAGATTCGCATTACTGCCGCTTTCGAGACACAGCTCACGGTTATCAAGAACCGGATCATCGCTGATCGGCTCGCGAACGAGTTCGAAGACGTAACTTTGCCGGTTTCCGAGGATACAGGAAACCATCTTCATCCAATCACTCGGACGCTTATGAAGGTCGAGGATAGTTTCAAACGCATGGGATTCGATATTTACGAATCGAACGAAGTGACGACCGAGTACTGGAATTTTGACTCGCTCAATATCCCGAAAACCCACCCGGCTCGCGATATGCAGGATACTTTTTGGCTCGAGGGAACCGGGAATGTGCTCGCGACGCAGACTTCGAGCATGCAGAATATCATCATGAAATCCAAAGGAGCTCCGATTAAGGCAATCATATCCGGGCGAGTGTTCCGAAATGAGGATATCGATGCGACGCACGAGAATACTTTTTATCAGGTGGAAGGAATGGTGATCGATAAAAACATTACCCTTGCGAACCTGAAATACACACTTCGAACGATGCTCTCCGATATATTCGGTCGAGAAGTTTCCATCCGTATGCGTCCCGGGTATTTTCCATTTGTAGAGCCGGGAGTGGAGGTGGATTTCTCTTGTCCATTCTGTTCGGGAACCGGGTGCAAGATCTGTAAGAAGTCCGGATGGATAGAGTTTATGGGAGCAGGGCTCATCCATCCGAATGTCCTTCGAGAAGGAGGAATCAACCCGGACGAATACGCCGGATTCGCCTTCGGATTCGGACTCAATCGTCTCGTTATGATTAATTATGGAATACCTGATATGCGCTATTTTCAGAATCCGAATTTGGCTTTTTTGAAGCAGTTTTAATCGAGATTAAAAATCATACCGAGAAGAAAAATCTTTTTGTATTTTTTTATTTTGGTATATAATTTTCAGGTACCATGAACTTGAAAAATATATTATCCTCTCGTTATATGCAAGATAAACAACAAAAGTGATTAATCAATAAGACCCTTTCTTTCAAATTCCTTCTTGTTTTTTGATCTTTTTCTCTCCTCATAGGTCTTGTCTATGCAGCAGTGATTGTTTTTCCAACCACTACCCCCTCATCATTTATAACAAACGGTTCTTTTTCCACTCGATTTACCAATATGTTTGTGTCCTGTCCTGCAAATGAGTTTCTCAAAGGATTTGATGCAAATCTGAATCGAATCTGCGTCCCATCGGACGGGACGTACGGTGGGCCGGTAATTTCCATTACCACTCCCGCTACTTCTGGAGCGTATCCAACCAACGCTCCGACAGGACAAATCAAAGGGGGTAAGTTTGCAAAATATTTCGAAAATCTCTCCGGACTCTGTTCTGGAAACAAGATTGTTAAAGGTTTTGCTTCTGACGGATGGAAATATTGTGTCACTCCCGATATTTCTACAGATATCACACCCCATACTCCTCTTATCCCATCAGGTCTTACATTGCCCTCCACTCCATCCGAACAATCTACCTGAGGGAAATTCCAAGATTTTTTCACCAATATGTCTACAACTTGTCCATGAGTTCAGGTGGTAAAGGGATTTACTGCGAATGGAAACCCAATCTGCGTAAACAATAAGCAAACTCTTACCTGTTGAGGTTCTATTCCTACAAATGCAACCGCTTCTACCGTAAATACGTATGTTCAAACTTGGAATGGTTCGATATGGGAACCCCCGACTTCATGGACAAATGCGGTCACAAGTTGTGGATTTACTTGTAATGTACACTACACATGGAATGGAACTTCCTGTGTGGCCGATTCTCAAATCCATACCTGTACCGCCAAACCGGCAACTGGAACTACCTGGAATTCTGTATCAAGCTATACCCAGACATGGGACGGAACCGCTTGGTCTCCGGCTAACTCCGCCACTGTCTATAATACGACAGCCAGTTCAACTGCTTGTAATTATAAGTGTGACAATGGGTATGCGTGGGATGGGATAAATTGTAGTAGCGCTGGTCCGGCAACGGCAATTTCTCAAGTAGCCGTAATGTATGACAATGGAACTTATGATAGCGATGATTACTATGGTTCCCTTTATTGAGGTCCTATGGTTAAGATCATTGATGAAGGAGTGACAAAACTTTCATGCAACAGGAGCGTTACCGTATCTACCAACTCGGATGGAACGATTAATGTCAGATTACCCGTTTATGGATATGGCGATTGTGGTATGTGTACTCCTGCGTGTAATTATAGCAATAAAGATTATGTATTTTCGCCAGGGATAGCTAAAAATACCGCTTCGAGCTGACAAGATTCTGGAATGAATTCTGTTTGGAACTATCCGACAATCTCCTACAACGGACAAAAAACCATTACGGTAAGTGGGGCGGGCACTAGTATGTGGGTTCCGCAATGGTGTAATCGTTCCAATATGATTCCTGCGACAAGACCCTGCATGACCCCCTCATCACACGATTCAGAGGGAAATTATATCCCTGGTGTTCTAAGCGAATGTGCTGCTGGCTATACCTGTTCATCACCAGGATTTGTTATTTCTTGGTAAGATTTATAAGGATGGTGATAAAAATTCGTGTTTTTGAAGCAATTCTAAAAATCCTATTTAAATTTGCATTCCCTCTCATTTTCCATATAATTCGCGCGTCCAAAAACTACAAATTGGGAGAAAGCTCATAAACTTTCACTTGGACCAATTTATTTTTTATCATTATCATTCTCATGAAGAAACACGGAAAGAAGTACAACCAGGCTATCGCCCTCGTTGAAAAAGAACGCATATATACGGTTGGCGAAGCGGTAGAGCTTCTCGAACGAACGAACACGGTGAAGTTCGACCCAACGGTAGAAATCCATTTTAATCTCAATATCGACCCAAAATACGCCGATCAGATGATTCGTTCGACTATCAGTCTTCCGAACGGAAGCGGTAAAACGGTTCGAATCGGAGCCTTTACTGACGTAGGAAATGAAAAAGAGCTCCTCGCTCTCGGTGCGACTGTTGCCGGAGGTGATGACCTCGTAGATATCGTTGCGACCGGTAAAATCGATTTCGATGTGGCAATCGCCACTCCCGCTATGATGCGAAAGATGGGTAAGATCGCAAAGGTTCTCGGACCAAAGGGACTTATGCCTAATCCAAAGACCGGTACGGTAGGCGATAATCTTATCGCTATCGTAAAAGAGGTTATGGGTGGTAAATTCGAATTCAAAAACGACAAACAAGGAAATGTTCACTCCCTCGTGGGAAAACTCTCTTTCGGACCGAAAAAACTTCAGGAGAATATCGAATTCTTCCTCAAGACCGTTCGTGACGTAAAACCAACCGGACTTAAGAGCGGAGCAGGGTACATCAACAGTATCTATGTATGTAACGCTATGGGGCCTTCCATTCGTATTGAAAACTAATAATAAGTATTTTATAAAAAATCCTCGAATTCGAGGATTTTTTATTGATTTTTTCTGGTTTTCCCCTACTATTAGGGAAGTTATATTCTCATCAATCGTCTATGAAATTTGTCAGCTGGAATGTGAACGGAGTCCGATCGGTGCTCACAAAAGGTTTCCTCGAATACCTCGCAAAAGAATCCCCCGATATCATCGGACTCCAGGAAGTGAAAGCGACCGAAGAACAATTCCCCGCGGGACTCGACCTCCAATCCCTCGGATACCAAAAATATTGGAATGCCGCCGAACGCAAATGATACTCCGGAACCGCTGTTTTCTCGAAGATAAAACCGCTCTCCGTTCGTTATGGCTACGGTATGGCGGAACACGATACCGAAGGGCGCATTATCACGCTCGAATTCGAGGAGTATTTCTTCGTCACGGTCTACACTCCGAACGCCAAACGGGAACTCGAACGACTCGAATACCGTCAGCTCTGGGATAGTCTCTTCTTCGACTATCTCAAGCGTTTAGAAGTCGAGAAACCAGTCATCGTCTGCGGAGACCTGAATGTCGCCCATGAGGATATCGACCTCGCGAATCCTCGCGAGAACCGGGGAAATGCCGGATTCACCGACGAGGAGCGAGACGGATTCAGGAAATTTCTCTCCAGTGGTTTTATTGATTCGTTTCGGCATTTTTATTCCGAGAAAACGGGAGAGTATACCTGGTGGAGTAACTTCTTCCACGCACGAGACCGAAACATCGGATGGCGTCTCGATTATTTCCTCGTTTCCGAGTCACTCCGAACAAGACTCCAAAGTGCCTTTATCCGACAGGAGGTCCGAGGATCGGATCATTGTCCGGTGGGAGTGGAGATAGAGTAGAGACAATAATACCCTCACGAAATTCGTGAGGGTATTATTTATTTTCCAATTGAAGGAACTCGTTTTATAAAACAATTACTACCTGTTTCACATTCATATGTAAACCAAGTATCAGTTATCGTTCAGTAAATTCTATCTTTTTCAATGTACTATATCCTCACATCATCAAGTTTACTTCGATTACAATCAAAACATGTTAATCTAATATTATGCTCTTCTGAACTTCCTCATTTAGAAACTGGGATTATATGATCAAATTCAACTTCGTCATCCTTTAGGTGCATAGTACACTCTTGGCATGTATAATTATCTCTCCTAACTACACGCATCTTTGTATTAAAAGAGATATATCTTCCCTTCCTTCGCTTCTCTGAAGTTTCAGTGATTGATTCTCCCACAAAGAAAACTGGACAAATATGCCCAAAAATATTACACGCAGCTTCTGTTATATTTTCTGGAATATCCTCTGGGTAATCCTCCAGATTGAATTCGATCACTGATTCTTCAAAGTACTTTCTTCTGATTGGGTCTAGTGGTTTAGTATCATCTCTATGACCAGTTTTTATTGCTTTTTTGATTTTATTGATTTTTTCCTTTAATCTCTTGGTTAATTCAGGTGTTATAATTATATTATCAAGTTCTTCAAAGATTCTTTCTTTTTCGTCTTCTTCATCAAGAGGAAAAGGAACTTTATAACTTTCGAAATTACCATAAGGAGTTTGATATAAATCAATTAATTTCAAGTTTTCTTTTATTCCTTCTTGAACCAATTCCTCGTCATTTAGTTCACGAAAGATTTCGGGTAGTAAAAATTTTGGATATTCTTCTAATATAGATAAAAATTCCTTTTCTTTTTTAATTTCCTCTGGAGATAATTGAGTTACATTCCCCATCTTATTTGTTTCCAGACATTTTTTTAGATACTCATTATGCTCTATGGAACTATCTCTGAGTGGTGGTAATATTGGAGACTGTTCAACGAATGGTCAATATGGACAATATTTTAATTCCCAGCAGGGCTTGCAAACCTGAGTAGTTTTATTTTTCCAGTTTTTTAGAAATTCTTTGTCTGATATTCATGAATCAAAACCAAGAACTTCTTTTATTTTTGGATGTATTTGTTTTCTCTTCGTTACCATACTTATAATCTTAATTATAAAAAAACTATTCCTCCCCGCTCCCTAATTCCAAATACTCCACTTTTGGGAGCTGTGCTCCGATAAACTGCCTTATTTCATCATCTTTAAAAAATCCCGATAAATCTCGTCATCGTTTCGTTTCCCGGCGATGAGAACGAGCAAGATGTGATCGTTCTCGATCCGATAGATGAATCGATATTCGCCCGATTTGACACGATAGTATCCTGGAAATCCTCGGAGCGGATGGGGTGGACGAGCATTCGGATCGGTCGCGATCTCCTGGATCTTGTGAGCGATTTGTCATGCGTGCTTTTTCGGAATAGCCTCAAGAAAATCCCGCACACGGCGGGAAAGTTGTATACTAAGCATGTCGTGCAAGAGAAGCGATAAAATCAGTCGACTCTTCTACGGAGAGAAAATCCCGCGACTCATATGCAATTGTCGCCATCTTACCATCGATGAGATCCCGGAAATCCTCGAGTCCGAGAATGACTGCCCGTGGCTCGCCATGTTGGCTCACAAATACGGGTGATCGACCAATCTTGCGCATCACGGCACCGAAATTCTTCTGCACTATCGTAGCGGTGAGAGTTTCCATATTTCTGGAGTTAATAAGTACATATCCGTATATTACGGATTTTACGTAAAATGCAAGTTTTTTTATTCCTCTCCACTCCCTAGTTCCAAATACTCCACTTTCGGAAGCTGAGCTCCGATAAGCCCCTGCATATCGCCGTAGAGACGGGCGGTGTTGGAGATGACTCGGTCGAGTTGCTTCTCGCGGGATGCCCAAATCCGCTCCATGGAGCGTTTCTCAGTTTCGAGAGATTCCTTCATGGACTGGAACGCTTCGATGACGTTCTGGATCTTGTCGCGGAACTCGGTGGAGGTAAGATAGGAGTAGAGCATATCCATCTTTTCGTCCTTGCCTTTGAGAGAATTCTTGACATGTTCCATAGTAATCATCTGCTCTCGAAGGGCGATGGTGAGCGGAACGACATAACGCCACTCGGTAACCCAGATATCCTTGTAGAGTCCGAAGTGATTGACTCCTTCGGGGAGAACATTGGAGATGATGACGGAGATGGAGGCGTTCACACGGAGGCGGTCTTCTTTGAGTTTGTCGACCCAGGAGTCCGACCATGCTTTCGTGTTTTTGGATTCCCAGGCGATGATGCCGGCCGAGTGACCAAACTGGTTGCGGACGGTGTGGATGAGATCCGCTCCTTTGATACCGGTCGGAACATCGTCGATGAGGTCGAACGGGAATTCGCTCGCGAGGAGTCATTTCAGGGCATTCTCCTGAATCTCTCCCTGGATCTGCATAGAACCCTGATTCGCTTTCTGGTTGGCTTCCGCGAGAGATCGTTGAAGAATCTCCATCTGCTTGTCTCGTTCGGCGAGCTTCTTCTCCCACTCGAGCTGGGATTTTTCCTGTTCGAGGTTCTGTTCTTTGCGAAGTTGTACTTTGAGTTCCTCTTCCATCTGTTTTTTTGCTTCGAAAATCGCTTTCTCTTTTTCAAATTCACTTGCCTTCATCTTATCCTCGAATCCCTGTCTCTCTCGGAGGAAATCCATCTCTTTTTTACGACCCTCTTCATCCCGTTTTCGGAGCGTTTCGAGTTCTATCTCTCGCTTCTTGTTTTCCTCGTCGGATTGGGCTTTCGCGGCGGCGACTGCCTTTCCCCACATCTCTTTCTTTATTTCCTCTTCGCGTTTCTTGAGCTCTTCCTGCATGGTCGCCTCGCGCTTGGCGAATTCCCCTTCGAGTTCGCTTTTTGCGATATCGGAGAGATCGATGACTTTTCGGCAATTCGGACAGGTGATGGTATTGGACATAAAAAAGAGTGAAGAATGAATAATATAGAGCATTATAAGGAAAATACGAGGATAGCAAGAAAAACCTTTTTTCATTTGCATTCCGCTCATTTTTTCATAATATGTGACCAATTTAGTCATCTTTAATTTACTGCAATGATACAAGTACAGAACCTCCGAGTTTCCGTGGAATGAAAAGAGATTCTCCGAAACATCGATATCGCTTTCGAAACAGGAAAAACCTACTATCTCCTCGGACAGAACGGGAGCGGAAAATCCTCGCTCGCCTTGACTCTTATGGGACACCCGAAGTACCAAATACAAGAAGGAAGTATGACGATCGACGGGGAAAATCTCGCAACCATGACTCCCGACGAACGGAGTCATCGCTGACTTTTCCTCTCCCTTCAGAATATCCCGGAAGTACGAGGAGTTCGGCTCGGGGAGTATCTCCGAACGATCTATAACAGGAATCTTTCTGCTGGAACCAAAGCACTCTCCCCTTTTCTCTGTCGGAGATATCTCACAACACTCACGAAAGAACTTTCTATGCCCGAATCTTTCCTCGATCGGGATCTCAATGTCGGATTTTCGGGTGGGGAGAAACGAAAAATCGAGATTCTTCAGATGAAACTCCTGAATCCTCGGTACATTATCCTTGACGAGATCGAGAGCGGGCTCGATGTCGATGCGTTCCGTACCGTTGCGGAGCTCCTTTCACGGGTAAAAACCCCTGATAACACCCTCATTATCATCACCCACAACTTCCGTATGACCGAGTTCGTGAAACCGAATGAAGTAATTATCCTGAAAAACGGAGAGATTGCCGAGCGAGGGGGTGGAGAATTGGTGGAGAAGATTGGAGTGGGAGGGTTCGAATCTTAAATTTAATTTTTATGCAGAAAAATAATTCTCTCCAATCCCATCTCGACCAGAGTGATAAAATCGTTTATCGCGATATTTCCGATGCCGGTCTCTCGGAGGAAGTAGTGCGAAAAATCTCGGAGTCAAACAACGATCCCGCTTGGATGCTCGAACTTCGGTTGAAAGCTCTGGAAATATTCAACAGTAAACCTCTCCCCTCTTGGGGTCCGGATTTGAGCGGACTCGATCTCGAGTCCATTCGATATTTCGCGAAAGCTCAGGTGGAAGGAGACCGGAAGAGTTGGGAAGATGTCCCGGATGATATCAAACGAACTTTCGACCGCCTCGGTATTCCCGAAGCGGAAAAGGCAATGCTTGCGGGAGTCGGGGCACAATACGACAGCGAAGTGGTGTACCACAATCTCCGTCAGGAACTCAAAGACCTTGGAGTGATATTTGAAGATATGTCCGTGGCAATTAAAAATCACGAAGAATTGGTACGAAAACATTTCATGAAAGCGATTCCAGTGAACGACCACAAATTTTCCGCCCTTCATGCCGCGGTGTGGAGTGGGGGAACATTTCTCTATATTCCGAAAGGCGTCGTCATCGACGATCCGCTTCAGGCGTATTTCCGTATGAACGCCCGTGCCGGAGGGCAGTTCGAGCATACGATTATCGTTCTCGAAGACGAGGCACAGACACACTACATCGAGGGGTGCTCGGCACCAAAGTACGGAACGGCGAGCCTCCATGCCGGTTGTGTGGAAATCTCTGTCGGTAAGAGAGCGAAAATGAGATATAGTTCAGTCGAGAACTGGTCTATCGATACCTACAACCTCAACACCAAGCGCGCAATTGTGGAAGAGGAGGGGTTCATAGAGTGGGTCGGGGGGAATATGGGTTCGGGCGTAACGATGCTCTATCCGTGCTCGGTTCTGAAAGGAAACAGGAGTTCCGCAACCCACATCGGCGTGGCACTCGCAGCAGCTGGACAGGATACCGATACGGGAGCCAAAGTCATCCACATCGGAGAATGCACTACCTCGAAGGTTCTCTCGAAATCCCTCTCCAAGGACGGAGGTCGTGCGACGTACCGCGGACTCCTCGATATCAAACCCTCCGCTATCGGGTCGGTCGCGAAGATCGAGTGCGACGGACTCATACTCGATTCAGAGTCCAAGAGCGATACATTCCCCGATATCCGGGTCGCCAACAGTTCCTCAACCGTGGCACACGAGGCGAGTGCCGGGAGGATATCCGAAGAAGCACTCTTCTATATGCGGAGCCGAGGAATCGACGAGGATGCGGCGAAGACGATGATCGTGAACGGATTCCTCTCGCCCGTCGTCCGGGAGCTCCCGCTCGAATATGCCGCCGAGATGAATATACTCATCGCGATGGAGATGGAGAAAGAGGTATAAAAAAAACCCGATTGCTCGGGAAATGTATTGGAAAGGAGGGAAAATTTTTTATTCTTGAACCAAAAAAGTTTTGTAATCTCTCCAGAAATTTTTATATCCGATAATTTTGAGGGCATAAAGCAGGGCATCTTTGAACATCGTAGTATTACTTTCACAAACAGCAGTAATATCGAATTCAAGCACAGGATTGCTTTCTATCAAAATCTGTTCCTTCATTTTTTGCTCTATCTTTTGAACAGTTCTTGCAATCTCAATAGCAAATTTTCTACTATCCTGCCCCCTGAGATATTCAAGAAGTTTTTTTGTTTTACTATTCATAATCTCCTCCATTATTTTGATAATTATCACAAAGCACACCATCAGTATGATAGGTGTTGAATAATTATTCCATATCTTTATATTTAAACCCCATGAAAAGTCAAATGAAAATCCAATACCTTCACACACTCTCTCAAACCATTCGGATTCCCTCTCACGAATCCTGGATTATTTTGGACTCCAAGAATAACGATACCGAGCAAGTTATAATTCTCGCAGAAGGAGCGAAACTCGATTTCTACAGTGCCCGAACGAGCAAGAAACTGAATCTGAGCGTTGTTCATCAAGGATCGAACAGTCATTCTCGGATTCAGTGCGGATTCCATGCCTCCGAAAATGGGAAAATTGAGGCGGTTATCAAGAGCTCTTTCGAGGCAAGTCACGCCACGAGCGAGATTCACATCCTTTCGCTCGCGGATTCTCTCGGAGAAGTGCTCCTCGATAGTGCGATAGAAATTCAGGAGGGGACGAAACAAATCGTTGGACGATTGAAAGAACGCCACATATTTCTCGGGAACTCAGGAAAGATTCGCGGAATTCCCGCACTCATCGTGCATTCCGACCAAATCGAAGCAAGCCATGCACTCGCCATCGACCGCATATCCGACGAGGAACTCTTCTATCTCCGAAGTCGCGGATTTTCCTGAGACGATGCGACCGGACTCCTCCTCGACGGAGCCGTTTCCGAGATTTTTGCATGATTGGAAAAAGTGAACGAGAAGATATACATAAAGTGCAAGAAGAATGTTTTGGGAATGTAAAAATCGGTCACGAAAAAACCGCCCCGATGAACCGGTGCGGTTTTTTGTTTTACTTCCTGTCGGGATAGCCTTTTCGTATCTACACGACAGATAAATGCTGTATTTTTTTGTTTTCAGCACCCCTGGATTAAATCTCCGGCCTGATGTAGCCGGAATCTTCCTTGGCAAGGATAAGTCCGCCGCCGGGAGACGCCTGAGCTTGCACCCAAGAAGGATCGGTCTTGGAATCGCCACTGCCCCCGCCGATCGTCATCACGGAAAGAACGATATTGGTTGAATGTGGCGGTGAAAATTTGTCGCCCAGGACGGACGGTTGCGGACTGGAGCCCTTGATACCGGCCATCAGTTGCGGACTTTCGCCTTTCGTGCCCATGGTGACGGACGCGAGAGCGGGAGTAAGCTTGGTGATACCGGCCAGCACAGTATCAGAAATAATCGTCTCAGTACTCGAGGCGATCAAACCCGGCGGTGCTGCCGGACTGATGCCGTCGCCGTCGGGAATCGACGCCACGGCGGCCGTGGCAAATGCCACGGACATGGCGAGGGCGATGAAGCCCAAAACAATTTTTTTCATGATATTCTCCTTGAGTCGGTGGAATTGCACGGGATGTATCCTTCTTCGAAAACGAGCTATTTAGCCTCGGAATCGAAAGACTGAAAGACAAGAGGATGATATGGAAATGGGGGATTTTGTCAAATTTTCCCGAATCTCTTGCATAAATCCCCTTTTTCGCTATATTTACCGACATAGTATTTTCCTTTTTTTCATTATGCAAAAGATTCGCAAGTGCATCATCGCGGCGGCGGGGTACGGAACCCGGTTCCTTCCTGCCACGAAAGCTATGCCGAAAGAGATGCTTCCGATTGTGGACAAACCGGTTCTCCAATACCTCGTGGAAGAGGCGGTTGCGGCGGGTATTACCGATATCGTTATCGTTACCGGACGAGGAAAGCACTCCATCGAAGATCATTTCGATACTTCATTTGAGCTCGAATATACATTGGTCGAAAAGAAAAAACACGATCTCCTCGCATCGGTGGAAGGTATCCCGAATCTCGCTCGCATCGCCTACGTGCGACAACCGATACCGCGAGGAGATGGGGATGCGATTCTCCGTGCTCGGCCCTTTATCGGAGACGAGCCTTGTCTGGTCCTCTTTGGAGACGATCTTATCAAGGGAGAAAAAGGAGGAGCATCCCAGCTCATCGAAGCTTTTTCCCGCAAACAGACTCCTATTATCGCTCTGGAGAAAGTATCGGACGAGAGGGTATCGTCCTATGGTATCATCGAATCGAGTTCCTCGGAACACGGTATCCACCTGGTGGATAAATTCCTCGAAAAACCAAAAGCGACGGAAACAAGCTCACGACTCGGGGTTATCGGAAAATATATCATCACTCCCGAAGTTTTCGATTATATCGAACGCTCCGGAGGAGAAGCGAGCAGGGACGGAGAGCTCCGACTTGCCGATGCCTTTGCCGCTATGGTGTCGGATCGCGATATCTATGGACTGGAACTCGAAGGTGCTCGGTACGATACTGGGGATAAATTCGGATTTCTGAAAGCCACCATCGATTACGCTCTTGATCGCGAGGATTTGGGGCCGAAGCTACGCGAGTTTATGAAAACACGGGTATAAAATATGAAGTAACTTCAGACTTCGCGTTCAAAATTCCGTTTCCTTCATTCGTCGTACATGAGTACGTCTCATTTCGGTACTCGTTTTTCACGTGAATTCTATCGTTCTTTCATATTTTCAGAGAATCTAGTTTTATACCAAATTAATTTAATTCTCATTCTTTATTTCCCCTTCTCCTTCAAAAGGAGAGGGGTCGGGGGTGAGGCGAAAAAAAGAGAGCTATTTGCTCTCTTTTTGCTTCTTTTGGTCGAATACATAGAGTATCTTCGCGAGCTCTCCGCGGGTAATGTCTTTGTTTGGTTCAAAATTCGTACCTTGTATTCCGAGATACTTCGCAAAAGTATTGATGTACGCCATATGAGAATTACTCGCTTTTATATCTTTGAAAAGAGAATATTTTCATGTGTCTAGAGGGATTTCGGAGGTTCGAATGAGAAGAGTTATAGCTTCTGCTCTGGTGAGCGAATCGTTGGGACGAAAATACTTGCCTTTTACAACGATTTTCCGTACAAAGGCTCTGGTGAGTGCCTGTGTGAGTTCATCTGACGGGAGCACATCGAGAAAAGGAATATCAACCCCCGTATTAACTTCTCCGACATTAAAGAGTCTGTCATAGAGGAGAATAGTCTCGCTTCGGGAAACTCGATCGTTCGGATGGAATCCTCCGTCGGTATATCCATGAGTTACCCCCGCCTTCTTCAGATACTTGGTTGCGGCATAAAAGGGAGAATCTACGGGAATATCACTGAAAATATGCGTAGCATCCGGAACGAATGTCGGAATGATTTTCGGCGACTCTACTGCCTTTTCTACAGTAACCGGCGTTGCTTGTGCGGGGATAATTATCTCTGTTTGTGCGATGGTCTCGGGAGGATTGATAGTTTCTATTTTTGGTGCCACCGTTTCTATCGTAGTAGTATCTGGAACAGTGATATCGGCGATTATTTCGGAGGATACAACGAGAGAATCTTGTTTTGTTTCAGAAGCTATGTTCATTTCTTTTGGTGCGGAACTCAGGAATGGGTGATTTTTTATGAAATTCATCGGATGTACTGTATAACGGATGGTATTTTCTTTTCCAAGTCATACGTTGATGGCTCCAAAAAAATCGAGTCCGAGATCGGCCGCTTCACGGAAACTATACGGCCAGTACATATGAAATGGTGAGGTGCTCTTGTCAATCTGAAAATGAAGATGTGGCGTGGTGGTTATACCCGTCATTCCCACTTTTCCAAGAACTTCTCCACGTTTAATTTTTATTCCTTCTATAACGATGATTTCCGAGAGGTGTTGGTACCCGGAATAGAGTGTTTCTCTTACCCCATCCACATCCACGCCGTCATGTCGGATGATAACATATTTCCCATCTCAGGATTCTATATTTTTCACTTTCACTACCACGCCGTTAGCAACGGATAGTACCGGCGTTCCGATGGGTGCACGAATATCGATCGCACCGTGACTTCCATCATATTCGGCATAATTTCCTCTATAACTCCCCATATAAACTACGGGATAGGTATAATGCAACAGAAAAGAAGCTGTATTTTTTTGTACAGTATCAGCAAGAAGCTCGGTGTCATACTCCGGAATATCCATAAAATCGGAGATATCAAAACTCTCAAACAGACGGGATTTATTCATACTTTCCGTTTTTGACCAATCCGGCACGTAAGCGATAGGAGAAATTGCCCCGTCAAAAGGATCTGAAACAATATTGTTGTATTCCAGTATGGAGGATTTGAGAAAGGAAAGACTCGGTCCGCCTATAACATAGGTAATAAGGAGAATCAAATTGCAAATCCAAATAACCGAGAGAGGAGAAAAATGGTTTTTTCGCATAGGTATGTATATTTACATGTAATAATTTCCTTTATAATAACATATCTTTTCCTGAAAAGCAAAATTTGAAGAAGGGGGAGAAAGTTTCTCTATATCCTGCCAGTAAGGCAAATACAAATCTCACCATTGCAACAGCGACAAAAGAAATAATATTTTTTATTGACAAAATTATTTTTTTAGTATAAATAGAGGGTGATTCATGTATTTATACTAAAATAATCAAATTATGAAAAATCAGTTGTTCGATAAGGCATGAGAGTTGGTAGGGAAGATTCTCCGGAAAAGAAAAAAGGGATCCGCTACCGTTGATTCACAATCCGATTTCACTCGTGGGAGAATTGGCGGAAAAATATCCGATGTTCTGGATTTTGCTGGAAAAAGCGGGCATGAAACAGAAGTATTACGGGGTCTTATATCAGAACAACAGAGTACTATCGAAGAGCAACAACGCATCATTAGCGGGCAACGGCATATTATCAAACGCGATTCTCGTGCCTCATGACTTGTTCTCGCCGTAAGTTGCGTTACGGGCGGGGTCGTTTGATGAACTGGAACCGCTTTTTACTGACAAGTTTCGCCAGAATCTTCGGTACAAGAATACACCTCTTCTCTCGCGAAAGTATTTTCCGACGAGGAAACGGGATATGATATCATCCAGAAAGGGAAAGAGAATATTTTGATTGTAAAAACACAAGCGAAAGAACTAAATAAGTGTTCCGTAATAAACGGAACCCTTCAAGAAGCTGTTGTAAAATGAGAAGAAATTATGGGCACCTATAGGGTTATAATAGGGTTGGATGAGAGTAGAATAAACAACCTCTCCGCTGAATTGCTGGAAGAACAAAAAAAATCGGAAAATTGCAATCTTCGAAGAAAGAAGCAATTTGTAGGAAGTAGAGAAGAGGAGAAACAATCCAAAAATTTTGTTGGTGCGGATAATTCCAAAATCTATGCAACTCTTTCGAAATTGAGAAGCGAGATAATGGCGGGTTTTCCCGATAAAAATATCGAGATGAAAATTCAAGAACAATCAGGAGGATGAATTCTTGTTTGGATGGAATACAAAGGGATGGGGTCTCTTGGATTTTATGCGGACAGCATTAAAAATCAAAATCGTCTTACAAAAGAAGGAATGAGTTCATGGATACAGTTTTCCATTGATCAATTGTTATTGGTTGAGCAAATTCAATCTGTTGCCCTATCGAAAAATATAGGACTTTCCAAAAATAGCTTTGTTTCCATGGAAATCAAAAAACTGTATACCGGAAACGTTACGGTGATGCTTTCCGATTCTCTCAGTAAAAAAACGGGAAAGTTTACGGTGACTATAAAGAAAGATACGCAAGAGGATATATCCAGAGAAATCGATAAAATTCTTGAAGGTTTTCTCTCAAACACAGCGAAAGCACCTCTTTCCGATGAAACTTCGAAGAATATCTCTCCTTCCGAGGGAAACACAGAAACACATCTTTCTTAGCTGTTTTTTTATTTGCAAAATATATTTTCCTCGTATACTCCTCCCCGTTCTCCGGAGAGATGGCAGAGTGGTTGAACGCGCTGGACTCGAAATCCAGTATGGTGGTTTTCCATCATCGGGGGTTCGAATCCCCCTCTCTCCGCCATGAAAAACTAAAAATACCCCTTGTGGGTATTTTATTTTTCATAAGAAGATTGAGATGGGGGATTCGAACGGAGGGAAAATCCAACGGATTTTAGGACGACAACGATTTGTCGTCCGACTTCCGCGTCCGAATCGGCATTCAGCCGAAAGGAAGAATCCCTCTGTTAATTAAACTCTTTGTAGGGATTTTTCGTATACCGTTTTCTCGATTTGAAAAAAAGGAAATTTTCTCTATACTCTTCATATCCTATTTTTATATACAAAGTTCTATGACACAACAAATTTCCATCGAAGATATTACTTCTCGGATCTCTGACATTCGCAGAGAAGTGTGAAAACGGGTGGTTGGTCAAGATATTCTCGTCCGAAATATCCTTATCGCTCTTTTTTCAGGAGGGCATATTCTCCTGGAGTGAGTTCCTGGTCTTGCCAAAACACTCACCGTAGAAACCATCTCTCGTACTCTCTGACTCGATTTCGCCCGTATTCAATTCACTCCCGATCTCTTGCCCGGAGATTTGACCGGTGGTCAGATGTACAAT
The DNA here is from genome assembly GCA_028713325.1 of Candidatus Altimarinota bacterium. Taxonomy (GTDB): domain Bacteria; phylum Patescibacteriota; class Gracilibacteria; order BD1-5; family UBA2023; genus UBA1545. Next base: position 2,166 of record JAQTON010000002.1, on the reverse strand, counting down.
CAGGCGGAATCGAAATTCTATACGAATAAAGGGCCGATTTTCACGAATTTCCTCCTCGCGGATGAGATTAATCGTGCACCGGCTAAAGTGCAATCCGCTCTTCTCGAAGCGATGCAAGAACGACAGGTGACCATCGGCGGAGAGACATTTTCGCTCCCCTCTCCTTTTATCGTTCTCGCAACGCAGAATCCTATCGAACAGGAAGGAACATATCCGCTTCCCGAAGCGCAACTCGATCGATTCTTGTTGAAAACGGAGGTGAATTATCCGACTCGATCTGAGGAGATAGAGATTATGAAGCGAACGAATTCCGGAGAACTTTCGGAAATTCATCAGATACTTTCACGTGATGAGATTATCACCATTCAGAAGATTATCACCGAACAGGTGCATGTGGATGAAAAAATCTACGAATATGTCGCAAATATCGTTCTCGCAACACGAAACCCTGAACAATTCGGATACATCAAAGGGGAGGATCTCATCGATTTTTGAGCCTCTCCGCGTGCCTCTATCGCTCTCATAAGAACCGCCAAAGTTATGGCGGTTCTTGAATGACGTTCTTACGTAACTCCCGATGACATCAAATCCATCGCTTATGACGTACTCAGGCATCGTATCGGTCGAACCTTTGAGGCCATCGGACAGAATATAGGAGTGGACGAGATTATCAGAGATATATTTGAGAATATCGTTGTTGTCTAGATAGTAAACTATATTAACACAGTATACTATAATTTAGTTCGCTCGTTTTTAGCAACCATATAACGTACATGTTCCATAAGCATATCATAACCCACACCCCTAGAAGAGGTAAGTTTGTTCATTTGCTCCGTAGCTGTTTGTATTTCCTGAGGTGTGAAAAAACGATAAATTCCGGTATTGATTCCTGTATCTGGAGAAGAATTATTCATATTTGTCATAAAATGATATTTTTAAAATATAAAAGAGAAGTGATTTCTGTGTGATTTGGTAAATGAATATTACACAAGCAAATATAGGGAGGAATCCTAAACAAACCTTAAAAATCTCTCTTTTCATTAAAAAACCCTCCTTCATTTAAGAAAGAGAGTTTTTTAATATTGCTTAATTGGTGCCAATGAGTAGAATTGAACTACCGACCGCAGGGGTATGAATCCTGTGCTCTACCACTGAGCTACATTGGCATAATATATGAATTTAATATGTCGGCAGTTAACTACCGTCCGCGAGGAGTATGAATACTCGTGCTCGCACCACAGAAGCTACATTGGCATAATATTTGCCTGCCTATTATATAGAAAATCGAGGATAGTCAAATCTTTATAATAATCTCTCCTATGTCACGAATTCTCACAACCAAAGAATCTCTTCTCAACTATGCTGCATGGTACGCGATGAGGTATCTCCCTTCACTTCGAAAGCTCCATGAAGCACTTATGAAAAAATCTCTCGGCAATGAAGCACTCGTTGTTTCCGTTATGAAAGAAATGTCAGAATATATCTCTGAAGAACGAACGGTGGATGGGCTCGTACGAATGTATACGGAACAAAGCAAAACTCGTCCCTATATAGAACGAAAACTTCGCCTGAAAAAGTTCGGGGAAGATATTATCACTGTCACTCTTGAATCTTACCGAGATTCTTTCATCTCTTGGTATGCCTATGAACAGGTGATAACAAGAAAGATGAACGACTACCTCAAGAAAAATAAATCGAAGAAATATATCATCGGGACTCTTACTCAAGGGTATCCAAATTTTAAGAATGAAATATATATACTTCTCAACGATGTCGCTCCAGATGAAACGGAAGCTGTTCAAGAAGAGTTTGCGAAACTTTCTCAGAAATATGATGTAACTCATCAGAAAGAACGACAGAAAGTCATACAGAAACTCTATTTGAAGGGATTTCCCTATGATCTCATACGGAAGACAATGAATAATGTGGATTAAACCCCTATCTTTGTGCAAATTCTTTATAACCTTTCAGATTTTCTACACAATAAAAAAGACCCGTAACGGGTCTTTTTTATTGTTTCGCTTCACACTCAATTTCTTTCTTTCTCCTCACTGTCTTGGCGTTTACCGACTCTCCCACATCATGAAATGCAGTACCATAGGCACGACGTGGCTTGACTTCTGTGTTCGGGATGGGAACAGGTATACCTCACGCGTATTAAACACC
>JAQTON010000004.1 GCA_028713325.1 Candidatus Altimarinota bacterium | reverse complement strand
TTTGATATGTTGATATGGTATACGTAATCTTTTTTCCATACTTTTTCCCTAGGGGGAAATCGTACAGAGAAATGACAAGTCTTTCGACTCATCGATACGTTTCTTTTATTGAGTGTGTTAAGGAACAAACTAACCATCTGTTGTGGTTAGCGGGAAGGAGTATATAGAAAAGAGTCAGCTTGTCAAAACGTTTTTGAAAAATAGAAGAAATCTCCTATTATTTCTCTTTTATCATCAAAAAATACAATGCCGGCAATACGAGGAGCGTGAACACGGTCGAGACCGAGAGTCCGAAGATGATCGAGAGTCCGAGCGATGTCCAGGTCGGATTACTGAGCGTGAGCGGTATCATCCCGAGGACAGTACAGACCGAGGTCAGGAATACGGGTTCGAGTCGGGATTTCCCGCCGTCTATGACCGATTCGCGGAACGGAATACCCTCACGACGATTCAGGTTGATCTTGTCGAAGAGGATGATCCCGTTCCGGACGACGATCCCGAAGAGGGCGACGAGCCCGATGAGCCCCGGAAACGAGAGCGGTTGCCCGAAGAGGGCGAGTCCATAGAATACCCCGATGAGCGAGAGCGGAATCGTCACAAGCACGATGACCGACTGCTTGTACGAATCAAAGAGGATGACCAGGGTCGCGACGATGAAGAGAAGCCCGAAAACGAGAGCGACAAGGAGCGACTGGACCGATTTCGCGTTTTCTTCATTGGTTCCCCCGGTTATGAACTCATATCCGGCGGGGAGCTTGTACCCCTTATTTTTAGCGGTGAATTCAGCGAGGAGCGACTTCGCGGTCGCCCCGTTTGCGGCGGAAGCGGTAACCGATATGACCCGCTTCTGATCGATTCGGGAGATGGAGAATACCGACGGCTCGAACTCCGTTTTCATAATATCACGGATAAACACGTCCTGCCCTGCACTATTTTTCACTTTCAGATCCTTGATCTTGTCGATCGTATCGGTCGAGCTCGTTTCATAGCGGGTCCGGACCGCGATTTCATCGTTTCCTTTATATATGGTCGTTGCATCCAATCCATCGATCGTATTCTTCAGGAAGAGCGAGACCTGCGGGAGCGTCAGATTATAGAGGGCGAGTTTGGTCGAATCGAATGAGAGACGGAACTCGAGAGGAAGCGGCTTTCGGGAAGTCTCGATATTGATCGCATCTGGGATAGTCGCGAGAACCTTTTTTACATCTCCGGAAATCTGCTCCATGACTCGGAAATCCTCACCCGAAATCTTGAGTTCGAAATCCGATCCGGCGGGGGGACCCCCAGCCATCTCCAAGACAGAAACTTTCGCACCCGGTATTGCCTTCACTTCGCTCCGGAGACGATTGGCGATGGAGATGGATGATTCCTTGCGTCCGTATTCCTTCTTGAGGAGGTTGATGGAAATGCCCGCAAAATTCGAGCCGCTTGTTCCCCCTCCGGTCGATTTCCCAAGCGACACCTGTGATCCGATCGCGGTCGAGAAACTCGCGATCTCTTTTTCTCGAACAAGAAGATCCTCGACCTGTTTCGTGGTCTCAGAGGTCACATCTAATTTTGTTCCCGCTTCGGTTTCGATATTGATGAATATCTGATCCTGATCGGTTTTCGGGAAGAAATCACTTTGCAATACACCACTTACCGGAAGGACTACGGCAGAGAAGAAAAGTATCGTAACAAAACCGATGAAACGCCATGTATTTTTTTTATTTATGAGAATCCACTGGAGAGATCGTTCGTAAAGTGCTTCAAGTTTTTCGAGCGAAAAGAAACCTTTTTCAAGGAGATATGCCCATCTTCCAATAACATCGGTTCCTTTTGAAGAAAAAATCACAGAAAGCGCTGGGTTGATCGTTAAGGCAACCGAAAGAGAGGCAATGAGTGTAACAGTTATGACGAATGGAATAGAGAAGATGAATTTCCCGACAATCCCAGTCATAAAAAGCATCGCGGAAAAAATCCACACGACCGTAAGTGTAGTCGAGGTCAGAACCCATTGATAATCACGCAATACCATAAGTGCTGCTTCGCGGGGGGTGAATTTACCTGTATGATAGTATGTTTTAAATGCTGAAACAACTACAATTGCATCATCCACAAGAAGTCCGAGCGAGAGGATGAGTGCGAACATCGAGAGGAAATTGAGTGTCTGTCCAAAAACAGACATCACAGCAAATGTGATAAGAAAAACTATCGGGACTGCCGTTCATGCAACAAGTGCCTCCTTGACTCCGATAATGAGAAAGAGTACGAAGAAAACAAGAAGAACCGTAATAGTTCCGTCACGGATCAGGTGCGAAAGATCAAGCTTGATTCGCTCCGACTGATCGAGAACGGTCGTGATGACGACATCCGATGGGAGTATCCCGCTCTTTCGGAGGTCTTCGATCGTTTTTTCCCCTTCGGTGACGAGATTGACGATGGAACCCCCTTTTTTTTTCACCACACCGAGCGTAACAGCCGATTCCGGATGACTTCCCTTGTCCGAAAGGCGCGCGACGGTCGTATGTTTTTTCGCGACTTCCTCGACTCGGGCGATATCCGAAAGTCGGATAATCCCGGTCGTTCCCGTTTTAGCGACAATAAGATCCCGAAGTGATGCGGTGGTATAGTAGCGCTCATCGATATTGAACGCATGGGTATAGCTCCCGATATCGTACTGTCCGATCGGGATGGTAAAATTAAGGGATTGTAGGGTACTGTTCACCATCCCTATTGTGAGTCCGTAGGCATCGAGCTTCTTTGGATCGATGAATACTCCGTATTCGGTTTCATCTCCTCCCGAAATGGTAACCTCGGAAACGAGTACGTTTTTCTCGAGTTCTTCCTGGATAATATTCGCATATTCCCGGAGTTTGAAACCATCGTACTTCCCCGCAAGGGAAAATGTCCAGATGGGCGTATCATCGAACGATATCTCTTTTACTACCGGATCTTTCACATCCGCGGGAAGTTTCGGTTTCACGAGATCGACCTTGTCCTTCAGATCACGCATCGCGGTCGCGATATCCGCGTTGGATTTGAACTGCACCGATATCATCGAGACGGAATTTTGAGAATTTGAAGTCAGGGTATCGATCCCTTTAATCTTCGAGATTTCCTTTTCGAGTTTCTTGGTCACCAGATCCTCCATAACCTCCGGACTCGCACCCGGAAGGGTGGTAATAACCATCCCCATCCCGATATTTATCTCAGGATTCGATTCCAAGGGAAGCGACCGAAGCCCCAATATCCCGGCAATCGTGATGATGAATATAAGGAGAAAAAGAAATCGTTTGCGATCGATAAAGAATGCGAACCACGAGTCATCGAGCTTCGGATCATATTGAAGCTTCTCGAGGTAGAGGGATTCTTGGGATTTCTGAGATTTTTGGGACATATGCAAAAAGATTGACAAAATATTAAAAAACTTTATTATCCAGAAGTCGCAAACTTCCAACAAATTTTTGAGAGGTATACGAAATGAAACAAATATTTCAAAATGCTGGCATTGTCCTGGGTACGGCGACTGTCGTGATAATCTGGATATTCCAGATGCTGCGATCGTTCTCCTGATAACCACACCCCCGGAGGTCCGTTCATACGGGCCTCTTTATTTTGTCTTATTCTCGACTATCAGGTCACCCTCCTGGAGATTGAGAGCTCCGGAAACCACCACACTCTCCCCTTCCGAAAGTCCCGAGAGAATCTCCACTCGGGATTCGTTCTGGATTCCAATTTTCACGGGTTTTCTTTCTGCAATATTTCCGATTCCTTTCGTATAAACGATAAATCCCCCCAGTCCGTCGCTCGTGAGTGCCGAGAATGGAATCGTGATATTCTTCGTATCCGAGACGGTTCGAGTGATAGAGACATCCGTGAAATCCCCGATACGAAAAACCTCTTTGGAGGATTTCACATCTTGAAAGATAGCTTCGACACGAAACATCCGGGTCTGTACATCCGATCAGGGAGCGAGGAGAACAATGGTTCCGGTAAATGTTTGAGAGTTTTTTGTTACGATAATATCCTGTCCCATTTTGAGCGATCCAATGATATCGGGATTCACATCCATCCGGATTACGAGATTCGTGTCATCTCCCATGGTAAAGACCGAAGACCCCGGATTAACGAGTGTTCCGAGCTCAATCGTTTTCATAAGGATCACTCCGTCGAACGGTGCTCGGATAATTCCATTTTCCGCCTGAATCCCGGCAATATCTTGGAGTCCTTTCGAAGCATCGAGTTGCGATTTCGCTCCGGTGAGCTGACTTTGAAGTTTTGCACGAGTGCTCATATACTGAGCCTCTGCGATTTTGAGAGCATTATCCACACTGTCCCGAGTACTTTTCGCTGTGGTAATCGTATTCTCCAATTGTGTCCGAGTAAGCATCTCCGTTCCGGATATCCCGTCGAGACTTGAAGTTGTTCCGGCAATGGTATTTTGAAGACTTGTTTCTGCAATATTGAGAGCCGTTTCGAGTTGTGTTCGAGTGGTGATGATAGAATTACTCAGGGCTACTAGAGAAGTATTGGTCTGTGTAAGGACCGACTGTTTCGTGCTCATTGTTGTCTTCAGTGCGTCAAGACTGACTTGTGAGAATTGGCTTGAAATGATAGAATTATCCAGTACGGATATAATCGCATCATAGAGAGAAATAGTGTCGTTTGTAAGGGCAATTACATTCGAGAGTCGTATATTCGTCAGACCACTTGATGTATTTTTCGCATCTAAAATAGCATGATAGGAAATATAAGATTTCTGGAAAGCGTTTTCCGCGAGAGATTTAAGCTTTGTATTTTTTGCCCCGAGATAGGTTTCATATCCATCATTCAAGCTCTTGTTCACATCGGTGATTCCAAGAATAATATCTGCCTGTGTGATGGCACTGTCTATGGAAATAAGGGCGTTTTCCATGGAGATTTGCGTGCTCGAATAGAGTCCGGAAGAATCTTCTTTGTTCGCCACCAGCGTATCTTTGGAAGTTTTCTCAAAATTTTCGAGAGCCGTTTTCGCTTGATCGCGGGACTTTGTTGCAAGATCGACCGAGAGCGTTGTCGTCTTTTTGGTATTTCCTTTTTGAGTAAGGATATTGTCCAATTGCAGCTGTGCGAGTTGCAGCTGTTTTTCGGTCGAAGCATAGGTATTTTCCTTATTCGTTCGAGCATTTTCGAGTGCAATTCGAGCATTTTCGAGATCTTTTTCAATAGACTCTTTCGTGAGACCATAGGTCGTCAAAGTATTCGAATAAGCAGTCTCTGCATTATTCAGATTCGCTCCGACCGCAGTCGTGCTGAAATCAAGCGTCGCGAGGATATCTCCCTTTTTTACATTCTTCCCGATAGTCGCATCGAGTGTTTTCACTATTCCGGAAACCTGTGCGGAAACGGTCGTTTCCTTCGATGGAGCGATCTTCCCGACGAGTTTCACCCGCTCGGTAAAATAATCGGATTTCACCACTTCGGTTGCGACCGATTTTTTCGGTATTTCCGTTTTTATTTCCGGAATTACGGCTTCTCCGCAACTGGAGAGGAGAAAAGTTGCAAGGAGGACGGAAGCGATGAGTTTCTTGGACATAGTTCTTTGAAATTAGGAGAAAATAATTTTACCACATTCTTGTAAATTCAAGATTTTTTGGCTTTATGGGCTATTTTCCCAGTTCCTTCATTATATACTGCATAAAATCCGTAATACTATTGGATTTTACCATTCCGATCGCTTTATTATGCTTCGTAACAACCGTTAGTGTATCGCCGGGATTTATATTGAGCATTTCACGGACTTCTTTTGGGATAACCACCTGCCCCTTCGTCCCAACTGTCACATTCCCGAACATCTTAATACCGCATTTTTTATTGAGTTCGTCAGCTTCCTGCAATGAGTCCATATTTTATATATTAATTGAATAAAAGTATGATGAGTATACTAAGTATGAAAAGTATGTCAAGAGAAAATGAAAGAACGCCAGTCTTTTTCAGGATTGGTGTTTAATTTGAAAAATGGTTTTCTAATTATGAATACAACGCACAGAATGTCCCCAATACTTGAAACTAGAACTTATAGACGTATTAGCATTTCATAATTGAGAGAATGAATCATAACCATCTCCCCAGCTTGTATAAGATGTCCAATATATCCCATTTTGCCCTTGATTAACTAATGAACCATCAGTGACACTTCGATCACCTGCAAGAGAAAGTAAAAGTACTGTTTGTGTGTTTGTTCCCAGTGTTACTATGGCAGCATTCCACTCAGTAAGAGTAGGGACATGGTAATTAACAGCACATGGTCATTGTCCTCAGAGTCCCCAATTATCTGTTGTCCATCCAGCAGTCCATCCTGTATCATTTCTTCCCCACTGATAATAACTACCATAAGAAGAGACTGTAAATCACGCAGTATTAGTTCATAAATTACAAGCAGCCCAAACTTGTCCATTTGTAAGAATGATATCGGCAGTATTACATCCTGGATATGAAGCAAGTACACAAAAGGTTCCATTCCAAGTATAATTCGTATCACATTTGTAGTTACAACTCGTCGTACTGACTGTGGCATTGTAAGTAGTTGCGGTGTTAACAGGGAGCCATACTGATCCATTCCAAGTTTGAGTGTAGCTTGCAACGGTATTCCAGAGAGTTCCGGTTGCTGGTTTTGCTGCACAGGTATAGGTTTGAGTATTGGCTGTACAAGAGGTTCCATTCCAAGTATAGTTCGTATCACATTTGTAGTTACAACTCGTCGTACTGGCTGTGGCATTGTATGCAGTTGTTGTATTTGCTGGAGTCCATACTGAACCATTCCAGGTTTGAGTGTAGCTTGCAACGGTGTTCCAGAGAGTTCCGATTGCTGGTTTGGCTGTACAGGTGTAGGTTTGAGTATTAGCAGTACAATTTCCTGCAATATTGCTTACATTTGATACGAGACTCACTGGTCCATTGGTAGAGGTACTACAAGTGTAGTTTGTTCTCGTTGCGGTGATAGTATTACAGGTGGAATTGTAGTTTCTGGTGGTGGTGAAGTTTCCACTCGCATCGGCAGTGATATTGGTTCCGCAGACATTTATCGTTGCTCCGTTAGCATTCGTTCAGAATCCTCAACTTACTGTGTACGTATTGAGAGTACAGCTTGTAGATCCAGCGATACTCGAATATCCAGTAGTACAGACAGTTTTCACTCCATTTACACAGTAATTATTTGCTTCACATTGGGTTTGTCCTGTCAGTATTCCCCCTCCTGTTGGAGTGGAATAATATCCTGGTGAGACTGTTTTACAAGATGTCTGTCCTGTTATATCTTGGTAAGTATTGCTGTTATTACAAGTTACCTGAGTAATAGATCAGCTATTTGCTACAAAGTATCCCTGACTTGCTGCTATACAAGCGGTATTATTCCAGTAGTATCCTGCCTGACATACAAAGGTACAGTTTCATCATCCATTGATATTGTGTGTCCATATAATATTATATTTTTGTATTCCATTTGATATACTGAAATCTGGAGCATTTCCACATATATCTGATACACAAGCATTACTTCCGTTATTAACAAAAGTATCAGCACAAGTAATGCTGGGTGTTTCTATCGCATGTTCGGTATCGAGCGTTCCATTGATACACTGTATCTCAAGAGATCCGGTTCCTGTTCCGTTGCTGATAGTGAGGGGTTTGGTGAATATTTTTGTTTCATTATGTGCGAGAGCGGAAATAGTATATCCGCTGTAGGTGAGTGGATTACATGGAATGGTATTCGTGAGAGCTCAGATTATCTGAGTAACGAGGATATCTCCCGTTCCGGTACTCTTTCATGCTCCGTAACTATCTCATCAGAAGTAGGCTATGTATCCAGTGTTTGTTTCGGAGAGATTGATTCCTGTTCCGATAATGGTTTCTTCAATGGGTACTTTGTTTTCATCGGTGAGAACTCAGACTTTATCTCCAGTGACATATATGAATCTGTTTTGATAATCTACGGCATCTACACCATCCGTGTCATCGGCATAGGTCTCGTTTACAAGACGCCGGATGATGTTATCGTAAGATATAACCTCTATACCATCTCCCGATTCGAGGTATCCCATCAGTTGGGCTTTTTTCCGGTCTTTGTCTACGGCATAGGCATATTTGGTTGCGTCTTTCGGGTCAAGGGGGAGCTTGTTTATATTGATGATTCTGGAAATACTTTCTCAAATATCCCCCTGATACGAGAGTATCATACCGTTTCCCGTTACTTCTATGGAATCTTCGGGAAGCGGATAGATTCCGGACTTTATCTGGAAAAGAGAGAGTCATTGATGGAGGGATTTAAGGTCGGATACTCTCACACTATCTCGAGAGCTTTCATAAAAGTTTTGGATGGAGACAATACTGATGGTTCCGAGGATAACGAGTATGGAGATAGTAATGATGAGTTCGACGAGGGTGAAACCACGGAGTTTTCTGATTTTGTTTGTTTTATTTTTTGAAGCAGGAGAATCCATAATGGAGGTGATTTGGATTAATACGGGAAATTGTAATCTATTTTGAGAGAAATACAAAAGATTTTTCACCCCTCTATTTTTTGCATTTCTTCACATTATATAGTATTATTAAGACAAATATCTTTATCACACCCCTTATGATAATCCAAAAGTTCAAACAACTTCTCGACGATATGATCGCGACGCAGATTCCCGATATTCATTTTACCGCCGGTTCCGTACCGCATGTCCGTAAGCATTCGGGGGATATAGAAGTGCTTGCGAGTTTCGGGGTAACGGAAAAGGACGACATTCTGAGTATCGTTACGGAGATGATCGGTCAAGAGCGAACGGATCGCCTCATAAAAAGCCATGAGGGAGATTTTAGTTACGCCCATGGGATTCATAAATTTCGTGTCAATGTCTTTGAAAATGCCAAGGGCTTTGGGATTGCTATCCGATACATCCCCACCGTTATTCCCACTTGTCAGGAACTCTCGATTCCCGAGGATATCATCAAACTCCTCCATCGGGACAAAGGACTCATCCTCGTTACCGGACCGACGGGAAGCGGGAAATCCACCACTCTTGCCGCCATGATCGAGTATATCAATACCACGATGAAGAAGCATATCATCACTATCGAAGATCCGATAGAGTTCAACTTTCAGGGAAAAGAATGTCTCATTCATCAACGAGAAGTTGGAACCCATACGGATTCTTTCGCCCGTGCAATCAGATCGGCTCTTCGCGAAGATCCCGATGTTATCATGGTGGGGGAAATGCGTGATCCCGAAACCATTCAGGCAGCGCTTACTCTCGCCGAAACGGGACATCTGGTTCTCTCCACGCTCCATACCAATGACACGGTTCAATCCATCGATCGTATCATCGATACTTTTCCGACCGCCGGGCAGAGTCAGATTCGCGTGCAACTTGCTATGAGCCTCTCTGCGGTCGTAAGCCAAACGCTCCTTCCGAAGAAAAACTCATGAGGACGGGTCGTCGCTCGGGAGATTCTCATGAATAACGATGCGATTCGAAGTATCATCATTCAGGGACTCACTCATCAGATCTATTCTATGATCGAACTCGGCGGGTCGGAGGGGATGATGCTTATGGATAAGTACCTCGAAATGCTCTACAATAAAAATATGATTACAAAGGAAGTATACGCAAGTAGGGTACGGGATAAAGATCTCGTCGCAAAATTCTAAAGTAAATAAACAAGAAAATACACAGTCTGTCATTCCGACCGTAGTGGAGGAATCCCTTTAGTTCACTTCGTTGACACTATAATAAACAGAAGCTACAAAAATAAATTTGATATCTTCACTCCAAACGATTCAATTAAAAGAGATACTTCGACTACACTCCGTTCCGCTCAGTATGACATATAAACTCATTTCCAGTGTCAATCAAAAGTTAATTTAATTATTCCTCTATGTCAAAAGAAATCAAACACTCTCTCGAAACGAAAAAAGCTTCAGAAACGCCTACTCTGCAAGCTTCTCTTGGTACTCTCAAACAAAGTCTCGCCATTCATCCCATTCTTGCATTTTTGGAGGAATTCGACAGTTTTTTCAAGAAAAAGAAACGCCTTCTTGCGAACAACGAAGTGCTTTTTACTCCGGGAGAAAATCCGTATCTCTACATCGTCTCCTCCGGAACCCTCTCCATCCTCCGTCTCACACCAACCGGAGAAAGTAAAGAAGTGGGACGAGCGTATACGGGAAGTTTTATAGGCGAGGGAATAATCTTTGATCGGAATCAAAAGGATGTTGAAGCTGTCGCTATCGGAGAGGGAGCAAGCGTGGTAATCCTTACCAAAGAGGATATTGCCTATCTGGAATCACAAAGCCCGGAAAAGATTCTTTCTCTCTATAAACACATCATAGAAGTGAGCAACAGTCGACTCCTCGATTCCTGAAAGGAGCTTGCCTCCCTGTATGAAATGAACACAAAAATCGATGAACTCTCCAAACTCGGAGAACAGGGTTTCAAGGATATCATCAATCATATCTCAAAAACCATCGATGTCGATTATATCATCTCGGTGGAACAACATCCGGTCGTTAAGGGTCTCTTTATTCACAAATATAATTCCAGATTCCCTTCCATCTGGCCCATCAATCAAAAAGCTGCAAGTGAGATACTCTTAAATGAACCGGCCGGAGAGATACGGAGTACGGGAGATATTCTTGGAACCGATAAAAATGATACTCTCTATCTCCTTCCCCTAAGAACGCGAGAGACTCTCAAAGGATACTTCCTGCTCGGAAAAAAGAACAAAGGAGACTTTGATGATACCGATATCCGTATGATGAATAATATCGCTCCCCTCCTCGGATCCATGATTGAAAATAATCAAACCATCGCCGATAAAAAGGCGATAGGTTTCAAACAAACAAACTTTTAGTTTGCACGAATCGTATTTTCGAATAGAATACAGCACGTATGTCATTCCGACCGAAGCGGAGGAATCCCTTTAGATCGAGATATCGACACAATTGGTATAAAAACATCAAAAACTAAATATTTATAATATCTGAAAGCATAGCTTTCTAAGACTTAATCTAAAGGGATTCCTCGACTTCGTTGCACTTCGATCGGAATGACAAAAAATCCCATTTTGTATTACAAAATTACCTTCGCAAAGAAATTGAACAAAGAAAGAACTATCCTCGAAGTATCGGTCGATCGCCTCAACGAAAAAGGGGTTTTTATGGCGGAGCAGATTTTGAATATCTTCCATAACACCATCGAGGAACACAAGACATTTTGGAGTAAAACCTATTCAGCTCCGGAATTCAGTTTCGAGATGGCGAATATCGGCGGAACCATCCGATTTTTTTTCGTCGTTGACAGTGCCTATGCGGAGTTTCTGGAAAATCAGATATATGCGCACTATCCCAATATCGAGATACGGAAGGTGGAAGATTATATCCCGAAAAACACCGGATATATAGGAAAACTCGGATTGCTCAAATCCTATATTTCTCCCATCAAAATCTATACCGATTTCAAGGAAAAATCCGAGAAAGAGAGTGTGGATCCGTTTTCCTCCATCACGAGTGCTCTCCAAAAAGGCGGAAAAGACGATATCAAAGTCATACAGGTACGATTCTCTCCCCTCCATGATACCGCCTGGAAAGATCCGAAAAAGATTGCCATCCTCACTTCCCACTCTCCGAAATGGCTCAAAAAAGCCTATCTTTCCCCATATGCTCTCCTCTGGAAAATAGGACTTTCTCCGTTTACGGGGCTTGTAAAACTCCTCACGCTCATTTTCCATCCTCATAGCCATCCGGAAGAGGCGGAGATAAAAGACAAAAATGATCCCATCGATCGAAAGCTTGCCGGTTTCGGGTACTCGGTCGGGATAAATATCGGATGTTTCGGCACAGACAGTACGACCTCGAAGATTACCATCAAGGAAGCGGTTTCTTCACTCAATATCTTCTCCATTTCTGGCGGAAACGGATTCAAGCTTGCGGGAGAAGTACGGGAGGATCTTTCCGGAGAGCTTGCCCATCGTTCCGGAGAAAACAACATTATCCTCAATTCCGCGGAGCTTGCGGGACTCGTTCACCTTCCGACTATCTATGTGCAAACCCCCGGAATCAACTGGGTAACGACCAAAATGCTCGAACCGCCTCAAAACCTCCCACTCGCGAGCGATACGAAGGATGTTACCCCCCTCGGTATCACCAATTTCCGCGGAGGTCGTACCTCATTCGGGATGCTTCCAACCGATCGTAGACGTCATGTCTACATAATCGGAAAGACGGGTATGGGAAAGTCGACACTTCTTGAGAATATGATCTACGACGATATACTCAAAGGACGCGGGGTCGCGGTTATCGACCCTCACGGAGATTTGGCGGATACGATTCTCGCCAATATCCCGAAATCTCGAACCAACGATGTCATCGTATTTGATCCTTCGGATTACAAGAATCCGATTGCCTTCAATATGCTTGAATCGGTTCCGAAAGAACTCCAACCCATCGTCGCTTCCGGACTCCTCTCTATTTTCAAGAAAATGTTTGCCGAAAGTTGGGGACCTCGATTGGAGTATATTCTCCGCAATACCATCATCACCCTCCTTCAGGTTCCGGATTCGACTCTGATGTCGATTCCGATGATGCTCACGCAGACATCGTTTCGCCGAAAGATTATCGCAAAGATTCAAGATCCGATGATGGAGAAATTTTGGACGAGCGAATTCGAAGCCATGGAACCGAAACAGATGGTGGAAGCGGTGAGTCCCATCCTGAATAAAGTCGGGCAATTTCTCTCCTCTACGCTTCTCCGGAATATCCTCGGTCAACCGAAGAACCCATTCTCCCTCCGATGGATCATGGACAATAAAAAGATATTTATCGTCAATCTCTCTAAGGGAAAAATCGGGGAAGATTCGAGTGCCCTTCTCGGAGCCATGATGGTAACGAAATTCCAGATCGAAGCGATGGGGCGAGCGGACATACCGGAGGATGAGCGAGAAGATTTCTACCTCTATGTCGACGAGTTCCAGAACTTTGCCACCGACTCGTTTGCGACGATACTATCGGAAGCACGAAAATACAAACTCAACCTCGTGATGGCGAACCAGTTCATCGAGCAGATGCCCGATACGGTTCGTGGAGCGGTTTTCGGGAACGTCGGAACGATCGCGAGCTTCCAAGTCGGGTTCACCGATGCGGCAGTCCTCTCGGGACTTATGGACGAGGAAATAGTCTCTACCAACGATCTCGTCAATCTCGGAAAGTACGATATCTACACGAAGCTCCTCATCAACGGAATGCCCTCGAAAGTATTCTCTGCCACCACCTTCGGGCCGATTAAGCTTCGAGTTCCGAACCCGGAACAGAAGAAAGACGTCATCGTGAAAGTGAGTCGCGAGAAATATAGTAAACCAGTAGAGTTCGTCGAGAAGAAAATCAATGATTATATGACGAAGATTATTGAGGAAGAGAAGAAGTTCAAAAAAGACCAGGAGGCGTACAAAGAGAAGATGAAAGAAGAAAAGAAAAAGAAGGCCGACGAAGCAAAAAAACCATCCGTGTAACGGATGGTTTTTTAAATTATGTTTTATTTTTCCGTCGAAGTTTAACGAGTGATACTACCTCCAAAAGACCGAAAAACAGAATAAACAGGATGCTGTAAAATACTGGAAGATGCGAGCGAACAAAAATCGCGATACTGTCCCCGAAAAAGAGCACGCCGAAAAGCAGAGCAATACCGACCGATAGAATGGAAAGCGTATGATTCTGGAGATACAGAGCGAGTTTCTTCTCGTCCGCGGGACGGATATACTTTGCATGGAGCACTACGAAGAGTCCACCGAGCACAAAGAGGACAAACGGGAGAATATTGAAGTGAAGGAATTTCGTATCGATCTCATGGGTTCCGGAGAGAATCATCTCCACCGCAACGAAGAGGATGACAAAGAGTCCCACCCACTGGATCTGCGGGTATGCATCCAAATATTTGGCTATGAGATTCGATGCGAATGCCATAAGAGCAATGGAAAATACGAGTCCGATTCCAAGTGCGGCGACATTCTCATGGGCCGCTCCGGCAACCGCGAGGACATTATCGAGACTCATGGAGAAATCCGCTATGATAATCGTCCAGATGGCCGCCATAAGTCCCGCTTTTTTTGCATCGATATGATGTTCTTCCGAGTTCGACATACGGAGTTCCCGGTAGAATTTCCACACGACATAGAGAAGGAGGAGTCCCCCCGCGAACTTCACCCCCACGAGCGAGAGGAGAAATACCGCAAAGAACGCGAGAACGATTCGGAGTACGGTAGCGAGAGCGATTCCGAAAAATATCGCCTGTTTCCGCTCCTTCCCTTGGAGCTTACGAGTCGCCATCCCGATGAGGATAGCATTGTCTCCACTCATCACGATGTCGATGAGGATGATATTGAGAAGCACTACCGCCCCCGCTGCAGTAAAGAGATCAAGAAGTTGAGAATAGAAAAGTTCCATAAAAAAAGGTTGCAAAATAGGATGGATGTGAGTATAGTGAGGAAGTGGAAAGTTGCAAGAGAAAAAATAATGTCATTCCCGTCTTCACGGGAATGACAAGTTTATTTAAAATTCCAAAAATTATTCATCATGAAAAAACACCAGTCCGACATCAACCCACGCTTCGTGGAATATTTCCAAGAGAACTTCTTTGCAGACAAGCCCGAAGAATTGGAGAAATTCCTCGAATCCCTCACCAAACCGCTTCCGAAGACTATTCGAGTCAATACCGCTCGCATCAGCGTTGGGGATTTCAAGACACGAGCGGAGCGAAATAATTGGACCCTAACTCCGACCAATAATTCGACCGTGTTTCGGATTGATCGAACAGAAATCAAACTTCCGCTCGGACACACACTCGAACATTTGCTCGGGTATTTCTATATTCAGGAGCTGTCAGCGAGTATGAGCGTTCATTATTTGACCGATGGAAAAATCGAAGATACTCAGTATCTGATTCTCGATATGGCAGCAAGTCCAGGTGGCAAAACTACTCAACTCAGTGAACACTTCCCGAACTCCATTATCGTCGCCAACGAACCGACTCGCGACCGTATGGCACAACTCGTATCCAATACCGAGCGACTCGGAAACAATAGAATTATAATTACGAATTACGACGGAGGATTTTACAGCAATCTACCGGAGACTTTTGATCGCATTCTTCTCGATGCACCATGCTCAGGAGAAGGGATAGGGTTCAAGGAATCTCAGACGGTCAAGTACTGGAATCTCAAAAATATCCACACAATAGCCCGACTCCAAACTAAGCTTCTCGATGCGGCTTTTCGCTCCCTCAAAACCGATGGAGAACTCCTCTATTCCACCTGCACGCTCAATAAGATCGAAAACGAAGGAGTGGTGAATGCAATTCAATCCCGCTATCCCGATAGTTTCGAAGTGCTTTTTGAGAAACGATTCTGGCCCCACGAAGAAGCTTCCGGAGGTTTTTTCGTGTGCAAGATCCGAAAGAATAAAGAGATAGCCGAGATTGATTCGGAGAAAAAACCTCGTACCATCAAACTTAACGAAGAGCTTATTCCCCTCACCAAAGACCATGAGAGAATTCTCTCCAAATTCACGGAAACGGTCGGACTCGATCTGTCGGATTATCACCTTTTTGAATTCAAACGGGACATTCTCGCGATTCGAAAAAACACGGAAGCAAAAGCACTTTTACAAACAGTATTCCCTATAAGACTTGGTCAAAAAATCGGGCGAATCGAGGAAGGAGTGTTCACTCCCGATACCCGGATCGGACGGGATTTCGAGCTCAAAAAAACTCCGATATATGAAATCCGGAGCGAAAAAGAATTGGACGACTATCTCCGAGGAAAAGAAATCGGAGATAGTTTTTGAGAAGGGTATTTTGTACTTCAATACAATGGTCTCGATATCGGACTCGAATCGGTAAATAAAAATGGTTGTTTCACTAATACATTTCCGAGGGAATGGCTGAGGAGATAGAGTTTTATCTTTCCGATAACAGTTTATCTACTTTTCAAGAAATTTTCTTTCTACTATACGCAGTCGATTGCTCTCATTGAATACGGTGGATAATACCGGCAACAATATATAGACAGTTTTTCGGACTCGTGCAAGAAAGCGTATCTTGTGCGTCGTCTTGAGTGAAAAATGGTATAAATTCCTTCACTTCTTTTATCATACTTTCACTGAATTTTTCAAGCAAAAATTGTTCCTCAACGGTTTTTGGGGAGAAAAACCGAACGAGAACTTCACTTTGTGTTGAGAGATCTTCTGAATTTTTGGTATTTTCTGTATTCATATGCGGGAGAGTTTACAGATAAAGATATCTTGTATACTTATCAGAAATATCTTTTTGTCAAATAAATTTTCAAAACAAAAATTTGACTTCTCTATAGCACTCGTATAATTAGCCTGCTAATTCTTAATTTCAATACTTATGCAGATACAACCGTTATCCGATCGCGTACTTCTCCGCGGAGTGGAAGCCGAGATGGTTACCAAGAGTGGTATCTACCTCCCGGAAAACGCGAACAAAGAACGACCCCATATCTATGAGGTCGTGGCGATAGGTCCCGGAAAGAAGGACAAGGATGGAAATACCGTAACGATTGATCTGAAAGTCGGAGACCAGGTCATCTCCGGACAGTACTCCGGGGACGAAGTCGAAGTCAACAAACTGAAATACAAAATCGTCGGATACGAGTATATTTTGGCGAAAGTTATTAAATAATAATTAATTTCTAAATTCACTTCTTATGTCAAAAACAATTCTCTTCGGGGACGAAGCTCGTCTCCAGATGTTCTCCGGGATGGAGAAAGTCGCAAAAATCGTAATGGCGACTATCGGTCCCAAGGGACGCAATGTCATATTCGCGAAATCGTACGGAGCTCCACAGGTGACAAACGACGGAGTCACCATCGCGAAGGAAATCGAGCTTGCCGACCCGATCGAGAATATGGGAGCGGAACTCATCAAGGAAGCTGCGAGTAAGACGAATGATGCTGCCGGGGACGGAACCACGACCGCTACCCTTCTGACCTATGCTATGGTCAAGGAAGGACTTCGCGAAATTCGTTCGGGAATCAACGCGATCGAGCTCAAGAACGGGATGAAGATGGCTGGTGATTTGATTGAAGCAGAGCTGACGAAAAATTCCAAGAAAATATCAACCGGGGAAGAAATCACGCAGATTGCGACTATCTCCGCTCAGGATAGCGAAGTCGGGGAGATTATCTCCATGGCGATGTCCAAGGTCGGAAATGACGGGGTTATCACGGTCGAGGAAGGGCAGACTTTCGGGCTCGAAGTGGAACTCACCGAAGGGATGAAGTTCGATACCGGGTATGTTTCACCGTATATGGTGAGCGATGCCGAGAAGATGGAATCACGAATGTCCGATACCTATATTCTCGTAACCGACAAGAAAATCACTTCGCTCAAAGATCTCATCCCTGTGTTCGAACAACTTGCCGGAAGCGGAAAACGAGATCTCGTGATTATCGCCGAGGATGTCGAGGGAGATGCACTTGCGGGAATAATTCTCAACAAACTTAAATGAGCATTCAATGTCCTCGCTATCAAGGCTCCGGGATTCGGAGACCGCAAGAAAGAGATTCTTAAGGATATCGCTATTTTGACCGGAGCGACCGTCATCACCGACGAGCTCGGGTTCAAGCTCGAACATGCATCCATGGAGCACCTCGGACATGCCAAAACGGTGATTGCCAAGAAAGACAATACGACCATTATCGGTGGAACGGGAGACAAATCCCGCATTAACGCTCGCGTGAACGAGATCCGATCCCAGATCGAGAATACCAAATCCGAGTACGACCGAGAGAAACTCGCGGAGCGACTCGCGAAGCTCGCCGGAGGAATCGCGGTCATCAAGGTCGGAGCGGCATCGGAAGTCGAGATGAAGGAAAAGAAACTCCGCATCGAAGATGCACTCAATGCAACCAAGGCCGCAGTGGACGAAGGAATCGTCGCAGGTGGTGGAGTCGCACTCCTCAAGGCTTCTCTCGCACTTGAAGGCATAAAACTTGCGAACAAAGACCAGGAAGTCGGAGCCCATATCGTGGCTCGGGCACTTTCCTATCCAGTCAAACAGATCGCCGAGAATGCCGGAAAAGAAGGAGCCATCATCGTGGATACGATTCGTAAGAATAGTGATGTGAATTACGGATACGACGCAGCGAATGATGTATTTGTTGATATGATCAAGGCGGGTATTATCGATCCGAAGAAAGTGGCTCGTGCCGCTCTCGAAAATGCCATCTCCATCGCGGGGATGTTCCTAACAACCGAGGCACTTATCGCTCCAGCTCCGAAAAAGGAGTCCAATACTCCCGATATGAGCGGAGCCGGAATGGGAGGTATGGGAATGTATTAAAATAATTTTAAAAAAACTTCAATGGCTAGCCATTGAAGTTTTTTTATTATCCTATAAATATTCCTCTTTGTGCCTCGATGTTCTCGGTAATTCTCTGTGTAAGTATATCACCCAATTTATTCGTTTCATCAGAAATTCTCATAATGTCCGATTCATCAAATATAATGCACTGCAATGGAGAAGCGACTCGAACCGTGGCACTGCGTTTGTCACCACATATAAGAGCATATTCACCAAATATGGTTCCTTCCCTAAGGCTCGATATTTTTTTTCATCCCATAAAGATATCAACTTCTCCGGAAATTATAACATATGCCTTACCGTTGGATTCATCTCATTCTGAAAGAATCATATCGCCTCTATCAAAACTTTGCATGGGACATTGTGAAATCAAGGAATCTATCAAAAAAGAATCCACCCCCTCAAATAGCGAAAGTTTTTGAAGAATAGGTACGTAAGGATTGTCTCTTCATATATTCATCTTTTTAAGAGCACTGAGATTGAGTTTCATAATACTTAAAGGTTAATAATCCATAGGACATGCCGTATCGACGAGAGCTCCGCTGTCATTCACTATCTGGTAGGTTCCGGAACCCATGCTTCGTCCCGCTTCATATGCCTCTGCACAAGAGAAATAATTTCCTCATGCTTCTACGGTTATTCAGGAATCCGAATTCATCATCTCGGTGAGAGTCAATGCCCCGGTGTATGATACCAGATCCCCCTCCATATCGTAGGGGATATTATAATCTCCTCCATTGAGGATAAATTTACCGGTATTTTCGGCTGCAGGAAATGAGGCAGCTCCTGTTACGGCAAGTAACAGGGTTGGAAAAAGACTTTTTGTAATGCTTTTATAATCCCCTTTTACGACTGCTTTTGGAGAACCATTGTTCTCTGTGGTGAGCGAGATTTGAAATTGTTGCCGATTAACGGTGGCACCGTACCAATACCAATTCCTCGTTCTTGGATCTTTTGGAACATTTCCGAGAACATTTGACACGATAGAGTCTGTGAGAGTTCCTTGATATATAACCGTTCCTGAATTTGTGATGTTTATGGGACTTATGGGGAGTGGATACGATCCTTCTTTTTGTTTGTGACTCTTGAGGTCGATCTGAAGTTTCTCGAGATTATTGATTCTCTGCGAATCTCGTGCATCGACGATATTATCGGAATATGACACGTATCCTATGAGAGAGAGTATGGAGAGTATGGACATCACCACGATCAATTCTATGAGAGTGAATGCATTCTTCGCTTGAAAGCGTTGAGGCACGGAAACACGGGTATTTTTCATACTATCCGATGAATTAAAATAGTTAAAATATATCTCAAGTATATCCGAGAACCCCATTTTATCAATATGAAATTTGACCCAGGGAAAAAATACAATACAATACCCCTATTATTCATAAAAATAACACCTTTTATGAAGCGTTTTTCTTTACATGCACACAAAATATTTTTAAGCATCTGAATATTCTTTTTTGGCGGAATGTGTGTGGCTTTTGCGCTCGATAGAGTCAGTACGAATTTTTCTCCGCAATCTGCCGCTTCTTCCGGATCAAACAATAATCAGATTTGGTTCTCGACCGGTGGGGCATTGACCGGGACAACATCGTACTGGAATAAGAATAATGACGGTGACACGATAGGAAATTACCTCCGAGGATACTACTACGATACGCAGTTTGGATTCTTTACGCTCGATTGGAATACGTCCGATACGACTCAAAATGTCCATATCGTCTCCTCCACCGATATGTGTGGAACAGGATACGGGTACAAGTTCGGAGGATATGCTCAGAGCGATACGGCTGGCTTTATCAGGTTCGATTCTGATGCAAATAACTTCGTCTACTATTGTGAGTCCGATAAGAAACTCCATGGGTGGGCGTATAGCGAACATCTCGGGTTTCAGAACTTCGAGGGACTGAGCTTCGAGATAGTGACGCTCGCTCAAAACAGTCAATCGCTCACATCTGGAAATGATCCGTTCTTCGTGAATAACAACAGTCTCATCCTTATGAATCTCCCGAATAATCCCGCCGATATACAAGGGAAAGGGCTCGCGAAAAAAGAAGGACAAGAAGTGATTTTTTATATCATAAAATAGTTTCACTCTATGAACACACTCAAAAAAATCGTCATCTCCGTCTTACTCGCTATGATGATACTTCCAATATCATCCGTTATGGCAGCTTTCACTCTCCAGCAAGCGGTGAATAGCATCCAAGCGACCGATCCCGCCCTCCCGACGGGAGTTGCCAATCCCAAGGGAAGCATCGGGTCTCTTCTCGCGGAACTCTTCTGGGGAACGGGAGACGGAACAAAGAACGGAAAAATCAAACCCCAGTATATCGACTACTCGGGTATTTCTGCTTGGAGCCAATCCTGATCGGATGCTTTCTATAGCGGAACGGGGAATGTGGGAATCGGGACGGCAATCCCAAGTGCTTATCTTCATCTTAAGGGTACAAATATTTCCAGCAGATGACAACTCACACTTGAGGGATCTGATTTTACTCAGATGACTTTCTATAAAGACGCTACGACAAGATCGATGAGTTTTTATCAAAATCAAGCTGATGGTTCTCTGGTACTTTCAAATGCCATAAACAATGGAAATATTAGCAACATCCTTTCTGGAGCATGAAATTTCTTTGTTCAGTGAGGAAATGGACTCGTCGCTACCATTAATGGATCAGCTCCTGCAAATTCTTTTTACGTTAATTCCTCTGGTAACGTCGGAATCTGAACCCCTACTCCCAATAAACTCCTCCATCTCAAAACAGTTACTGGAACGAATGCAGAACTCGATATCCAATCCTGAGTTAAGCCTCTCTGGGGAATCTACCACGATGAAACTTCCGAAGAACTCCGCTTCTGGAACGGAAGCAATCGAGTCGTGTTCGGAAGCGGAGGGAATGTGGGAATCGGGACGGCGAGTCCGGGAGCGAGACTGGAAGTAAGCGGTACTGCGAATGCGTACACTGCCATATTCCAATCAAGTCTGACTTCCAGTCAGGCATATGGTCCAATGATTCGTGCTGGAACGAATTCAAGCGATACTGCCTTTACAGTGAATGATGCCACAAACACCAATTCTTTATTTCGCGTAAGAGGAGATGGAAATGTGGGAATCGGGACGACGAGTCCGAGTGCAAAACTATATATAAATTCTGCTATTGGATACGACGGAATAAAAATATCTGCCGATAATGGTTCGTCACTTAGTTTATATCAGCCACAATCTCATGCAAGTGCAAAAAATTGGAGTATAGTTACAAATTATGAGGCCTGGGGTAATCTCGATCTTCGAATATCTGCCGATAATGCTACCACCCCATCCCTAACAAAGATGAGTATTACCAGTGCCGGGAATGTCGGAATCGGGACGACGAGTCCAGGAACAAAATTACATGTTGTCGGAGCTGGAGAGATGGTCCGGATAGAAAACACAAATACAGCAGCCAATAACATTGCACAGATTGCTATTTTGGCATCAGGTACTGCGAATTATATCTGGTCAAATAACAGTAATAGTCCTGGATACTATGGTGGTAACAGTGCTCTTAATATATACGCAGGGACAAGTTCACCTATTGCCTTTTTTACGAATGGTAATTATGAACGAATGAGGATTAGCGGAACCAATGGTAATGTCGGGATCGGGACGCCAAACCCGGCAGGGAGACTACATGTAGATGCAAACCCGCAAACGACCATACCTATATATGTAACGACCTCCGATGATAATAATGGTGCCACAAAGAATCCTCTTGATTGGCAATACGTTCCGGGTATTATTATTTGAAATAATTGGTCTGGAAATGCAGCTACGGTGAATTCAACAAAAATTGCAAAAATAGTTCTCAATACTGCAGCGGGTGGGTACAATAACGGTGCCTCTATCCACGTTGAAGGTGCTGGTGGATATGATCAGGGCCAGTTGATTTTCTCAACCGGATGGAATTCCTCCAGTCTTGCCACGGAACGTATGCGTATAAATGCTTCGGGTAATGTCGGTATCGGGACAGCGAGTCCATGATATAAGCTCACCGTCAACGGGCAACCAGCAGCGAATGGATATACGGCATTTACAAATTATTCTGATAGAAGACTCAAAGAAAATATCGCAGATATTACCGACGGAAGTCTCGAAAAGATACTGAAACTTCGACCGGTAGAATACAATTATAATGACACATACTTTAATATCACTGGATACGATACAGCAACAAAAGATAAAAAATTCAGATGATTTATCGCCCAGGAACTGAGAGAAGTATTCCCAGAAATGGTAGGAGAAAAACCATTTTGAGATAAAAAATATCTCGATACCGATTTATCAAATCTGCAAATTTACACTATAAAGGCTATTAAAGAACTGAAATTTCAAAAGGATTCGGAAGTTCAAGAGCTGAAAAAAGAGAATAATGAACTCAAATCTCTCATCTGTCTCGATCACCCGAGTGTTGAGATGTGCAAATAAAAACTTGCATTCTTCTAAATTTCTCTATACTTGGAAAGTACCTATTTATTACTTCATTTTTCTTTTTATGAATTTTTCTAAAATCAATTGGAAAGCGACACTTTTGACTCTCTGGGTTGTATTCTCGTTTCTCTACATCTCTTGGAATATGTATGGGAACTTCAAGATGAATGTTATGCAGAATGCCTATATAGCCGGACAGAATGATACGGTAAATAAACTCATCGAACAAGCAACGAACAAGGAATGCAAACCGTTCAATGTATATGCCGGAGATAAAAAAGCGGATCTCATCAACGTTGAGTGTCTTCAAAAAGCACCGACAACCCCAAGCGAAGCAAAATAATACCCTCAAGGGGTACCCCGTCAAATCCGAAGATAAAAACCCCGTTTGCAAACGGGGTTTTTATCTGGAATCTTTTTATTTTCGTATCAATTCTTTGATTCCTCCTTTTATCACCTGTCTCGGTTTCCCGAATGAACTGTCTCATCGCTCTACCGAAAATATACGAGAATAGATGGTTCCCGCATAGGAACCGGTATTGGTAACCTGATTGCCGTTTTTGTTGATATACTTATATCCTTCATTCAGGGTTCCGGTAAATATCTGGAATGTTTTTGTCAGGGGGTCTTTGGAGAGGAAAAATATATCCTTCTCGGCAAGACTGCTCGTGTCTATCTTTCTCACAATATTCTCCGCATTGGATTGAAGTATGGCTACGGTGTTATTTTTAGCATAATCTTCCTCGATGGCACTGTTCTGAAAGAGGATCACAGCAACTCCTCCTATGGCAATCGCGAGGATAACGACTCAGACTATGATGGAAATCAACGTCTCCCCTCTTTTTGAATTTGAAAAATTATACATAATAGATATACTTTCAATATAAGGAAATATTCCCTATTATATCCAAAATCACTTGAAAGAAAAATGAAAAAAAGCTTTATGAGACGAACCGTCGGTTTTACCCTCATTGAAATAGTTATTGCCATAACCATATCGGTAATGATTATGGGGGGGGTTCTCGGTTTTCTGACAAAACTTCAGAACGATATTCTCCTATCCAAACAGTCTACGCGTGTTTATACCAGTCTCACGGATTTTATAGGGGTGATGAATAATTTTGGGAAGCTCTATTCAAGCGGGAGTGTTGTCGTAGAAGGAACGGGGATGTACAACATATGACTTCTCCTTCGTCCAGACAGGACTTCTTG
This sequence comes from Candidatus Altimarinota bacterium, assembly GCA_028713325.1. Taxonomy (GTDB): domain Bacteria; phylum Patescibacteriota; class Gracilibacteria; order BD1-5; family UBA2023; genus UBA1545. Next base: position 66,848 of record JAQTON010000004.1, on the reverse strand, counting down.
AGTGCTTGTCTGAATAGTGGAAGAAAAAAGTGAAAATACTTCCAAACTTGACCCTATTTCGAACAAAAACACGTATGGAAAGAAGGTTATTGCCTACCAGAAACTTACCGCCTCACAGATTGATTCCATACTTTCGGATACCGGAAGCGTATACGGCATAGAATTTGCGGATGAAGGACTTTTTAAGGAGCTTACCGTAACGGATTTTTTTATCACTCCCTATAATTCTGGGTCTCTTTTTGAATATACCTTCGATATAGAAACTCCTTTCCATGAGGCACTCAACGGGCAGTCACGAGATATCGCGATTCCAAGTATTACGACATTTTCATTTACCCTTGATTTCTAGATTATGATTAAAATAAATCACACTGATTTTAGAACTGTGCAAAAGCGAAGTAATTCGAGTGCAAATCGAGAACCGGAGCGAACCGTACGACTGTACGGAGAGTGAGGAAGCGGAGATTTAATCTCGAAGAACGAGTTTTTTCGCAGTTCCCGAGGAAGTGTGTTTCTGTACGCCATGATGATAAGCTTCTTTGCGGTTATCATCGGATATATCATCACCATCAAGATGGATACGCTTACTCAAAATCTCGACTTGCAAAACTATGATTCGAAACTCCATTCCAATCTGACAGAAAAAGCGGATCTCGCGATGGGGTACGATATATTTCTCAATACGAACGGAAGTGGGTTCACCGATACGGTTAAGTGCCCGGACTTAGTGACGATGAGTGGAACACTCGATGGCGGAACGCTCGAAAACATATCGACCGTTCCGTTCTATAACAATGTCTCTTTCGTCTGTTCCGGGTCAACTTCGGATGGAAATCTCCTCCTCTCCTATGATTCAATGGGAACGGTCTTCACAACGGGAAGCTATCTCTGATCCACTCTCTCGTTCCAGCCGATTGGAGGCACCGGATCACGTACCGGGACATTCTCGGATGGATCGGGAACCCTTATCTCTTTTACGGCGACGGGAGTATTTTCCGGTCTCGACCTCGACCGTGATTCCGATAATTTTCAAGCATCCTCCATCGGAGTTATCCTCTATCCGAACGGACTGAGCGATGATGACGATCTTGCGAGAAGAACGCTCTACGGGTATATAAAAAAGAATACCTGATGGTACAATAGTTTTGCCATGAATACACCGATTCGCATGTATATCGCGGGCAACCCTCTCAACATTGCTTCCTATGCGATTACAGCCGGCAATACTCAAACGGGATATCTCCGACTCGATATCGATAATCCTTACAACATAAAAATAGTGGAATTCGATACTTCCCGATTTGAGAGCATAAAAGAATTACGGACACTGATCGGAAACACCGCTTCTTTCGGTACCGGAGGAATCGGTTGGTTAATGTCGGATTTAAGTCTCGGTGGGTCGAAAAACGGAGCGAAAGTTTTTGATCTGAAGAATAAAGATTATGCACTCTTTCTCTCTTTTTCCGGAAACCTCACCAATACCTGAGTGGATTTTCTGAAATATAAAATCACGATGGAGAATGAGAATGGATCAGGGGTATACTTTGTACCGCTCGATGACTCGGGAAATGGTATTATAAAATACCTCGGAACCGATATCATCATCGATCGAGATAATGATTATCGGTACAAGCAGTTTGAAGTGGTACGGGAGAATACAAGCCCTTTACCGTTCAATAACGGATGTTTCTTCGGTATATTTTTCGGAAGTGGGTGCTCTGCTTATTAAAAATCATTTGAATTATCTCTTTTTGTCAGTACAATATACGTACTATTTTCTCATTCTTCATTCCTATGTCCACTCTATCTCATTCAAAAACATATCAAATACGCATAGATGCAAAAGAAAAACAGGAAACTTTTGCGGTATTTAGTGATCTCGGCATCACTCCGGCACAGGCAATCAAGATGTTCTTCACTCAAGTTCGCACCACTCGGTCTATTCCTTTTCCTATCGAACATAAACCAAATGCAAGGACTGCAAAGATTCTTTTAGCAAGTGATCAATCAAAAAATTATAAAGGATTTGATAATATAGAAGATTTATTTCGTGATCTTGCCAATTAAATGCGTTTTATAAATCGTTCAAATGCTTTTAAGCATTCATATAAGACCATGGAAAAGCGAGGAAAAACTATGAAAAAGTTCAATGATATAATATTCCTTCTTGCAAATGATTTGCCTCTTCCATATTCTTGCAAAGATCATACATTAACGGGAAATTTCTTTCGTTTTCGCGAACTCCATATCGAACCTGATTGGTTGCTTATGTACTATAAAAAGGCGTCTCAGAAAGATTATCCAAATGGCATTCTTTATCTAGAGTTAACTGGCACTCATTCAGATCTGTTTTAATTCCCAACCACTATTTTTATGAAACACCTCTATTCTCGCCTCACACTCATTTCTTCCACTCTCTTCATCATGGGATACCTCATCGTATCGGCAGCATGGACGACGATACCCGATGCGACGACCGGAACGCAATTCACCGCGACCATCTGGAACAATATGATAGGAAATATGAACGATCTCAATACTCGACTATGAAATACTGTCTCCAGTCAGTGGACGAATTCCGGGACAAGCGTCTCTTACAGTACGGGGAATGTGGGGATTGGGACGGTGAGTCCAGGCTATAAACTAGAAATTGCCGAAAATAGAGCTGATTGGGCAACTCGAATAGTAAATAGTAATCCAAATGCTCTGGGATTGGTGGTAAATAATACTACTGCTTCGGGCACTGATCTTATTTTATGAGCCGTGTCTAATGGTTCGTATAAGTTTCTTGTAAGAAATGATGGTAACGTCGGGATTGGGACGACTGTCCCGAGTAAACTTCTTCATCTCAAAACCATTACTGGAACGAATGCAGAATTCGACATCCAATCCGGAACCAAGCCTCTCTGGGGGATCTACCACGACGAAACCTCCGAGGAACTCCGTTTCTGGAACGGAAGCAACCGAGTGGTGTTCGGAAGCGGAGGGAATGTCGGGATTGGGACGACGAGTCCTGAATTTCCCCTTTCTATTGCTGGAGGTAGTGGTAGTTCGTTAAAAATGTCCATTTCTAATTTAACTCCAGTAACTGGTCATAAATGGACATTAAATTCAACCTCTGCTGGTAACTTCTATCTAGGTGATGACACTGCTGGTGCAAATCGAATAGCTGTAGATACTGCTGGGAACGTCGGAATCGGAACGACGAGTCCATTAGAAAAATTACATCTTTTTTCTGACATCACCAGTGGTCAGTTATCTCCCTACATGGAAGTTGAGGAAACACATCCAACAAATTTCGCTACGCGATATCTTACTAAATATGGAACATACAACATCAATACCACCCTACCCAGTGGCACATCAGCAGGATTAAATCTAACGGTTGCCGGTGGTGATCAGACTTCAGGAGGTGGTGGAATAAGTCTTAAAACAAATGGGACTAATACGAGAATGTTTATAAGACAAGACGGGAATGTCGGAATTGGGACGACGAGTCCGGGATATAAATTGGATATTAGAGAGATAAATACGCCTGGTTTATTTATTGGAGGTTCTGGCGGAGGATCAAGTTATGGTTTTTTTGAAGCACATCAAACGGGGGGTAATTATTTTAAAATTCAAGCAAATACTTGAGGTGGTGGGAATCAATTCCTTGTATTACAGCCCGAAGGTGGTAATGTTGGAATCGGGACGACGAGTCCAACGTCGAAATTACACTTGCTTAATGCAGGTACTTCAGATCCTTCTTTGACACACGGAGCGGCTGCTATGGTTGCATTGGCGCCAGGATCCGGTACTGAGCTAGTGATAGGGGGTATGGTGGGAAGCCCATATACTGCATGGATACAGCATCGTCATCAAACCAATGACGGCTCTTCTTTTAACTTAGCATTGCAACCGAGTGGCGGGAACGTCGGGATCGGGACGACAGCACCATGATATAGATTGACGGTAGTTGGTCCGGTAAATGATTGGGCTATTGTTGCAAATCCCTCTAATTCACAGCAATATGGTCTATTGTCTTATGGAACGACTTGGGCAGGTTATTTTATAGGTCCCGGCTATATCAATCAGAGTGCTTGGACATATGGTTCTGATCGTCGGCTTAAAGAGAATATTGTATATATCAATAATGGATTGGAAAAAGTTCTACAACTGAAACCAGCAGCCTATGATTATATCTCCGGAACGAAAAATAATCTTGGTTTCATCGCTCAAGATGTTCAACGGATAATTCCAGAGGCTGTTTCCATAACAGATCCGAAAACGGGAATGCTCGGACTAAAAACTGAATTCATTATTCCATACCTTGTGAATGCTACCAAAGAACAACAAAATCAAATAGAAAAACTGAAGGAAGAGAACGATTCTCTCAAATCTCTCGTCTGCCTCGACCATCCGAGTGTTCCGGTGTGCAAATAAAACCACACTCCCCCTGCTTCCTCCTCTCCCGATTCATAAAAAAGTTGATTTTGGAAGAGGAATCGGTATAGTTGGGCTATAAATTTTTCTAATCATAATTTTTATCCGTATGTTTACTAAAAAATATATTCTTTCTGTCCTTTTTATCGGATTCATCGCTTCGCTCTCTGTCGTTCGGGCCGACGATATATCCGATATGAAAACAGTCTTGACCGATACGGTGGCGAAACTCATACAAAAGTACGAAACACGCATCGCTGAACTGCAAACAGAAAACGATGCCCTTAGAAAAGAGATTGTAAGTCTCCGAGGAACCGGTGGAACTGTGAGTGCTCCCGCTATCATTACTCCTCCGACGATACCCTCTTCTTCGACTATAACCACAGTGACAACATCGAAATCCGACGTATACGACACGGTTATAAAACAGGTAAATGGAAAACTCGGCACTATTCTCTCGGAGAACAATCTCCCCGGGTACACGTCTATCGGACTCTTTGAGTTCATAGAACCGAACGCTTTTTTCCTCTCTCTCGATGACGGAAACAATCCCCCGGGAGTAACGGCATTTAAAACAAAAGTTCTGTATACTTTCGACAATAATCTGAATCTTACAAAAATCGGACTCTTCGAACTCGATTATGCGGTACAAAAATATCGAACCGTTTTCGGAAGCAATCCCTATGTAAGTTCCGTGCGAACTCGTATAAAAAATCCGAACTATAAAGGGAAGCTTCTTGATGGGGTAGTAAGCACAAGCGGAAGTACCGCAAATACCAATACTACAACTTCTTCCGTTTCTTCTGGAAATGTCGCAACAACCGAGGTAACTCTTGCTCAGATTAAAACAGCATATGACAAAACCAAGCTTCTCGATGCTTTGAAACTCTCTGATAGCTATATCATAAAAAATCCGAACGACCTTGAAGTTCTTCGCATACGCTACCGTAGTTACTACATCATCGGGAAATATGAGAATTCTCTCGCTGAGATAAAGAAAATGGAAACTCTCCAAGGGACCGCTTTCGAACGAACTGTCGCTTGTGACGCTGCAGTTATCGGAAAAATCGCGAAGAAAACAGACGTAAGTACCTACTATAGTGCTCTTTGTAAGAAAAAATAAAAGCTTTTAATTATTTATCTTTAAAAATATGAAGCCTGACTTCCTCTCGAAAGTTTCCGATCGTTTTGAAGCAAATCCTCTTGTCAAAATTACTCGGAAAAATGAAGAAATTTTAGACAAACAATGATCTGTCATAGAAGAAATGCAGGCAGGTTTCGAGAATTTCCTTGCTATTCCTGGAGTGTTTCTCGTATATCTCCGTTGTCTTGCTTCAGAATCGATAGCAACGCTCAAATTTAAAACACGGCAACAAACCGAAAAAGCTATGGAAGCCAAGGATCTCTGGGATATGGATTTGAGAGATACCAGCCCTGTTTCCAAAGCTTTGGAAGACTGACTTCCCGTAAAAGTACAGCATTCTATGAATGGGATACCGACAGGACCAAATGGACAATGATTTGACTATCTAAGAGATAACGAACAATAAAATTCTCACTATGACCCACATCCTTCTCGTCGAAGACGATCCTGGAATCGTCAAATCTCTCTCGCTCTATCTTGCCAAAAGCGACATAAAAATGAGTATTGCTCATGATTGAGAGGAGGCTATAGTGGTATTTAAAGATTCCGGAACAGATTTCGACCTCATTATTCTTGATTTGAATCTCCCAAAAAAAGATGGCTTTTCTGTGTGCGAGGAGTTGAGAGGACTGAGCATCATTCCCATTATCATACTCTCGGCACGTGATAATGAGGATGACAAAGTAAGAGCTCTCGAGCTCGGGGCCGACGATTACATATCGAAGCCTTTTTCCCCGCGAGAACTCATTGCCCGCATAGGTGCCATACTGAAACGTCTTGGAAAACAATCGAATCAAGAAAAAAAAGAATTATTCCTGTCTTTTGAAACAATCACTCTCGATATGGAAGAATATATCGTGAAAATTTCCGATACGGTCGTGAAAATGACGAAAACGGAATTTTTGATTCTCGCCTATCTCATAGAACATCGAGATCATATCGTGGAACGGGAAACGCTCATGAAAGAGATTATCGGATATGACCACTACCTCTACGATCGTACCATCGATACGCATATGAAGAATCTTCGCAGAAAAATCGGAGATGCCGCCATGATAGAGACGGTACGAGGAATCGGATACAGGATAATAAAAACCTCTTTATAGATTTTCCATGAAATTTTCTCAGAAATTCCTTATTTATATATTCCTCGTTCTCGTCATGACGATCGGGGTAAATATTTTTGCACTGAAATACTTCGCAACGGAGTATTTTTCGGAGTATTTGACGAGTATAAAACAGGAGGTTCCCGATATCAATTTTGATCTCATCTCCGCCTTTACAAAAACCAAAAATCTTGACGATGCGACGCTGGAAGAGTATAAAAAAATCCTCGCGGATCTTTCGGGAATATCCGCTTCTTTGGAACATTTCTCCGACAATCCGAGAACGTATGCACCATCGATTATAGATTCCCTCCAAAAAATAGGAATTCCGGAAAACTCCATCGAACAGGTGCTTTTCGTCAAGGCTCTCGATTCTTTTTTTTCCGGAATCTTCAATTTTTCATTTCTTCATAACACGACGCCGGAAGGGCAATTTCTCCTGAAAACCATTCGGGCAATGTTTTTTATAAATATTCTGGTGATTGTTCTTGTTTTGATCGTCTCTTGGCTTTGGATACGCCTTTCTTTTCGTCCCATTCAGTCCATCGTAGAAAATCTTTCCGATATCATCTCACGAAAAGGATACAGGCAGATTGAGTACAAGAAAAAGGATGAATTTTGAGCACTTGTCAGTACCATCAATGCACTCAATAAAAATCTAAGCCATCAGCAAAAAATCCGTTCCGATCTCCTCTCGGATTTGAGTCATGAGATAAAAACCCCCATCACCGCCATCAAATGTTATCTGGAAGGAATGGATGACGGTATCATAGAAAGTACTCCGAAAAATTATGCTCTGCTTCACAAAGAAATCAACCGTTTGATAGAAATTACGAGTTCCATTATGGAGTACGAAAAACTCGAGCAAACCGACAGGGAAGCATTAAAAATCACCTCTATTGATTTCACGAAACTTATCGGGCATTTGCGGGAAGAATACATCCCTCTTCTCACGAAACAAAAACAGCAGATCATTATTCCGGAAAACAAATCTCCTCTTATTCTTAATTTTGACGAAAGTAAATTTATCCAACTCTTGCATAATATTTTCTCAAATTTTATAAAATATGCGGGGACAGAAAAGATTTTGACGATAAAAAGCAGCGAGAGAAACGGGAAAATATTCATCACTTTCCGAGACGATGGAAATGGAGTTCCCAAAAAAGAAGTTGCCTTTATTCGAGAGAAATTTTATCAAGTAGACAAGTCTCGAAGTGCCTCAAACGACCACGGAATTGGAATAGGCCTCTCTATAATAGAGAAAATAATCTCGCTTCACAAAGGAACCCTTCTTCTCGAGAGTGACACGGGAAAAGGATTCTGCATCAAAATGAGTTTTGTAAAATAAAAGCTCTTCACGAATTATTCACCTTGACGATTTTGTTTTTTCGTAAAAGAGAGTATATTGAAAATCATAATTTAATTCATTACATATCTGCCTCGTGCATATTCTCCTTAAGTTCGTTGTTATAGTCCTCTCCTTCTGTTTTACCGTGGACGTTTTTGCCACGTCAAAAATAACTTCTGAAACCGAGGATATCTCCATGGAGACGGTGTCGAATGAAAGCATTTCCCTTGCTCTTAGTAACAATACCGGATCAGCAACTGCAAGCGGAGTAACGAATAATAGTTCTACAGAAAAAGACGAAATCAATGATAAAAAATCTTCCATTTCACAACAAGAAACAAGAGATGAAGCTTCTATGGTAGAACAAGAAACAGAAGAACAAAAAAAGGATAAAGAAAAAACTATCAATGATATCAATACCTTTTTGATCGAATCATATAAAATCAAAATCGATAAGATACTCGCTAATTTGAACATAAGTCTTGAACGCGTAACAAATAATAATCCGGCAGCTCAATCAAAACTTCTCGAGAAAATACGAGGCGACATCAGTACAAAAATTCAAATAATCAACTCTCGGAATATCTCTGAGAACAGAAAAAAAATTCTCTCCTCCGTCTTTTCTTATATCCAAGAAAATCTCAATACCAAAATTTTCCGTCTTGCTCAACAGAAATAGATTCTTTTTGCTTTTTCAAGTATTTTCGCTATACTCGCCAACATATAATTTAAAAATGCTAATCATATAGCATTTTTTATATGATTTTATTAGAAATGTCATTCCCGCGAAGGTGGGAATCTACAAAGTATCTCGCGAAGACAGTCCTTTAGAGTCCGACTTCGCGAGGATGACAGTAACCTTTTTATGTTTTATGATTGCACGAATCACTATTGTTGGACGTCCTAATGTCGGGAAATCGAGTCTTTTTAATGTTCTTTCCGGTCACAAAATCGCCATCGTTTCAGATATCGAAAATACTACTCGAGATATCGTCGAATATCAGATGCATGATCCGGAAAATCACATCTCCTACATACTTGCCGATTCTGGAGGTCTCACTATCGGAAGTGACGATGAAATCCTTTCCGATATACGAAGTCGCGTTCAGGAATCTATCTCCCGTTCCGACCTGATTCTTTTCGTTTTGGAGTATGATAAACTTACCGCACTCGACGAAGAGATCGCCAAGCTCCTGAGAAAATCCGGGAAGAAGGTTATCGTCGTCGCCAACAAAGCGGATAATATCGAACGGATGAACGAAGCCTATGCTCTTGCTGCTCTCGGTTTCGACGATTTCGTTATCACGAGTACCGCCCATGATCGAGGACTCGATATACTCAAACTTGCGATGGTTCATAACCTCAAGGAAAATGGACTCGATTATGAAGAGACGGAATATGACGACGGGATGCTGAAACTCGCCATTATCGGACGTCCCAACGTCGGAAAATCAAGCCTTATCAATGCTATAACCGGAACGAATCGTGCGATGGTACGGGATATGCCGGGAACCACTCGCGACAGTATCGATTCCATCGTGGAATGGAACGGAGAAAAAATCGTCCTCATAGATACAGCGGGTATCAGACGTTCCGGAAAGATTGGAAGTGCCAATCTCGAACAGTGGAGTGTTATGCGTTCGGAGCGATCCATTACTCGTGCAGATCTCGTTGCCATCGTTATCGATGCCGATGAGGGAATCACTTCTCAGGACAAGCACGTGGTAGAGCGAGCCCTCGAAGAGAAGAAGGGTATCATCCTCGTCTGCAACAAGTGGGATAAAATTCTCGCTCGTCCAACCGTTCAAACTCTCGAGGAGAGAGAAGCTCAACGTCAGGCAGACAAGGCAAAATCCGAGACAGAAAAGATAGCGAAAGCGAAAGGACGAGGAAATAAACTTCCTCCCCTTCCAGAAACTCCCCTCAAGGCACACAATCGTGCTCCCGAGATGTCCACAACGGATGAGCGATATTCTGGGTCCACTATTATGAATCGATATATCGAATATATCAATCATGAGTTTGATTTCATCTCCTATGTGACTCCTGTATTTACTTCGGCAGTTGACGGGAAACGAGTCGATACTATTCTCGATATCGCCTTCAAGATTCGAGACGAGCGAAACAAGCGTGTGAAAACAGGAGTATTCAACGACTTCCTCTCACAGATTACCTATCAACATGCACCGACCTGAAACAGAAAGGCTCACAAACCGAAAATCTACTACGGTTCTCAGGTAGATATCAATCCTCCGAAGTTTATGATATCGGTGAATAATGAAAGTCATTTCCATTTCTCCTACCGCCGTTATATCGAGAACCGAATACGAGAATTTTTTGGGTTTGCCGGAACGCCCATCATTCTCGAACTCAAGGGTCGTGAAAGTATCTTCAAGAAATGAGGAGGACTCAAGGACGAGCGACTCAAGGACGATGCGGAGAGACATCACGAAGAAAAAGCGAAGAATCGAGAACAACTCGAAAGAAAAGCGAAAAAAGGTGAACAAAAAGAAGAGAGAGAAGAAGATGATGGAGAATAAAATATAATTCCTGTCCCATGTTTCCCCCTCTTCTGAATTCCAATGAAAAAACCTATCTTCGGATAAAAGTCACCACCAAGCAACCGAAGACCGAATACTTGAGTACCCTCGATGACGGTACGATAAAAATCCGTATCAAGGCAGTTCCGGAAAAAGGAAAGGCGAATGAGGAACTCATACGATTTCTCGCGGAAGTGTTATGAATTAGAAAGAGTACTATTGAGATCATCGCCTGAGCGACGGACACAGTAAAGTTAGTGCGAATTGGATAAAAAAACACCCCGAATTTCGGGGTGTTTTTAGAGATAGAACCATTTATACCGTATTCTGGAACCTCTCAAAAACGAAGTAATTCGAGCGCAAATCGAGCATTTGAACGAACCGTACTCATGTACGGAGAGTGAGAACGCGGAGATTTAAACTCGAAAGACGAGTTTTTCAGAGGTTCTTTTTAATGCGCGAGTACCATTACTAATGGCTCCTTCGCAATCTCGTCAAATACCGTATCTCCGATTTTCTTGGCGATATGTTTCTTGAGCGCTTCCACGTCGCGAAACTTCGTGATGTCTCCTTGGAGAATGGTATCGAGGAGTTGAATAAGACGTTTCTCGAGATGAGGAAACTCTGACATCTTCGGAAGTCCGACATTGTCGAACTGATAGAGATATTCTCCTCACTTCTTCGCGATACTTACGACCATAGCACCTCCCGTGGAGAGTTGGAATCGGTCGTGAAGTACATCCTCTTTGCTGTATCCAATCATATTTCCGTCCACGGTCACGAGTCGGTGCGGAGCGTACATATGAGTCAGTTTGAAAGAATCTTTGGTGAATTCGAAAATCTGACCGTTTTTTCCGATGAGGACATGATTTTCATCATATCCAAGCTCGTAGGCATTCTGTGCATTTCCATGGAGCATGAAAGGGAACCCGTAAATCGGAACATAGACTTCCGGGCGAATGAGAGAAATCATCTTCTTGGTATCCTCTGCCTGAGCATGTCCTCCGGCGTGGATACGGGATTCCTTGTACTGACATATTCGAGGCCCCTGAGCCATGATGATGTCGAAAAGCCCCTGAACGGATCGTTCGTTTCCGGGAATTACCGAGGAACTGAATACGACGGTATCCGTCGGTTTCAAAGTCGTATCGTATGATTCTCCCGTTGCGATACGCATGAGAGCGGCATAACGCTCTCCTTGTGCTCCGGTACAACAGATAGTCACTTGGTCGTCCGGAAGTTTATCGGCTTCCGCCATGGTGATGAGCGTTCCCGGTTGTGGGCGGGCGTATCCGAGTTTGAGAGCGATGTCCATATAATTGTTCATCCCGCGTCCGAGAAGGACGACCTTTCGGTTGAATTTCTCGCTCGTCGCGATGATGAGGATGATACGATCGATAATAGAAGAGAATGTTGCGGTAATGATACGTGCTTTGGCACCCACGAATATCTCGTCGATAGATCCGACTACTTCCGACTCGGAAATGGAGGAACCGGCAAGATGTGCATTGGTACTGTCCGACAAGAGAGCTCGCACTCCTCTGTCTCCAAAATTCTGCAAAAGTTCGTAGTCCGTAGAGGGACGGTGCGGAAGAGGGGTTTTGTCGAATTTCCAGTCTCCGGTATGGATGAATCGTCCCACGGGAGTGTCGATACAGAGTCCGACACTGTCAGGAATAGAATGATCCACCGTAAAGGGAGTAACAGTAAAATTATTACTGAGCACTACCGATTTATTCCGGTGATACTCTTGAATATTGGTCAGCTGATAATCGATTTCCGATTGCTTCATCTTTATGAGCTCGTACGCCATGGGAGTGGCATAGAGTGGAACATTCTTCCCGATCTGACGCATGATAAACGGGATGGCTCCGATATGATCGATGTGCCCGTGAGTAATGAGCACCGCTACGATTTTCTTGTTGTGAACATAGGAGAGATCCGGGATACTCGAAGAAACTCCGTGTTGGTACTGATCGGGGAATTGAAGTCCCATATCGACGATGATAATCTCGTTTCCGTATTCAAATCCCATACAATTGAGACCCACCTGCTCCAGTCCTCCGAATGGAATGATGCGAAGCGTATCTTTTTCAATCGGTTTCGGTCGAAGTTCGATAATATTCGCTTTTTTGCGAATCGCTTGTTTTGGTGTGGAAAACGGGAACGCTTTCTTATTTCTCTTGTTTATAGGAAAAAGGTAACTCGAACCGGGAAGGAGTTTCTCGTCACTCTGATTTTGGTGCATGGAACCGAAAAATTTCTTCGGAGAGGCAGAATGACCGGAATGATGAGGCTTATGATGTTCGGAAGTATGACTCTTTCCGTGTCACGAGTGTCCTTGTTCTCTTCGTTTATCGAAGTGTGAAACGGGACGTTCTCCCTGTGAGGCAGGAATTCCTTCTCTTGATATATTATTGTGATCTCCGTCTTGTGGAGTATGTGTGTGTGGCATAAATTTTGATTAAAAAATAACGAGATAAAAGCATGTTCTTGCTTATTTTTGTGAAAACCCCTGCAAGAGAGTCTTTTTGAAATTCAAATTAATTACTATCACTGAAGGATGACTCTTTATTTTCGGCAACAGAAAAAAGGTCGATTCCAACAAGAAATACGAAAAATATTGAAAACTAATGAACAGCTTATACGACTCACGAGTGAAGAGTACAAAGCTATCAACTAACTACGAAAAGGAAGGCATATATCACCGCAAGGATATATATAGGGAATTTGAGAAGGTATTATATGGAAATATGTCGAAAATACAAATTATTTGTTGATAATTCGCTCTATCCCCATTTTTGCAACATTCACGACATTTTTATATCTATCCGTTTGAAGATAAACTCCTCCGAAATGTCGAGAGACAACGAGAATCACCTGCTCGATATTTCTTCTCTTGAGCTCCCGAAGAATACACTGTCCCGCTCCAGTTTCTCCGTCATCTCACTTCCCTTCCACGAGAATTCCCTCGCTAGACAGAATCCGAAAGGCATAGCTGCAATGATCGGCGGTGTCGAAAGACTTCGTGGAGCGAATGTATTTCAAAAATGTTTTTATATCTTCCTTTCATTGTACTTGTGTAAAGCCGTATCCGTATTTAGACCCCCTATCTACGAATATATCACTCTCCAAAATACGCTCTTTTCTCGGGACGATGCCATCGTCGAACGGGAGCGATATTTGAGATTTTATAGGAGAGAACATATTTGAAATGAAGAACAAATATTAAAATATAATTTCTTTTTTATCTCTTTTAAAAAATTATTTGTTTATCATATCTCTGGCAATCTGAGTCAGTTGTACAATAGACTTTTCAGAGTGATTATAACAATCCGTTCAAAATAATCTCGGGGCGATAACATAGTTATTCTCTCAGTATCCAGGCAATAATAATCGCATAATACCAAAAAACCAGTCCGTATGAATGAGAATATTCGTATACATACTATCCTTGGATTGGAATTTGTTCGAGTATTGTCCTCCGTTAAACATAGCATCAAAAGTGATAAGATTAAGTTTCTTTATCTTCTTTGTATTAAATAATCAAGAAGCTCCACAAGAGTGTAAAATAGCATCTATCACAGGGTATCATCATCTCAATTCCAATGTTTCAGGTCTTGGAATAACTATTTTTTTCATAATGCCTTCTTTTCTTCGTCTTGCAAGCGTTGTGACATTGATTGATAATTGCTTGCCATAATTTTTGTTTATATCCACAAAACTCTGTTTTTTCACTCTTATATCCCTACCGGTCAATCACTTAATGTTCATCTCTATCTCCTTCTCATCTACTTCTCCTTTTTTAAAGAGTTTTATAATGCTCATATTTTCCATAAAAACTGTGACGAGCAATTTCTTTTCTTGAATAGTGAGCGTCTGTCAATGCTCCATCATATCAACAAAGAATGGAAGGAGCTTTATCAACAAGATATTTCATAACTTTGAAGGTTCTACTTTTTCAGGTATTCCTTTCAAAAAATACTCTATATTTTCCTCACTTAGATTATCCGTTGCAAGCAATCATGCTACGATACTTCCCGAACTAGATCAGACAAAATAATTGAAATCTACTCAGGATTCAATCATATTTTTGGCGATGAGATAGGAAGTTACTCCATACATGGCTCATCACCCTATAATGAGTTTTTTCTTATTTGAATCGAGTGCAAGTTCTTGTAATATTTTTTCATAATCTTCATGACTATCTGCGACAATTCGTATGTCATTTCATATTTGCACCCTTTCCCGCAATCTATTTTCTTCGTCCTTCATATAGGAGGTTATTTCAGAAGAATTGTTTTTTTTGAGATAGAGACCTACTCGATATTTAATCCAATTTTTGATTTCATGAGAAAAATTACGAACATTAATCGGATTGAGGATGTCTGCATTTTCTAATTTATCCATAATAATATCTCAATAAGAAGGTTTTTATAGCTTATATAATATCATAAAGGGTATAAATAAGCAAATTTCAAATAATATGATGTTTTACCATCCAAAAAATATTCGAACCGCCCCAATTCCTCCGTAGAGTGTCCCATAGATAATAGCAAAAATCACGATGGTGGCAATCAAATCATACGCGAGAAACATTCATCGATTCATTCTATTAATCCCGGCAAGAAATGGAGTAATTCCCGGTGCGACCGGAAGCCCCTTAGAAAAAAGGATGGCAAATTTTCCGTATTTTTCGAAAAATCGTTCCCCTTTTTGAAGGAGGTGGGTATTGAGGTACTTTGCATCGGGTGTAAAAATGGTTCGCTCCAGCGAATGTCCGAGAAAAAAACTCACCAAATCACCCACATACACTCCGAGAATCGTCGCAAAGTAAACGAATCGAATGTCGATAAATCCGCTCTGGGACAAAATAGCTGCAGGAATGAAAATATAATCCCCGTAGAAAATGAACGATACCGGAAAAAGGGCAGAAAGAAACATTCCTCCGGAGATGCTTGAGTAGATAAGTTGGGGATGAGTTTCAAAAAATGCTTTAATGAGGTCCATATTATCGGAATTTAATTCGAATAAACACTATCCCGTATGATACGAATGAAAGAATGACAAATCTCAAAATTATAAAAGAAGGCGGGTACAGATTTTTGGCTTTATTTCGAAAATCCGCGAGCGTTTCTCTCACTATTCTGTCTCGTTCTCGCATGATGCTGTTTTGTCCGTGGACGCGGTAATACACGAGACATTTCTGCATATTGTAAAATACGTATTTTTCGCGAAATCGCATCCAGAGATCATAATCTTCAGCGATATGTGCGGACGGTCGATATCCTCCCATTTCATCGAAACATTTTTTGCGGATAACTACCGTATTGTTCGCTATCGGACAAACGAGTGGAATAATTTTCTTGATATCCCTGTCATATTCAGGAAAATTATTTTTTTGAAGAAGTATTTTCCCGCTTTTATCGATAAAGATAAAATTCGCTCCAACGATATCGACAGTCGGATTGTTTTCCAAAAATAAAATCTGAGTTTCAATCCATTTCGGAAAGGCGATGTCGTCGCTATCGAAGTTGGCGATATATGTTCCTCGCGCTACTTCCAATCCCCTATTTCGAGTAAATCCAATCCCTCAATTTACTTCATTGCGAAGGAATCGGATTCTCAAATCGAGCATCGCATAGTGCTCGATAATCGTCGAGCTTGCATCACTCGATGCATCATCGATGATGATAAGCTCAAAATCAATATACGTCTGACTGAGGATACTCTCAATACATTCTTTCAAATACTCGGCAGTATTATACACCGGGAGTATGATGGAGACTGTTGGTTTATTTCTTTCTTGGTCCATGGTTGATAACTTGTTGATAAATAGATTCGAGGTTATCCGTGAGTTTTCATACATCATACTTTTTCACTATCTGAAGGCTTCGCTCCGAAAGTTTCTTTTGAAGTTTCGCATCTTCCAGCAAGGATATGCAATAGTTGGCAAGCTCTTCGGTATTTCAGGCTTTTGCCTTGTATCCATTGTCCTCTATCATTTCTCCTACTCATTTCTCGTCCACTCAGACGATGGGGAGTCCGAAGGACATGGCTTCGATGATAGTAATACCCTGAGTTTCTGTTGTGGATGCGGTCAAGAAACATTTCGACCGGGCAAATATATCGGAGTTCAAGAGATCTTCGTGCGGGATCTTTCCGAGAAATCGAATATTGTTCTCGATACCGAGTTTCTTCGAAAGTTCCTCAAGATTCTCCCTTTCCGGACCGTCTCCAACGACCACAAAACATACATCAAAAATTTTTTTTGAAACCAAGTGGATGGTTTCTATGCAAACATCGAAACTTTTCTCTTTGGAAAGCCTCCCAATAGAGAAGATGATATTCGGAGTTTGTGTAGCGATGTCGAGATGAACGAGTGTCGTCTTTTTCTCTGTCGGAAGTGGATTCGGGAGAATGGAAACTTTTTCTGCGGGAATCCCATGATTAACAAGTTCCTCTCGGGCATTGATACTTGGAGAAATGACGTGCTCGCAATGCTCGTAAAAAAAGTTATTGTATTTCCATCCGAGTTCTCCGAAAATATGAAAATTTTCGAGACCTATTACCTTGAGGTATCATTCATCCGCAATATAGGTGTGAAATGTTCCAATTCGAGGGATTTTCAGTATCTTCCCGAGTACAATTGCCTGCCATCCAAGTACAAATTGCGTATGATAGTGAATAATGTCAGGCTTGAATTTTCGGATTTTCCGAATGAGCGATGGAGTGAAAATAAAAGTAATTTTGAAGTCCGGGTAGAAAAATGCGGGAAATCCTTTTACCGGAAGGATTTCAATGCCGGGGTATTCGAAGCCTCAAACCCCCGGGTTATCGGGAACCACGATACATATCTCGTGTCCCCGGTCAGCAAGTTCGCGAGAAAAAGAAATAATACTCGTAACAATACCATTCGTCGTAGGATAAAACGTATCCGTAAAATAAATAATTCGCACAGAGATAAAATAATTACGGAAATATATCCCCGAGTGTATGAATTTCCCATGAAAAATCAATATTTCGTTTTCTATTTGATGCTATCCCTTCAATCGTCTCTCCATCGTCTCTCTTCCAAGGACTCGCATCGTGTAGCAGAGATCGGGAGTTTTGGCCGAAGCACAGAGGAGGAGACGGAGCATCATGGCAATATCTCCGACCCTTCCGTGATATTCGCCGGTTTTCCACTCTTCTCCGGTTCGAGCGAACTTGTGAGCATGAGCGATAGTTTTCAACTGTTCAAACCATGTATCTCGATCCATAGTCGGATCATACGCCTTGAGATAGTCTTCCACAAATGCCCTTTGAATCTCAGGAGTGATGCACTCGGGAAGTGTCGGAACACTACTTTTGAGGGATTCGAAAGTTTCTTCGTAGAAAAACTGAAGCTGATCGCGAAGATCGGAAAAAACCGTGAATCGTCTCGGGTCTTTCTCGGTATGGCGTTCGATATCGAGAGCATTATATGTCAGTTCTGGAGAAAGTTCCATAAGTTTCGCGAGTTCTCTGTCGTATTTTCGAGCCCATTCGAGTCCTCGTTTCTGGAGCTCTTCGGTGGAAAGTTTGGTAAGAAAATTGTTTGCGATGGAATTGAGTTTTTCTCTATCGAAAAGTGCCCCGGAAAGAGGAAGTTTCTCTATCGAGAGCGGATAGGTCTTATAATCGGCATCCGGATTTTCGAGTCTCCATGCCTCGTACCCGGAATCCATGATACCGAGCATATAATCCACAAGTGCTTCTATCGTGTAGCCTTGTTCGAAAAAAAATTCCACATTCGCCTCGGGATCTTTTCGTTTACTGAGCTTGCGTTTATTTCCTCCTTCGAGTTTACAAAGCGGAGCGATATGGATATACTTCGGAGGAGTAAAACCAAGTGCTTCCGTCAATTGAATATGAAGCGGATATGATGCAATCCATTCGTCCCCGCGCATCACATGGGTCGTTCGCATCAAATGATCGTCTGCCACATGAGCGAGATGATAGGTAGGAATTCCCGTCTGTTTCAAGAGAACCGTATCCATAAAATTATCCTGCATTTCGATATCTCCCCGGATTTCATCGTGGAGATTCACTCGTTTGCTCGGATTTCCATGAGTGCGAAATCGGAGAACGTATTTCTTCCCTTCCAAAAGAGCTGTCTGAACTTCCTCCAGAGTCGCAACGCGCCAAGGACTGTAAGATCCATAGATTCCGAGTGGTTGTTTCGCGATAGTTTGTTCTTCACGTATCGTAGTAGATTCTTCTTCGGAGAGAAAACAAGGATACGCCATTCCTCGAACGACCAATTCTTTTACATAGGCTTGATAGATAGCACCTCGTTTGGACTGTGAATACGGACCATAGGAACCCATATCCGAATGATCCGGACCGATTCCCCCTTCATCGATTTGGATACCGAACTTCCTTATCCCATCCACCATAATGTGCGCCGCGTTTTCAATCTCACGCTTATCGTCCGTATCTTCATTGCGGATATAGAATACTCAACCGTTCAAATGAGCTATTCTTTCAGATAAAAGTGCGGTGTATACGGTTCCGATATGGAGAAACCCCGTCGGGCTCGGACCAACGCGAGTCACGACCGAAGCGTTCCGAGGAGGATAAAGAATCTCAAGGGATTCGGGTGTATGCGGAAGATTCGGGAAGAGGAGGTTCGCAAGTGCGAGACGAGAGTCGGACATAGTAAATGATTTGGAAAAATAACCCGGATATCATATGGATTCGAGAAGAAAAAGCAATAGGAAGTATATCTCTTGACTTTTACGAAAAAACCGTATCATCTCAAGTACTCGTTTCAAAATAAATCGAGGGAGAAATATCTATGAACCAGCGTGGAATCTTTATAACCGGAGGTGATTTCAATCATTTGTGCATCACACATGAGATTGCCAAACGGATAGAATCGCTTACAAAACACCTACCTACCATTCTTACCACACATCTTGAGGAGGAAAAAGAAATGAGGAGAATCCCAATTGTAGTTTTTGCTCTAAACAGTCTGCACAGACTCACTCATGTGCTCGGGATGAGTGCCCATATGAATATCCTTCTGGGGAGCGTGCAACAAAAAATAAAACCCAGTGTACATGCTAATCATCGGCATCAGCACCAAAAACAGGGGAATCATGCGACTCGTACTCTCTCTTCGGGGAATCTGAAACTTCCCCGGGGCATTCACCGCGATCTGCACGGTCGTCCGCAAAAACAAAAACTGACTCCTTCTCGTCTCACTAGACGCAACGGTAGCAGAAAATAGCAATAACTCCCCGGAACTTCGTGTTCTCGGGGGGTATTTTTTATTGACTTTTACGGAAAAACCATAGTATCATATGGAATATTTCATTCATAGAAATTTTACATTTTATAAAAAAATAAATTTTATGGAAGAAAACTATATTCCAATGTCCGAAAACTCAAGACTCTATATACAAAGACAACTCGCTCAAATGAGAATGGAAGGTGAAAAAGTTTTAGATGCCATAGTCGCTGGAAAAAGAGATGTAGCCCTTCAGCTCACACGCAATATGGACAACATTCTCAATCATGTCCGTTCCACCGTAGCAAACAACATGACCGAGAAAGATATGAAAAAATAATCCGTATTTCTTTATTCTCCTCATTATTTTATGAATCTTTTTCTCCCTCTCGCCGCTCTTTTTCTCATCTCTGCAACCGGGATAATTTTGTATTTTTTCCAGAAAATAAACGGGACTATTTTAAATCTCCTCATAGCCCTCGGAGCCGGTTCTATGCTCGCGGTATCGCTCGTGCATATTCTGACAGAATCCCTTGAATCGAGCAATATTGCCATCTATGCATTTATGGGATGATTCCTCATCATCTATCTCGTGGAAGAACTTTTAACCAAACACCGAAACGATCATAAACATGGGGACCATACCCACGAGGATCCCCATGAGCACTACAATCATGTGGCACTCGTCACTCTCATCGCAATTTTCATCCACACCATCTTCGATGGACTGGGGATTCGTGCCGGATTCGGGATATCAAGCATTCTCGGGTACAGCATACTTTTTGGAGTAGTCATCCATCAAATCCCCATCTCCCTCTCGCTTGCCGCCATATTCCAAGAATCAGGATTCCAAAGAAAAACCCAGATTGGAGCACTTGTTCTTTTCGCTCTCGCGGCACCGATTGGATTCTACCTATCGGATGTGCTTCTCTCTTATACGGGCGAAATATCTACCGCTCTTCTTACTGCATTTGCCGGAGGCTCTCTCCTCTATGTTTCTGCCACAGATCTCCTCCCCGTTGTCCACAGTCAATCGAAATACAAATATCTCACGATAGCGTGCTTTATAATGGGGGTTATTGGAATGAGTGCGATGAAATTGTGGGAATAGAAAAATCATCCTGACAACATCCCGTCGAAGTGCCTCTCTCTGAACAAAGAGGAGAAAAAATAGGATAATTCCATAAGTTTGCTTTTTATAGGAATATACATTATATTAGAGAAGTTCCATTCTGTCATATAATAGTTTCTTGAAAGAAAATCCGTATCAAAATAATCCATATTTTTTAATATGACCTCTTCTGTTTCAGCCACATCCGCAGAAACTCCGCACAAACTCAAGCGTATTGGTGAGCTTCTTGTCGACAGGGGAGTTTTAAGCACCGAAGAGTTGGTAAAAACCATGCGGCACCAAATCTCAGAAAAGAAACAAGGAAAGGATGTTACGCTTGGTGAAGCTATAACTGCACTTAACTCCATATCTAAAAAGCTTTCTCTCCAGATTGGAGAAATCCTGCTCGGAAACGGTCTTGCCACGATGGAAGATATGACGACCGCCTTTATGATCCAGCAAGATTATCAAAAACAGGGGAAGACGAAATTCATCGGGGAAATCTGCGTAGAGGATCTGAAATTGATAACGCAAGAAACTCTTGATGAAATTCTCAACCAACAACGGCAGATTAAACCGAATATATCTTCTGTCGTTCCGAAACCTGATTCTTCACAGGAACAGATCCAGTCGACCATATCTTCTATTGCTCAAAAACCTGATACTCCGCAACAGTCGGAGATTAAACCGACTTCTTCCCTTGAAATTCCAAAATGACTCTCTCCAAATAAATTAAAACTTGGAGAAGCTCTTATAAAAGAACATTATATAAACAAAGATGCTCTGAAAAAAGCTTTGAAATACCAAAAAGAACAACAGGAAGCATGAAAGCACATGCTTTTATGAGAAGTGCTTATGGCACTTAATCTCATTGACCGAAAAAAATTCCTATATTTTACGAACAGCAAAGGATATTCCATGCAGACAGGAGAACTTCTCCTTGCCTATGGACTCGTCAACAAAAACCAATTGGAAGAAGCTATGAAAATACAGATGGATTTTCAAAATAAAGGCATCGAACGAAAAATCGGAGATATTCTTATCGAAGATATGTGAATAGTGAGCAAAGAACGTTTCATACAAATCATCGCGAAACAGAAGGACATGGTTCGCGTATGTCCAAAAACTTCCGAGACAAATATGAGTCTCTTTTTTCTTTTTAGTAAGGAAACCCTTAAAAAGTATAATTTTATTCCTTATAAAATATACCAAAATGATAATGGAGGATATGCGATTACCATCATATATCATGAAAATTCAGGAGAATGAGTAGAGCACATCCGAAGGGAAATTTCTCGAAAATATAAAGACATTATCTTGTTGAGACAGCACACCTATGATTTCAAAAAAACCAAAAACTCAGATTCTGATAATAAAGCCAATATCGATCTCTCCTTTGATTATGCCCCACCTGAAGAAATTTCGGCATTTTTGAAAAAATCTTTCGAACAGGAAATAGCACTCAGAAATGCCGCCGAGAGAGATATCATAAAAACCAGAGCTCAAACCGATATGGATATTAAAAAAGATGATGTATTCAAAATTGGAAAAGAGCTTTTCAATTCTAAAAATCAAAATCTCAATATGTTTGCGGAAATTCTTATGCGTTCCATAGACATGCGAGCATCGGATATTCATATAGAACCGATGAGAGATAAGGTGCGAGTACGAGTCCGTGTGGATGGAATACTTCTGCCCCTTATGGATCTCCCTCTTTCGGTAAAAGAATTTTTTATCCAGGGACTGAAACACGTATTTCATTTCAAGGATGCACTAAAAAAAGACCGAATCTTTGATGGAAGAAAAAGCATACATTATGTAGATAAGAGTACATTCGCAGATCTCCGATTTTCAATAATGCCGTATGTAAACGGTGAAAAACTTGTTACAAGAATTCTCATACAAAATGAGAAAATTCCAAGCTTGGGAGAATTGGGCATTCACAAAAATATCGCACGAAAATACGAACTCATCTGTAGTATGGCGAATGGTATCGTTATCGTTACGGGACCGACGGGAAGCGGAAAGACAACAACACTTCATTCAACGCTCGCAAGCTTAAATACCTCCGAAGTAAATATCGTTACTATTGAAAATCCTCCGGAATATGTATTGTCCGGGGCAAATCAGATAAATGCCGGTGGACATTTTGAATTGCCGTTTCCCGAGGTTCTTAAAGGAGTTTTGAGACAGGATCCCGATGTCATCATGTTTGGAGAAATGCGTGATAAGGAATCTGCGGAAGCTGCGTTGACAGCTGGACTTACCGGACATTTACTCTTTACCACGCTTCATACGAACGATGCAGTTTCGGCGATAACTCGTCTCATCGATATGGGAATTAAACCTTTTCTCCTCGGCTCTACGCTCGTATCCATACTTGGGCAACGTCTCGTTAGAAAGATATGTACTCACTGTAAAACACCTCAAGAACCCGATCAAAAAGAATTGAGTTATTTTAAAAGATTCATCGCTGGAGTTGATGAATATATGGAAAAACATGAAACAAAGTTTTATTGTGGAAAAGGATGCAAGGAATGTAATCATACCGGTTTTAATGGACGTCTCACCATAGTGGAACTTTTCTGTGTAAACGAAGAACTTAAAGTGTCGGTATTGGCAGGTTGTACATCTTGACAACTGGAAACAACAGCAAGAAAGCATGGGATGACCAATATGGTTGAAGATGGATTCTATCGTGCACTTTGCGGAGAAACAACACTTGGCGAAGTATTGCGCCTCGTCAAAACTCTCCAATTTCCGAAAGTCAAAAGGACTGTGGATGAAATAGAGAGATTATTGGTAGGTGAATTGTCCGAAACTGAAATAGAAAATGCCGTATACGGAGAATATAATGACTCTCTAGAAAAACTCTCCGAGTAAAATCTATAGATTTTAAAATATCCGTCCCGAGTACTCGGGACGGATATTTTTATTTACAATGGCGGAGAGAGGGAGATTCGAACTCCCGGTGGGTTGCCCCACACACCCTTTCCAAGGGTGCGCACTAGGCCACTATGCGACCTCTCCATAATATTTATCTCACTATTATTTTAGATATATTTTTCGAGTGATACCGAGGACTGTCTGAGTCATCGGATAATAGACGAGTTCCGCAGGAAGCGAGAAAAGATATATCTAAAATTCCAAGCCTTGCTCTAAAGCGTGGATATTTATATGGAAAAACTGTTTTTTTGCAAAAGATTTGCAAGTAAATTCGCGAAAAAAAGAAAACGGGATATATTCTATGAAAATATTTTCAATATCTTCAGTCTTATGTATGACATTATTATCATCGGTGGCGGTGCTGCCGGTCTCTTCTATTCCATATTCGCTCCGAAAAACCTTCGGAAAATCATCCTTGAAAAGAATAGTTCTCTCGGAAAAAAAGTTATCCTTTCAGGATGAGAGCGTTGCAATGTTACGAACATCGATATATCACCCGAGGACGATTATTTCGGGGAAAATATAAAAGCCATTCACAGCCTTCTCGCAAAGTTCTCAAACTATGATATGATCGACTGGGTGGAAAAACATGGGATTATAACATGTATCGAAGATCGGGGACGGGTTATCCTCGAGAGTGGAAAATCCAAAGATCTTCTCGAACTCTTGATGCGGGAATCGCAGAAAAATAATACGGAAATTGAGACAAGGTGCGATATCGTTAAAATAGAGAAAATGGATGATGTTTTTTTGGTTCATGAAGCGTCCGGAAAAATTATAGAGGGGCGAAACCTCATTATCGCAACCGGAGGAAAAAGCTTTTCGCAAGTGGGAACCGATGGATTCGGATACGCCATTGCGAAACAATTCGACATCGATATAACCGATCCGTATCGTGGACTCTGTGGTATGGTAACACGAGAAGATTTGGCAGAACTCTCGGGAAGCACCCTCGATCTCACACTTTCACTCTATGACGATAAAAAACTCCTCTATAACGAAACGGGGTCTTTTCTCTTTACTCACACAGGACTCTCCGGACCAATCGTTTTCAATGCGGTTATAAAACTCGGGGAACACCTTCGAAAAATGGGGATCAAAGAATCTCAACAAAAAACTTATTTTGAAGAACATATCACTGTAAAACTCACGTTCCATGAGGAAAGCATGACCAAAAAAGTGAAGAGTTTTTTTGAGCTCGATAAGATGAAAAACGATGTGACATTCCATTTGCAAGACCTCAAACCATGGAGCGAAGCAAAGGTTACCGGAGGCGGAGTGAAGCTTTCGGAGTTGACCAATTATTTCGAGTCAAAAAAAATCGAGCATCTCTATTTCATAGGGGAAGTGCTCGATCTCACCGGGAAAACCGGAGGCTTTAATCTCCAGCAGGCATGGGCGACGGGGTATGTATGTGCAAAAGGATTTGAAAAAAACTAAAAATCGGAGCCTTTGTCAAAATAGTATCCCTGAAAGCAGACGTTTTTTATGCCGAGTTCATCAAAAATGTCCCGAAAGAACTCAAACATCCCATGATCTTCCATTTTTTCAACTACTATGTCGACAGTGGGGTGCGTATTTATAATGTGTTTAATATTGACAGAAAAATCCTCTACGGTAAACGAAGAATTCTTCTTGCAATAAAGATCTTTCATATATTCTCCGTCAATTTTCACCGTATCAATTTCTATGAGATTCTCGATACATATGGCATTGTGATTTCACAATGGATGAAAGTCATCGACAGCGATTTTATATCCCCTTTTTCGAAGTTCAGAAAGGGTTGTGTTGAAATCGTCATAGTCATCAATCTTTTCTGTTTCAAGTATCTCAAATATAATCCGCGAAGGATGTATGCTATACATTTCATAAAGCCTATCGACGTCATTGATAAAAGTGGAATCAAATGTTGAAGGATTAATATTAATGGCACAAGGAATAGAGGGGTTTCTATAAAAAATCTGTTCAAATGCCTTTTCCATCACAAGATAATCAAAAACTATACTGAGTCCTTTCATTTCTATAATCGGGGTAAAGGTAGAAGGAAATAATATCTTTCCGCTCGATTCCTGCAATCGGGCAAGAAGTTCCGTTTTTTTCAAATTTCCCGCCCCGTCAAATATCCCTTGAGAGATAAAATGAAATCTCTTTTTTCTCAAACATTCACAAACTTCTTGTTCTGTTGGGGTTTCAGATAAAGCGTGTGTTATAAAATCCCGTGTAATTCCGATGAGTTTCATCGCGTTCGTTTCCATTTCACTAGAAATTCGAAACATTACCTCTGTTCTACTGTCTAAAAATGAAGTTCTCATATCTAACATAGAAATGCAAATTAAGATAATAATCTTTCAGAAAGAATATGTTCAAATATTAAAATTTGATTAAAATTTGAAAGTTTTTTAAAAATGTGACTAAAAACTTTCTTATATTTTGAAAAAACCATATAATCCCTCTGTCCAATATTTTATATTCACACTATCACAAAATGCCTCCATTTCCTTTTCTCTCTCTTCTTGGTTGGTCGAAAACATACGGTCGCCATTCGCTTCCCTGGCGACAACATTTCCATCTCTCCGTCAAAGATCAGGGTTATCATATCTGGCTTTCGGAGATACTCCTCCAACAAACGCAAGTGGAGCGGGTGGTATCTTACTATGATAAGATTCTTGAATGATTTCCGACAGTAGAATCGCTTGCGAATACCTCCTATGAAGAATTCTTTCCGTATTATCAAGGGCTCGGATACTATTCCCGGGCACGTAATATGTTAAAAACTGCAAAGATACTTACAGAACAATGCGGGTGAATATTTCCAAACAATACCGAACAACTCATGCAACTCCCCGGAGTTGGCCCCTACACCGCAGCGGCCATTCGAGCTTTTGTATATGACGAACCGGTTCTCAGTTTCGATACCAATCTCGAAAAGATATTTTCGAGGTATTATTATGGAACTCGTTCTCAAAAGCTCACACAGGAAGAAAAAACATTCCTTGAGAAAGATTTTCAAAACACGGAAATTTCGGCACGAGAAATGAATGCGGCATTTATGGATTTCGGATCGAAAGTATCACTCAACACAAAACCATCCAGCGATACTGAGTGGAGAGAGCTTTCAAAAAAATACCCCCTCAATGATTGTCTCTGGTTCAAAACCCAAGGAGCCCTCGAAATACGGGAAAAAAAGAAAAAAACGATATTTCCCACCAAAGATGTTCACATCAAAGTGGTGCTTCACGAAAATCACCGCATTTATTATTCCTCAATAGAGCGAGAATATCAACCGTTTATACTTCCTCCGACGGAAACCAATATCCGCCAAACGGTGCAGGAGTATTTCCGCACCAAACACCATCTGGAACTTTCCGTCCGTCCAGTTCATGACAAATATTTCGAAGATGACGAACCTTTTGTGGTTTGCAACGCCCAAGTGCAAAAATGAGATGTTCTCTTTGCAAAATATAGAAAAGAAAATGGATTTTTTATAGAAAATACGTAGACTCTATTGCAATCCCCTTATTTCATTATTGGAAGCAAGCCGGTTTTCATTTAGAAGCTTATATGGCCTTGGTATACTTCGGTATATATCGGCTTCATATGAACAAGAAATGAAAACTGACCGGCTGACATCAAATCTCTTCATCATGCAACGCAAACTCATCCATCATATTTCCCATATCTTTTTTCGGTTCCTCAATTTCCTTTTCGGATGCGTTATCTTCGCACTCACGGTTATTGCTCTGTTCAAGCCCTCCCTTATTGAACAATTCATCGAGTGGATGGAACGACAAATACATCTTCTCGGGAGCTGGAATTATCTCATCGCATTTGCCAGCAGCATTATCGAATCGTTCCCTGTCATCGGGGTGCTTGTTCCCGGACAACAGATCATGCTTCTGGTCGGAGGTTTTTTCGGAAAACTCGGACCGCTACAACTCGGATATATGGTATGTTTTGCGATTGTCGGAGCACTCATCGGGAACGCCATCGGATACTTCCTCGGAAAATGGTACGGACACGATTTTCTCGAACGATACGGGGACTGGTTCGGACTTGGGAGAACCGAGCTCAAGTATCTCCGAAAACAGATCGAGAAAAACGGTGCTTGGTTTATAATACTTGGAAAGTTTCATAATTTTACCCGTGCCTTTATCCCTTTTATCGCCGGGTCCATGGGCATGCACACGGGGAAATTCTGGATCTACAATATCATCGGATCCGTTCTCTGGGCGGGTACCATCATCTCGCTCGGAGTCGCTTTTGTAACCTATTACAAGACGATTCTCTCCTATTTTTCATACGTTCTCGGGGGGATTATAATTTGTACCGTTGTTTATATATATTTCTTTAAACGAGAGGCTTTTATATCATATCTAAAAGAAAAGGAGAAGGAAATTGAAGATAAGACGAAGGAGGCGTTGGAGAAAAAAAAATAAATTTCTACAATCAGTCAAAAGTCAACTTTCAAACAAGCCCCATTTTTTCCCTTTATAAAGCGGGGATTTTCTTTTTTTTCAAAAAGTTTTGCATTTTTTAAAAAACCATATATTGTGTCGTTCATATGTTTAAAACACAACATATAGTTAAAATATATTACTGGAGAATGTACAATTTTTAGACAAAGAACACGCTATTTTAAGCCATAAAAATTCTACGTTCCCCGAACATTTCTACATTCTAAATTCTTAATTAATTTTATGGCTATATATAAAATCCGGAAACGTAATGGAGCTATCGTAACATTCGATCGTACAAAAATTGAGCACGCTATTCAATCCGCCATCGAAGCGGTAGGCGGAACAGACTTTTCCAGGGTTTCCTCATTTGTTGACCAGGTCATCATGCGTACCGAGGAAAAAATCGGTTCAGGTATCCCAAATATAGAATCCGTTCAGGACACTGTGGAAGAAGTGCTTATAAAAGACGGACACGACACGGTTGCAAAAGCATTCATCGTGTACCGTGCGAAGCGAGCTGAAGCTCGTGCAGACAGTTCCATAGTGGTAGAAGTAGGAAAAACTATGGATGAATACCTTCAAAAATCCGATTGGCGTGTAAATGCGAATGCGAATTCCGGATATTCTCTCGGAGGACTCATCCTCAATACGTCCGGGAAAATCACCGCAAATTACTGGCTCTCGCACATCTATCCTGCGGAGGTGGGAAATACCCACCGAAACGGAGATTATCATATCCACGATCTCGATATGTTCTCCGGATACTGTGCGGGATGGAGCCTTCGACAACTCCTCGAAGAAGGTTTCAACGGAATGCCGAATCGTATAGAATCGGCACCTCCAAAGAATCTTCAGGCAGCCGTAAATCAGATGATCAATTTCCTCGGAACCCTTCAAAACGAGTGGGCGGGAGCACAGGCTTTCTCCTCATTCGACACCTATCTCTCCCCTTTTGTTCACAAGTATTCCGAAGAGGTTCGTGAAGATATAGAAAAATACCATGTCACTTTTAAAACAGAAGCGGAAAAAGAGTCCTACATTGAAGATAAAACTTACGGATATGTTCTTCAGCAAATGCAGAATTTCGTTTTCGGACTCAACGTTCCGTCCCGTTGGGGAACACAAACTCCGTTTACGAACATCACGCTTGACTGGACTTGTCCGGAAGACTTGGTGGAAAAAGGACTTCATCTCGGAGGATACGACAGAGGAGAATACATGAAAAAATACGGAGAACTCGATAAAGAACGTGCGATTGTCAATAAGGCACTTCTCGAAGTATATGCTGCCGGAGATTACAAGGGTCGAGCATTTACCTTTCCGATTCCGACGTATAACATTACTGAGGATTTCCCCTGGGAATCTCCGGACGCACTTCGAATATTCGATGTGACGGCAAAATACGGACTTCCCTATTTCCAAAACTTCATAGGATCTCAATACAAACGAATGAAGGATAAGGATGGAAAGGTCACGACCGTGGAAAACACGGAAGCCTATAAACCGGGGGCGGTTCGTTCCATGTGCTGCCGACTCCAACTGGACCTTCGAGAGCTTCTCAAGCGTGGAAACGGACTCTTCGGATCTGCCGAGATGACCGGTTCTATCGGAGTAGTAACCATCAATCTTGCTCGTATCGGATACAATTACAAGGGCGATGCGGAAGGATTCAAACGACAAGTACGACACTTGATGGATCTTTCGAAAATATCTCTTGAACTCAAACGAAAAGTTTTAACAGAATGGCTGGAACGAGGACTCTATCCGTACACCTACCGATACCTCCGATCTTTCCGAAATCACTTCTCAACAATAGGGCTCAATGGAATGAATGAAGCGATTATGAATTTCACCAACGGTCGTGAAGATATCTCGACTCCTTGGGGAGAAACCTTTGCTCTCGACATTCTCGAGCACATGAGAACGACATTGAAGGAGTACCAGGAAGAAACCGGAAGTATGTATAATCTCGAGGCGACGCCAGCGGAAGGAACCACTTATCGATTTGCCAAAGAAGATCAGAAACAACTTCCCGGGATCATTCAATCCGGAACTCCCGAGAATCCCTACTATACGAACTCTTCTCAACTTCCCGTGAACTTCACGGACGATGCATTCGAGGCACTCGAATACCAGAATAATCTCCAGTGCAAATACACCGGAGGAACGGTTCTCCATCTCTATATGGCGGAACGGATCAGCGATGCCGAGGCATGCAAAAACCTCGTTCGAAAGGTTATCTCCAACTATCAACTCCCGTATATCACCGTCACCCCGACCTTCTCGATCTGCCCGAAACACGGGTACATCAACGGAGAAAACGACTATTGTCCGAAGTGTGACGAAGAATTGGGATTCACCGGAAAGAAGTATGACATGGATTTCCGATTGAATTACACGGCGGATGAAGAGAAAATAAAAGAAATGAGTGAAGAAGTTGTTTAATTATCTATTTTTAACCCACCAATACTATGCCAATATTCATCGATAAAGACGGAGTTGAACAAACTCGTACGAAGTGTGAAATTTATACTCGCGTTATGGGATATTACCGTCCGGTAAGCCAGTTCAATAACGGAAAGAAATCCGAATTCTACACTCGCGAGTACTTCAATGAGTGCACGACGGAAAATTCCAAATTTATAGCGGAATTTCAAGTAGCATAATATGCAAATCTCCGCCATCAAAAAATCCACACTCCTTGATTATCCGGGGAAGCTGGCGACAATCATTTTCACACCGGGGTGCAATCTCCGGTGTGGATTTTGTCATAATCCAGAGTTCGTACTTCCGGAGGAAATCAAGAAAATCCGTCATGATTTCATCAGCGAGGAGATATTCTTCCGATTTTTAAAAACCCGCGTTGGATTCCTCGACGGAGTCGTTATCTGCGGTGGCGAACCAACGATTCATATGGATTTGCCGGAATTCTGTCGAAAAATTAAAAACCTCGGATTCCTCGTAAAACTCGATACCAATGGGAGTAATCCCGAAGTCATCGAAGATCTTTTGGATCAAAAACTCGTCGATTATATCGCTATGGATGTGAAACACATATTCGATGAATATCATGAAATTACTGGGAAAAATATCGATATTTCCAAATACAAAAAAAGTATAGAACTCATCAAAACACGAGCTCCCGACTACGAGTTCCGTACGACGGTTATAAAATGAGTGCATTCTCCGAAAGATATCGAAGAGATAGTCGTTTCCATTCGGGGAGCGAAGAAATATGCTCTTCAAAATTATCGAGGAGAACATACCCTGAATCCGGATTTTGAAGGAGGAAGCTTTACGACTCCCGAACTCGAGGCATTACAAAAAATCGCAGAAAAGTGTGTGGAAAAGTGTCTGATACGGAAGTAAAAGAAAAAAGTGACAGAACGGAACTTTTATATATACTTCTCGAGTTATATAACTGTTTAAAATATGAACTTCGCATCATTCCCTCTCTTTGCACAATTCGGTCTTTTTTTGGTAGCTTCCCTCGTCTCCTCGTTCGGTATTTTCCATGTTGGAAAATACCTTTTCTCACATTTCGGACTCCTTGATAATCCGGCACCGTATGGGCATAAAAGAAAGCCGGTGCCACTCGGTATCGGGAGTATTCTCTATCTCAATTTTTTGTTTCTTTCGGCATTTCTTTATCCGCTTTTGAGCGACATAAACCAGACCCGACTTTTTATTATCCTCGTACTCGGAGGAGTCGTCACTCTCGTGAGTTTTATAGATGATCTCGACACTATTTATAAGTTTGATCGTGCAAGTAAGGATAATATAAAAAAAACTGCCGAAGAGCTCGGGGAGATGCGACGCTCCACTCCGTTTTTCGTGCCAGCCAAAGTCCGGCTTATGATGCAGATCGGAGTGGGAGCCATTATCGGAATTACGAGCATCAAGATCGGGTACGTTTCCAATATATTCGGCTGAGTTCTCTATCTCGATCAATATTACGTCGTTCTCGGGTCTCTTCAGATTTATCTCATTCCTCTTATCTTCACTATTATCTGGTATGTGATTGTTTTCAATTCCGTTAATTGGTCGGATGGAGTTCCTGGACTCACCTCCGGACTCTCGTTTGTCACTCTTCTCGTGATGGCAGTACTGACCGTCAAGCTCTACTTAATAGACCCTTCTTCCCTCTCCCAAGCCAATTCCGTCTTTGTGCTTTTCTGTCTCGCGATATTCATTCCTTCCGTATTCATAAGTTGGCTCTATAACATCAAGCCTCACGTGCTTCTCGGAGAATCCGGGACGATGTTCATTGCCTTTATGATAGCCACACTCGCCATCATAGCCGGAGGAAAAATCGCCACCGTTGCGACCGTTCTCGGAGTTTATCTCATCGATGCCTTTTATGTCATCCTTATGCGGCTCTACAACAAGAAAAATCCTCTCTCCGGAGACCGTATTCATCATCTCCATTATCGGCTCCTCAACATGGGGATGTCCGAGAACTTCGTTCGATATTTCGTCTATTCTCTCGCATTTCTCTTCGGTATGGCAGCGATATTTCTCGATAAGATAGGGAAAGCGATACTCTTCTTCGTTCTCATTATCATCGTCGTATTCATCACCAAAATTCTCTCGCTCAAAAAGTAATATTTCACGATAAAAAACATAAAAGTCCTGTTTTTTTATTTACATTTTAAAAAACATTGTATATAATCTCTTCCGTTACTTTATAACTTTTCTTTTTTCCTATGTCTCTACTTAAAAATAACACTCGTGGGTTCACCCTCATAGAATTGCTCGTAGTTATCACCATCATCGGAATTCTCGCAACCGGAGCAACCGCTACCTATACGAGCCAGATTCAAAAAGCTCGTGATACGACGAGAATTAATGATATAAAAGCATTACAATGAGGAGTAGAACAATCCTACCAAGATGTCAGCGAATACCCAAAAGGAAGCACTCTTCAAGTTGAGTTAACTAAATATCTTGGAAAAATTCCAACGGATTCCAAATTCGCACAACCCTGTAATAATGGCGGTACCGCAGCAGATACTCCAGATTGTGCATATGCCTACGTAGTAGCATCTGATAATAACGGTATTACATTCGGGGAATATGAACTCTCTACCGCTTTCGAAAATCTCGGAAATGTTCAAAAAAAGGCGGATACTGATGGTGGTGGTACAGTAGGTGGACAAAAGGTTCGTTATGAAGTAGGTCTCGATACTGCCAGCAATGATACATCGGTAGCCGAGGGGACGATTGGAACAACACCAGTTAAATGAGTTGTAAAAGCGAATGGATCAGCTCTTGCTGTTGCTGCGGACGACTCGCTTATCGTTCTCATTAATGCACAATAATTTTTCATTCTTGATTTTTAAAAATAAAATCCCCTCACCCGAGTGGGATTTTATTTTTGCCAAAAAACAAGTTCCGATTATACTGCTCGTCATATATTTTCCATTAATTAACTTCCGTCTATGTTTTCTCACCTCTCCGGAGCCATCCTTACCGTCGAAGACGGGAAAGTTGATTTGATCGTAACCGGAACCGGTCTCGGGTTCGAGATTCTCGTCCCGATTCGTACACTTGCTAATGTGACGATTGGAGAAGTACGGGATCTCTTTATCCATCACCATATCACCGATGTTTCGGAGGTGCTTTTCGGATTCGAGACCCGCGAGGAAAAAGCCCTGTTCCGGAAACTCCTCAAAGTCAGCGGAGTCGGAGGGAAAACCGCTCTTGCCATGCTTTCTATGGGAACTCACCTCCTTATACAGGCGATCGACGAAGGGGACGAGAAATTCCTCTCATCGCTCCCTGGAATCGGGAAGAAAATGGCACTGAAAATCATCGTAGAATTGAAACACAAAGTCAGCATTGACGATATCACCGAACAAACACCGCAAACCTCTCTCCGGAAACCGGGAAATGTCGAGATTACCGACTCGCTCCTCTCTATGGGATACGATCGAAAGGTAGTGGAACGAATCGTCGAAGCGATTCCGGACACGCTCATTGGACTTCAGGATA
This sequence comes from Candidatus Altimarinota bacterium, assembly GCA_028713325.1. Classification (GTDB taxonomy): domain Bacteria; phylum Patescibacteriota; class Gracilibacteria; order BD1-5; family UBA2023; genus UBA1545. Next base: position 32,521 of record JAQTON010000004.1, on the reverse strand, counting down.
GGATGGTGTATTGTATAAAAAATTTGGCAAAGTAAGTTTATTTGTCATTCCGAGTGCAATCGAGGAATCCCTTTTGACCACTTCATTGACCCTATGATCTATAAAAACAACGTAATCTGAATTATTTGAGAAATTTTACACTTCTACTCCATATAACTATACTTAAAGGGAACTCTCGACTTCGCTCGAGATGACAAACCTTTTAATTTCTACTTAGAATTCATCTATGTCCCACTATTCCCTCTTCACTGCCACCGGAGCCTATAACCTCGGAGATGAACTCATCCTCCTTCAGGAATATATGTACCTCAAAAATCGCCATAAAGAGGCAACTTTTTCGGTTTTCACATATGATGCAAAAAGTTCGCTCCTTCCGGAGGACCCCTCCATTGAATACCTGTCGTATTTCCCCCACAATCTCAAGAAACGACCGCTTCATAATGTCTGGTATTTCATACGGACCGTTCTTACCATCCGAAAATCCGATGCGGTCGTCATCGGTGGTGGCGGACTCCTCTATGACAACGAAGAGGGACAATCTTTTGAAAAACTCCTCCGACCGTGGAAATTTCGGATATGGCTCGCGAAGTTTTTCGGAAAACCCATCATCTACTGGTCGCTCGGAATCCACTTGAAAAAAGAGAATGAAGCAAAGATACTCTCACTTTTCTCCGGAAAGAATATCTACATATCGGTCCGCGATGCCGAAAGCAAGAAAACACTCGAATCCATAGGGATAAAAAGTTTGCTTCTGCGAGATTCCGTACTCTCCTATGATCCGGAGATTCCGAAGCTCCTTATCAAGCATCGACCAAAAATAGGACTCTCGTTTCGTTCATGATTTCTTCAGGATGAATTCGAAAACATCGAGAAAATCATTACTTTCCTTATGGCTCATGGATATGAACCCATTCTTCTGAACCATTCGTTTCACCCAGGAAACCCTTCCACCAATGATGACACGTTTCTTAAAGATCTCAAGGAAAAATACCAGCTTCGTTCTACCGAAAATATAGAAGAGACTCTTGAAACATATAAAGAACTCGAGTTTGTCATCGGAATGCGTCTCCATAGCCTCATTCTCTCCCTCGTTCACGCAATTCCGTTTTTTGCCATCAGTTACGGAAAAAAAACCGATGAATTCATACGAAGCATCCACTACGAGTATTCTCTCGCCGCACGAATATTTGACATAGAAGTATTCAAAAAACGATTTATGGAGCTCGAAAAAGAGAAAAACGAGCAGAAATTTGCTTTAAGTGCAAAGAATGATACAATAAAACGTGAAATATCCATTACTACTAATAATTTTTTCGATGGACTGGAAAAATCTTAAAGATCAGGCAATCATCTGGAGCGAAAAGGCAACGGATATGGCGAAGAAATGATTTGAGACGAGCAAAGAATATGCGGAAAAAACGGGTGCCTGGAGCTATGAGAAGCTCAAAGAGAGTATATTTACCCTCAAGGATATTTCTTCTTACGAGAAGCTTAACGAGGAGAAGCGATATGTCATTTTCTGTATTCGCGATGACGATTCTTTCACGAAATTTTTTCTCACGTTGCTTCCTGTTATTTTTACTAAGGCATGGATTGAGTCGGGTTCTGTTCGAATCATCGTAGAAGAGTGAAGCGAAGACCTCAGAAAAACGGTAGAAATGGATGTCATCCCTTCGGTGCTGGTGAAGATGAACGATGGAACCATTCGAAAGATAACTACCGAGGAAGAAATTCGTGCATTTATAAAAAATTTCTCATTTTACGATAAAAAAGACGGAGAAAAATAAAATTACTTCTTAATTTCTATTCTTATGGATACCAAGCTTATTCTCGATATTGTCCTTATAACATTCTCGATTATCGTCGGAACACTTCTGTCTCTCGTGCTTTACCGTCTCTATATCATCCTCGGAAGAGTGGAGAAAACCATGGAATTTGTCGATCATATCCGGGAAATGCTCGAAATGTGGGAACGCATCCCTTTCGAACTTTTGAAGAAATTGACGAATTTTTTGACGAAGTAAATATACTCTCTTGTTTTCATAATCTCAATATATCTTTTCTCTCTTCCTGCGGAACTCGCTCCAATATCAGAGGTGCTCAAACAGGTCCTCGGTAACGTTCGAAAAATATATATTGATATTATTTTGGATTTTTATTTATTTCATTCTTGATATCGTCGAAACCATGTGAGTTGCCTCTTCGCATAATTTCTGTTTCCCTGCTGAATCTTCGCTTTGCATTCCAGGGTGGTACACTTTCCATCGAGATATTCGATTACTTCTTTGTATCCGATAGTTCAGAGTCCTTTGCAGTCGGAACTATATCATTTCTCCAAAATACCCTTTACCTCGTCTACGAGACCGAGAGTGAACATCTCCTCGATGCGGACATTGATTCTCTCATACAATTTTTCACGATCTCCATCGTAGGGAGTGAGAAAAAGCACATCGAAAAGCGGATCTTTTTTCACTCGGAGTTCTCCTTTGGATTTTCCCGTTTTTTCGAGCACTTCCAAAGCACGAATCACCGCATGATGACTGTTCGGATGAATCGTTTGAGCGTATTCCGAATCCAGAGTTTCCAACATATTCCAGAGGTATTCATTCCCTTTTTCTGTGCGAATTTTTTCAAGTGCATCACGATATTCCCAATCCGGTTCCATCGGAGGGATATCGAAATGAAAGGCGACGGAATCGAGATAGAGTCCCGTTCCTCCACACAAAATCGGGGTTTTTTTTCGAGAATGAAGATTTTCAATAATCTGAAATGCTTCTTTCTGATATGCTCCGACCGAATAAGACTCGTCAGGGTTTCGGATATCGAGCATATGATGCTTAATTCATTGCATTTCTTCCTTTGTAACCTTCCCGGTTCCTCTATCCATATATCGATATATCTGCCTCGAATCCGCACTGATGACCTCCGTGTCGAGATGTTTCGCAAGCTCGATGGAAAGCCTCGTTTTCCCGCAAGCGGTCGGACCATAGATAATGATGATTTTTGGAAGTGAGGAGGGGGTGTTTAAAAAATCTTTCGTTCTCTCCAAACAGGTTTTTAAGTGTATTTGCATTTTTAGTTATTTTTCATATAGTACGGAGGCTTTTCTTGTATTCGATAGTATCGATTTTAAGAGAAAAAGCAAAATATTCGTCCCCGTAGTTCAGTGAGCAGATATAGCACTTCTGAGTTGCAGGCACAAGGTGAGATTCCATTTACAAAGCATATTTACATATATCTGTCCCCGTAGTTCAGTGGATAGAACAGGGCACTCCTAAGGCTCAGACACTGGTTCGATTCCAGTCGAGGACACCAAGATGGTTCGTAAAAAGAAAATATGTCATTCTGAGCGAAGTCGAAGAATCCCTTTAGACCGAGATAATTGATACTGTTCTTAAAGAAATTACAAAGAATAAGTTTCTTAAATTCTAAAAGTTTTATTTCAAATGTAGTAATCAAAAGGGATTTCTCCACTGCGGTCGAAATGACAATCTCCTTAATATCTAATTCCTTATCAATGAACACTCGTCTTCTGAATTTTCTCCTCATATTTTTCATCACTCTCATCGCACTCAATTGGATTCTCCCGAAACCAACGCAAAACACTACTCCGAACAATGAAATAATCCTCAGTGTCGGAAGTACTTCGTATGTGACTCCCGATATCCCCGTGATTGAAATACAGAACACTACTTCCGCAAGCATCACTATCGATACGTGTCGCGATTTTTCCATCAAAAAAGATCATAATCTCCTCACGAATCCGCCGAAAGAATTCTGTAAAACCCTCACTATCGGGAACGGAGCAAAAGAAAAACTCGATATCTCTCCCCTCTATCGCCTCTTTCAATCGCCGGGAAAATACGAATTCAGCCTGACGGTAAACGGAAAAACCTCTTACGGCGATACGCTCGGTGAGGTTCCCGGATTTTTCCGATCGCTTTTTCGGAATCTCTTCTACGCACCTATCTACAATCTTTTCGCATTTCTCATCTCCACGCTTCCAGGATACAGTTTCGGTCTTGCGATTATTCTCGTAACCATTTTCATTCGAATTATCCTTCTCGTTCCGCAACATCATATCCTCGCAAACAGCAAGAAAATGCAAGCGATACAGCCAAAAATCAAGGAGCTTCAAGAAAAATACAAGGGAGATCAGGCAAAAATCGGAATGGAACTCATGGCACTCTACAAGGCGGAACAGGTAAATCCACTCGGATCTTGCCTTCCCCTTCTTATTCAGATGCCTCTTTTGATAGTTCTTTACTGGGTAGTATTGGAGATTACCCTTCTCTCTAATTACTTCTATCTTTATTCACCTCTCGCAAGTTTTGATATCTCCAAAATCGATACCGTATTTTTTGGAATTCATCTGCTCTCTATCGGAGGAATTACCGGAATTATTCTCGCTCTCGCGGTCGGAGGAGCTCAATGGTTTCAGATTAAACTCTCTCTCCCAAAAGAAGATGATGTAAAAAAGTTGGAAAAACTTGAGAAAAAAATCATCGAGAAAAAAGATGGAAAATACACGGAAACCGAGCCATCCTTTATGCCCGATCCGAGTGTTATGAACAAGTTCATGCTCTGGGGAATGCCTGCCATGATTGCCGTTTCCACTTTCTTCTTCCCTGCGGGAGTCGGAATCTACTGGCTCATCGGAACGCTCTTTATGCTCGGCCAGCAGATAGTGGTGAATAAAATGAGTGAAAAGAAGAAATAAGAATATCTTGATTATAAATATCTCACTTCAAAAATGAGATATTTTTTATATTTCCGGAAACTCGAATACTTTTCTAAACATCTCTATAGCACGCTTCTGATCGATAAAAAACGGGCTTGTCGCCACAGTGATGAGCTTCGCTTGACGGGCAAAGCGAAGAATGATCCGTCTCTTGTCATCGAAGGGAATAAAATTCAATTCCGGAGCGAAAAAATCCAAATCCAAATTCAGGACTAAAGATTCCCGTTCTCACTTCTCATATGACGCGTATTTTTCCACACCAATCGTGTCTTCGATACAGAGTACTTTTTCTATAATTCCCTCACGAAGAGCCGGTTGGATATAATTCCCAACATTACATTTATAGTTCACAAAGTCAAAAACTTTCTCTAAATTTATTTTTCAAATAAGGTCATTTTCGTTCTCCCAGAGATCGGAATGTTCATCGATATGCACGAGCGTGTTTTTCGTGCCTATTATTCCACGATTCTGAGCTTCGTACCAGAAATACAATGCATGATTGTGATTGTCGAATACAATCATCGGAATCCCATTCCATTCCATGCGAACAAAGTTCTCCAGTCCCGTACAGGATCGGAGAATATTTTTTTCGTCGAAATCCTCAAATACTCTTTCGCTTCCCTGTTTCAAGTCCGAAAAGTCTCCGTCGATAATGGAGGGGATGTAGAGAGATTTATTGGTTCGTTTCTCATGGGAAAAAGCATTGTTTCCGACCGGTTCCGTGAGATAAAAAGATTTTTTATACATATTTCATATATAGTCAATACCTGTTTTTTTGCCAGAAGGTTTACTCATATGATACAATGAAATCGTCATTTACCAAATAAAAATATATTCCCCGTGAAAAATATTAGTTTTGGACTTATTATTCTCCAGTTTTTCTCGATTATCTCTCCCGTATTTGCAGATGAAATCACCGCTCCTGAAAAGACGAAATTCATCGTCACCGCTTATTATTCTCCCCTTCCTAATCAGAACTTCTATCTCAAGGGAAGCTATGAAGCGGATATCCGTCTCAACGGAAACGGAACGCACGGAGCAAGCGGGAAAGCCGTGTACGAAGGAATGCTTGCCGGACCGAAAACCTACGCGTTCGGAACTAAGGTATATCTTGAAGGACTCGGAATCGGAACCATCGATGATCGAGGCGGTGCCATCGTGTCATCCGGATCCCGCGGATACACGGCCGATCGACTGGACATCTGGATGGGAACAGGAGAAGAGTGACTCCGTCGTGCACTCTCCTGGGGAAAACGCAGTGTTACCGGGAAAATCATACCCAAGGATGAAGAAACGGATACAAAGATTATTGATCTCTCTCAGGTAAAAATAGCGAAAATATCCGCGGATAAATACAAAAAACAGCAATTACAACAAAGAGAAACAGAAGAGAGGGTATCGGATATTTTCAGTACCGCCATCAGCAAGAATGCTGGGACAGAAAAGATTAAGGAACTGCAGATTATCCTCTCTCGACTCTCATATTTCAGTGGTATCGTCGACGGGAAATATTCCGGGGCCCTGGAAGATGCCATCTACGATTTTCAAGTGGAAAATCAACTCGTAGTTTCGAGAAAAAACCTCGGTGCCGGGTACTATGGAGTAAAAACTCGTGCAAAACTCCAAGAAATCTACGCACTCTACACACAAAACGAGAAGGAACGAGTAGCCGAGGAAGCTCGGATAGCCATAGAGAAAGAACAGGAGGAAAAGCGTCTCGCCCTCATACAGGCGGAACAAGAGAAGCGAACGAAGGCTCAAAAGATGGAAGTGACCCTCTTCGTGCAGAGACTCGGAACACCGAAAGCGAATGAAATCGGTGCTCATGTTCGAAATCTTCAACAGAGTCTCAAATCCCTCGGTTACTTCGCCCAGAAGGATACTGCCATATTCGGGAAAAACACCCGTGCGGCACTTATAGCATACCAAACAGAGAGGAATATAGCCCCGGAGGAATTCGGAGAGCTTGGAAAAGCGACGAGAGAAGCTCTCTTCAAGGATTTATTGGCAATTAAAGAGAAACAGAGTAACGGATTGGCATGGAGTGGGAAATAGTTTCACATACATTTCAGATACTCCCGAATGTTTGGGAGTATTTTTTCTCGATTTGGGGAATCAAAGGATTTTATTACACTGAAAGTGTTTTTAGTAATGAAAATGGGTATAGTAAAAATAACTATATAATCTCACATGGATTAATTTTGAATTGTAACATTTTTGCTGTATTTCTTCCTGCATCACCACCTTTTCTCTGCATGGTAATTCTTCCGATTTTAAAACTCCCACGATCAGTGATTATTATATCACCATTTCCGTAATGATTCAAAACAACATTCATAGGCTTCAAAGCCCACTGTAAATCCTTACCTTCAACATTAAGAATCACAAGCATCCACTCTGCCGAAAATTTTCCTCTTCCTTTTAGGATATCAGTCACTATAAGTGTTTTATTTTCATTTAAAAAATTTAATAATATTTCCTGATCTCCAATTAAAAATTCATCAGCGAACATTCTTCTTGAATCTCTTGGATTCGGTATTTTTGGAGATAATTCACCTGTAAAATGTTTCAATAAAGTTAAAACATTTTCTGGCATATTCCAAAGTTCTTGATAATTCTTCACCCATCTCTTATCAATTTGATTAAATCCTTGTGGGTTTGAAACAAGCTTGACTTGGAGATTTTGAACATCCGTAAGATTTTTTAGTTTGATAGAAATCTTGATTTCTACCTGAACATCTGCTTTATATGAGCCTTTAACTTTATTTGCCTGTACATATTCAATTTCTTGTAAATTATATTTCATTGTTTCAAGCCAAGCCCTCGCAAGATCATTTGTTTGCCAACTATTAAAACAAGAAATAACAAAATCCTCATTTCTAAAACCACCTCTTGCCGTTTGTGAGCCTAATTGTGCTTTATCATCCATGAAAACGAATATTATGAGATAGATTTAATTGATTTCAGCATTTCTTCAGCAACAGCTTGTATAGTAGTCACTGTCATTGCATTTCCTGCTTGTCTGAGAAGATGTATATCAGGTATTTTCTCTTTTGCTTTTATCGCAAGCTTTTTAGGGAATCATTGGAGTAATATTGACTCATATCCTGACAATTTCCTAAACTTATTATCTCTTACATAGAGAATTCCATGTCTTCCAAGTCTCAAAGTAGGGACTTTATTATGATATAATCTGATATCAGACTGTCTTGTATCCAAAACGAGATGCTCATTTGAAAGCAGGGCATCTATTGAATGTTTATCTTTGTTGTATTTATTGCCCAGATATTTAATAAAAGTTTGATACGTTTGTTGTTTCTCGCCAAAAGTCAATTCATTTGTATCTATAAGAAAATCCTCAACTTTAGTAGTTTGTTTTTGACTGTTTGGAAAAACAAAATCAAAATCTTTGGGAAGTAAATCCTTTCTAAATCCTACAAAGTAAATTCTTTCTCTCATTTGTGGTACTCCATAATGGACACTATTCAAAACCTGCCATTTTACATAATATCCCGCTTCATCTAATGATTTCATAATTGTCTTAAGAGATTTTCCATTATCATGATTCACTAAACCCTTTACATTTTCCAAAAGAAAATATTTGATATCTTTTTGTTTCATTATATCTATCAAATGAAAAATGATATTTCCTCTTTTATCGTCCATTCATTTTCTTTGTCCTATCACAGAAAATGTCTGACAAGGAAATCCTGCTATTAGTAAGTTAAAATCTGGTAATTTTTTCGGGTCAATTTTTGTGAGATCTCCAAGGTTTTCCTCATTACTATCATGTAAAATTCTATAAGTTCACTCTGCCTTTTTATCAATTTCAGAAAAGCCCAGACATGTAAGTCATAGGTTTTCAAGTGCCAATCTTCCTGCACCAATGCCAGCACAAAAATCAATAAAAGTTAAATCTGTCATATAAAATTCTTAGTAAATTATGAATTATATCATAATCAAAGTCATTAAAAGTCCAATAGTTTTTCTCACATCTACTTCACCACTTCGAAATCCAACCGTCTGAGCGTTTTGTCCGCCTGTGTCACCCGCACACAAATCGGGTCGCCGAGTCGGTAGGTCTTGCCTCCGGAGAGGCTTTTGAGGGTTCCGGCCCGTTCGTCGAAATGGTGAGTCGAACGCATATCGCGCATATAGATGAGTCCCTCGATACCGTTCGGGAGTTCGACATAGATTCCGTGATCTCCGATGGAGGACACGATTCCGTCGAAAATCTGCCCGATTTTGTCCTGCATATAGTCGATGATCTTGATATCTCGGATGAGGTACTCGATACTCTCGGCTTTCCGTTCGGTCGTGGATGTATGCTTGGCGACTTTCGGGAGGAGTCCCGCAAACCTACTAAGCTCTTTTTTGTCGAGTTTATTGTGAAGCCACGCCTTGATGATGCGGTGAATCTGGAGATCGGGATACCGGCGGATCGGAGAGGTGAAGTGAGAATAGTAGTGAAGAGCGAGTCCGAAATGCCCGAGAATTTCCTCGGAATAAATTGCCTTGGACATACTCCCGAGAATCTGCTTGGAGAGCACGAAATAGTAGTCCTTTTCATGGAGCGTATCCATAATCTCGCGAAGAGATCGGGGACTGAGCATCTCGCGAGTCAGATTGTATCCGTAGTGGTCGAGGAGAGCTATGAGTTCGTCCGCCTTTTCCTCGCTCGGTTTCTCGTGGACTCGGTAGAGGAACGGGATTTTTTTCTCGCTGAAAAATCGGGAAACTTCCTCGTTCGCGAGAATCATAAACTCTTCGATGACCTTGTGCGATTCCGATCGGTCCCGCTTCGATATATCCACTACTTTCCCATTGGAATCCGTCGTGATTTTCACTTCCTTGAGATCGAAATCGATCTTTCCTTCTTTTGCGCGTCGTTTATCGAGAATCCGCTTGAGAGAGAGTCCGTTTCGGAGAAGCTCGATGATTTCTGCCGGGTATTTTTCGAAAGCTTCCTGTTCGCCTGTTTTCCCACCCAATACATCTATGATAATCTGAACTTCATCGTACGTAAACCGTTGTTTACTCTCGATAAGCGTTTCGTCGATTCGGGAACGGAGCACTTTTCCCGTCTTATCGAGCTCAAGCGTGATACTGAGTGTCGCTTTGGGACTGCCTGGGTGAAGTGAACAGAGATTGTTGGACAGGTGTTCCGGGAGCATGGGTATCACTTCGTCGGGAGTATAGATACTCGTTCCGCGGTGGTATGCCTCGCGATCAAGTGCGGAATCTTCCGTGACATATTCGGCGACATCGGCGATATGCACTCCGAGTTCGAAATTCCCGTTCGGGAGGCACTTGACGGAAATGGCGTCATCGAGGTCTTTCGCATCCGCTCCGTCGATGGTGATGATCCATTCGCTTCGGAGGTCTACTCGTCCGGAAGTTATGGTTTTTGCAGTCAATTTTTCCGCGTCATGAAGCACGCTTGAACTAAATTCCTTCACGATTCCGTTCTCATGGAATACGATCCGTTCCGCCATTCCGGGACTATCCTTGTGTCCGAGTATGGACACGACTTTTCCGTTCGGTTTGTTCCTGTCGCCGAAAACACGAATCGTTACGATTTCATCGTTGGCAGCTCCGAGTGCATCCCTGTCTCCAACGAATATGTCTTTTCCGCCGAACCCTTCAATCACCTGAACAAATCCGTAGGTGCTTTTCGGTCGTTTGATATATCTTCCGACGAGTACTTTTTCGGTTCGTTTCACGAGCTCGATTACTTTCGCTTCCGCTTTCTTTCCGTCTGCTCCCTGCTTGATAATCTGAACCTTCACCGTATCGCCGTCGAGTGCTCCGTTTCGCTCGCGTTTTCCGACGAAAAAGACCTCTCCTTCGGAAGTTTCGACGAATCAGAAATGAGGCTGAATTTGAGAATATATTCCGGTGGAGTATGAAAGGCTCATATATATTTTTAATAACTATTATTGGAAGTATACGAAAAAAGAGGAAAAATGCGAGTTTTTATTTCGTTGCAATATTTCAAAAAATCTTTATACTCCTTTCTCTGTAACATTTGAATCTTGTAAGCATGCGAATCGGAATAGATTGCCGTACCTATGGCTCGTCCCATGGACATATAGGGAAATATATAGAGAGTTTCGTCTCCTATCTCATGGAAAATGAAGATGGGAATGAATATGTGCTCTTTTTTAACGATCGAGAAACAGGAGAAATTATTTCCGAATCTCCTCGTTTTCGAGCCATAAAAACCTCCGTCAAAATGGGAAGTATTTCAGAGCAACTCGTTTTCCCTTATGAACTCTTCAAAGAAAAGCTCGACATGATGCTTTTTTCACAATCCAATACTCCTTTATTTTATTTCGGAAAAACTATCATCATCCTTTCGGACCTTATATCCTATTTCTATCCGGAAAAACGCATGAAATGAATCTGGATGCGACATTGGCAGAGTTTCATTCTCCGAAACAGCATACGTAAATCTCACGTCATTATCGCTTTCAGCGAGGTATTGAAGCGTGATATTATCGAGATATTCGATATCCATGAAGAGAAAATTCATGTCATACCACCGATGTATTGAGAACTAAAGCTCGGCGAAGGGAATGAGATACAACAATTTCTCGTGAAAGAAGGCATTAACGAAAAATATATTCTCTCTGTCTGAGATTTAAGAGAATACAAAAATATTCCCCGACTTTTGCGGGCATACGATCTCTTGATAAAAGAGGAGAATATCACTGCCGATCTCGTTCTCGTCGGAAAAGAGGATCCATGATACCATGAGATACGATCCACTCTTATACAACTCGGACTTCAAAGCAGGGTGCATATCTACAGTATGCTCGATGAAGAAAAACTCGGCCTTCTCTATCAAAATGCTTCCCTGTATGTTCTTCCCTCCCTTTATGAAGGGTCGGAACTTTCGATTCTTACACCCTTCGCTTACAATCTGCCCATAGCATCCTCCCTGCTTCCGAGTATCACCGCTATCTTCAAAAAAGATGATGCCGTATTTTTCCGTCCAATGAGCGTTTCAGAAATAAAAGAGGCTTTAAAAAAAACACTCTCCAAACCCTCTATCAAGCAGGACAAAAGAGATATGTCCTTATATTCCGTAGATTTCGTAAGTAAAAAAATACTGAATGTTTTTCTTCCTCCAAAGAAAATATAAACATAGAACCAACGTCCGTTTCATTCGGAAAAACAAATCTCTAAAAAAATTTTGCAATTAAGAGTTTTTTCCATATACTGCATCGGCTTTGATAGGGAAAGAGTTCTTTGCACCCATAGCTCAACTGGATAGAGTAGCGGCCTTCGAAGCCGTTGGTTGTAGGTTCGACTCCTACTGGGTGCACCATAAAAATACACAATAAACTCGATCTTTGAGCTTGAATTTCCGTTCTCTCGTTCGTTGTACTCTGTTGTACAACTTCATTCCGGCAACCCCATAAGGAGGAGCTACGGCTTCAATTCGCACTCAAATACCTTCGTTTCTCTGTATTTTTCACCTCTATTAAAGAAACTTTTTACACCCGCCCGGGTGGTGGAATGGTAGACACGTACGCTTGAGGTGCGTATGCCGAAAGGTGTGTGGGTTCAAGTCCCATCTCGGGCACCATGAGACATAAAAAGGCCCTTCGTCGCAAGACGGAGGGCTTTTGTTGTCTCAAGATATCCGGAGAGATGGGACTTGAAACTGTAGGCACACGGTTGATTCCGAGAATTCGGAAGAAACCGGGAGAAATCCCCTTGAATGGGGATTTCTGTGCCAAAGCGTTTTCTGAAGCGAGTATCCGATCTCTGAAAGAGTCGGTGCGACACTGAAGAAAACAAGTCCCATCTCGGGCACCAATTTGATAAAAACATACAGAGAGATGGGACTTGAAGCCGTAGCAACCCTCTCGACGAAGGAGAGTAGAAGGGTTTATCTTCCCACCAATCCGTCTATGATATCTTTTACGCTTTCTATCGTTCGTATTCTCGTCGCGGACGTTCCGGTGAAATAAAGAGCCCGGTTTTTTGCTTCCGATTTATTACCTTCGGTTGCGTGGGCGAGAGCATGAAGTATACACATCTGTGCGGGAGTCTCTCCGTTTGGGAGAGCACTTACTCCATCCCGGAATGCACAGTGCGTGAGACAATTTTCGACGCATTCTCGCGTATGTGCGGTGCGACCTTCTATAACGGAGAAAATACCGCTGTCATTAAGAGCACGAGCGGGGAGCATTGCATTGGAAATATATTCACGAATGTCGCTTTCTTTCGCACGGATAACACTTTCCTTGAAATCCTGACTCGCACCACTTTCATTCGTAGCAAGAAAACGCGTCCCTATCTGCACTCATGAAGCTCCGAGAGCAAACATACGATCCATATCCGCCCGATCAACAATTCCTCATGCCACAATAATAGGAATATTGAGTCCTTCCGATTGGAGGAATTCGAGGGTTTCCGGAAGAGAAATTTCCAATAGGGTTTCTTTGTCGTGAATCTTAGTAACACCCGATGCTCAAAGGTGTCCTCCCGCTCTGGAAGGATCTTCGAGAACAATGGCATCTGGAATTTTTCCATATTTTGCCCACTTTTTCACAATAACTTTTACCCCGCGTGCATTGGCGAGTATGGGGATAAGAGCAATATTTGGATAATTTTTGGTAATTTCAGGGAGTGCAAAAGGAAACCCCGCACCGGAAACTATCGCGTCAATCCCCGATTCACAGGCGGTAATTACTTGTCGTTCATAGTCATTGGTTGCCATCATGATATTTATCCAGAGAGACCCCCTCCCTTCTGATATTTCACGTGCTTTTCGTATCTCTTCACGAATACAGACAAGATTGGTATCGTAAAATATCCCTTGACGCACTTCTTTCGGCACTCCATTTGGGTACTGTTTTTTTGCTTCTATCAAAGCTCCTTTATGCAATAATTTGTATGCTGGAGTTATGGAATGTCCGATAGCGGAAAGCGTCCCGATTGCTCACTCTCCGGCAACTGCTCCAGCGAGTCTCCAGTTGGATATCCCCACTCCCATTCCTCCTTGTACAATAGGGAGACTTGCATTTCCTTTGATGATCAATTCAGGTAAATTCGTCTCGCTTTCTGCATGAATGCATATACTTTCATTCATAAAAATAGGAGGATGAAAAATATAAAAAGGTAACTGATTACAACTATATCGAAAAATATTTTTTTGTCACTTTTGTTTTTTATCTGACTACTACCGGTTTCATTAACACCTCATCGGAAATACTCTTTTGAGTAAATATTAAGTTTGTAAATTTTCCTTTCTCCATATAATTCACTTATATATCCGTAATATATTCGTAATATGCCTCGGAATCTATTGAAAAAACTCACTCCCGTAGAATCCTTCTTTACTATTGCAATTATCGTTCTTTTGATACTGTTTTCTGTGTTTCTCATACGCAATATACAACTCGCTCATAGATCCGGCGTGTTTCAGAATCATATGCCCATTTCTGAACTTCTCCTCAAAAACAAACAAATGAATCAGACTTCCGCCAGAGACATCGAATATATCGACACCTGGATGACCTTTCAGTATATCAATTTCGTTTTCGACATAAGAGAGAACTATCTGAAAGATATGCTCCATATCGAAGATGTTCACTACCCCAATCTCTCCATTGGGCGGTATATAAGAAATCAAAAACTTGATAAGGCAATCTTTATCGAAGAAATTAAAAAGCAAGTGCTTGAATATATATCTCTTCGCCCAATCAAATAACCGTCCCAGTATGCTGAGTTTTTTCCTCTCCTCCCTCCTTATCTATAAATACGCGGTTCTTTTTCTCGTGATTGCGACAGCATCTTTTGGATTCCCCATTCCTGCAACTGCTCTTCTTATAGCTGCTGGAGCATTCGCTGCACAGGGGTATTTTGATTTGTACACCATCTTTATTTGTGGGTTTTTTGCGAGCACACTGGGAGACGTCATCGGGTATTGTATCTCATTTCGGTATGGTCGTGATATTCTAGTACGTATCGGACTCAAAAATCTGCTTATCTCCCCGAAATTCCAAGCGTTGGAAATTCTCTTCGCCCGTCATTCCACTTTTACTATTTTTTCAAGTCGATTTCTCACAACAAGTCTTGGTCCAACAGTCAATATCCTAGCGGGGCTCACGAAAATAACATATAAAAAATTTCTTTTTTATGATATCGCCGGGGAGTTCATTTATGTCATTCTCTTTGCCGGTCTCGGATATATATTCAGTGACCAATGGGAGACGATATCGCGAATATCGGGAGATACCACCAGTATTCTGGTACTCATTATTATCCTTCTTGTTTTATTTACTGTTTTGTGGCGAGCAAGGAATGGAAAAAAATAACACTCCGCGATTTCGCGAGGAGTGTTATTTTTATACAGAGATAATTATCGGGATTATCACAGGATTTCTCTCCATCTTCTGTTGGAGAAATATCTCCAGATCATGACGAATAATTTTTATAAGATCTTTTTCTTCAATATCTGGAACATCTTTAATGGTGTCCTCATAAGAGGCACGTGCCCTTTTGATAATCATCTTGTGTGCTTCGCGAACTTCATCCAGGTAAACAAAACCGCGAGTCTCGAGTTTCAGATGACCAAGGAGTGTTTTTGTTTTTTCGTCTGCTTTAAACACTATCGTCACTACTCAGGATTTCATCATCTGGGCACGTATATCGGCAATATAGGTTGTGGGAACCTGCACATTCTGTTCCCTATTTGGAATTTTTTCAGATTTTGATTTCGACGGAGAATGAGGAATATTTCTATTCGCATTATGCGGAGAATTTTTTTGACTCCCCGTTACAGGTTTCTCACCTCACATTTCAGTTCTCTCTTTTTGAAGGGGAGAAACGGTATATTTGGGAGTTTCTTGTGTTTTTCTCACACCAAGAATATCGGAATCAAGCTCTGTAAAAAAATCATTCATATGTTCGTTTGTAAGGAAGGGGATTTAAAAAAAGAAGAAGCAGTCAGTGCTTATTGAAGAATCAAGTATATCTACTATTTTATATAATACAAATATTTTTTAATATCTATTGAAACCTTTGTCGTATCCCAATTATAAATTTTCAAAGCGTCTATTCAAAAAGAGGTATCTACAAATGCATCCGTTCCAAACACAGAGGATCGAAAAAAATCATACTTCTTTTGCAAAATCGTATCATTTTTGGCTCGTTTAACAAAATCCTCATTGTGAAACACATACCATGAAAATGACTCCGCAAAATCCTCATATTTATTTGAGAGAGCATATCCAGAAACGAAATTCGTTATTTTTTGCCCTTTTTTCTTGGTGTTGAAAGACTCCCAAGAGAGAGCGTAAAAAATATCGGACGGATCCGCAAAGAATCCTTTTTTCAGATAGAAAATATCGACAATATGTCCGAGCTCATGGACAAAAACCTTCATTTGTTCGGAATCACTCGGAATGGTTGTGGAAAGAATGAGCTTATTTCCCACTACCTGTCCCCTCGGATCTTGTCTCTCGCTATCCAGTACGAGATGGAGCGGAGTAATCTTTGACCCGAAATAAGATGATTGAATAATCTCTTTGAGACGATTCACTATATCGTTATCGACTTTCACGTATTCCGGATTGAATGCAATGGTGAGTGAAGATTCTGTTGCCTTTTTCTTGGGTATATTTTTCTTCAGTGCAACTGTCCGTCGTTCGGAGGAGGTTGTGGAAATCGACACTTCCTGATTTAGTATCGAAGCACTATCAAAAGTTGTTTCATAATATGGTCCAGATACCGTATTATATCCAAAAAAAAGAAGAAAAAAGAGAATCGTATAGAGAAAAAATTTGAGAAAATCAGTATACGCAAAGTGCATGAAAAATGTTTTTAATAATTGAAATTTCCGAAGAACTGAAAGGATTTTATTATTATCCGATTCCATAAATCAAGTTAACGATGGCATTCACTATCGGGAACGAAAGAAGCATAAGAACGAAACCGATGACAGAGAATTGCAACGCGGTTTTTGCTTTTTTGACTTTTTCACCGTCTCCAAGAGCCGTTACATAGAGAATGGCCGCAAAGACGATTCCTCAAACAGAGAGGATTGAACCAGCGATAATGAGTTGATTGGTTATTTGTACTACTTTTCCCTTCACTCCTCACACTATACTATAATCATTTGAAGTAATCGAGCCTACTGGAGCACAGCCCCCAAGTGATCACTGAACACTTCCATTTCCATCGTACGAGCAATCTGCAAATAGGGGCGAAAAAGAAAGGAAAGTAATAATACCAAGGGCAAGAGAGGAGAGTATTTTTTTCATAGGAAAGAGGATTATTTTAAATGGATTGTGTGAAAATAATAATTTTTCAGAAATCTCTCAAAAATGAAGTGATTTGAGTGCAAATTGAGTACCGGAGTGAACTGTACGACTGTACAGAGAACGAGGAAACGGAAATTTAAACACAAAGAACGAGTTTTTCAGAGATTTCTCTTAAAAAGTGAATCCAGTGACGATCTTGACGACTACATACGCAAGTGGCATAATTGCCAGTCCGACAACAGCATATATGAGAGCTTTCCAGGATTTTTTGAAATCCTCCTCGCTTCCCCGTGCGGTAAAAAGCATAAATCCGATATAGAGAAATACCGATACGCTCACGATTCAGAGAAGACCCATAAAATACACTTGGATATTTTTGAGGAAATTATCCTTAAAGGTGACATTCGTACTACTGTTAGCACTATTATCACCACCGCTAACCTGAAGCATGGACTGGGTTACTCCTACCGGAGAACTTCCAAAAGTGGAAGATGATACCGAGGGAGAAGGTGGCAAGAGGACATTTTCACAAGCCAGTGTCGTATCAGGAGGACAATAGCACTCATACCCCGCCTGGAACAGAGAACATTCTCTTGTGTCAGTGACGACAGCAAAACCTGTTTCCAATCCGCCAAAAAAACACAAACTCGATAGGATGAAAATTACCATTCATTTTTTCATATTTCTTTTCATAAAAAATAAATAACCTCTAAATTCTCAGACTGTTGACGATATCGATTATAGTATAAGCGATAACGGAAAGGATAACCCCCACAAGTGCATAGATAACGGTTTGTTTCGCATGCTTCACTTTTTCATCATTTCCCATGGAAGTCAGAAACTGAATACCTCCCCAGGAAAGTGCGAGAATGGCCAGAAGTCCCACATACTTAATCGATTCTTTGATGATTTTCACGATAGGAGTCGTGGCTTCCGTAGAACTCTCAAACGGGAGTCCGAGCGCATCTGGCTGCGGAAGACTATCGACAGCACTTGCGAGAGAAAAAGAAAAGAGAACTGAAAGTGAGAAAAGTATCAAAATTATTGGTTTCCAGAGATTCTTGAAATATGAAAGAATGATAATATTTGTATGAAAACTACGAACCGTAGTGAACCGTACGACTGTATGAAGAACGAGGAAGCGTAAAGCTTGAATGCAAATATTGAAGTTATTTCATATTTCTTTTATGCGATGAGCCATGAAACGAGCTGTATTATGGAATAAGAAAAAAGTGCGACAACCACCGCCATGATATTGAGCATAATAATCGTCTTTCCTTTTGCCGCACGATCCGTCGGTCCGGTGGTAGAAATCATGAGGCCTCCGATAACGATGGAGAGAACGGCGATAGTCGTGGTAGCTATGAGGAGATACTTTCCGATGTTGGCAAGAAGAGTTTTGAAGTTCGTTTTCGTTCCACCGGTATATTTCTTTTCGGAAGGACTCAGATCGTTGGGATTGAGCGTAAAGTCCGTGCTCGTCATATCGTCGCGACCTCATGAGGGAGTAGGTCATCATGTAGTTCATCATACAGTAGCTCATGGAGCTACAAGACCACTTGGATTCGCAACTGTCATTGTCCCAGCAGGATTACTTGTAGCTGGTATAGTACTCCCTTGTGCAGGAGTAGGAGTATCAACTAAAGGAACTCATCCTATAGTTGCAGGAGAATGAGTAGAACCCACAGTGGTTCAATCTGGGAATACTACTGTTGCTCATACTATCCCAAACCCGCCAAAAAAATACATACTCCACAGTAACAGACTCGCAATTTTCTTTTTCATAATTCGGGATGGAGGAAATAACAAACGCCCCCATAGTATCCATTTTCTGAAAAAAATCCAAAACAATTGCGAAAAAAAGAAAAAAGATATAATCACAAGTAGTCTGTCATTGCGAGGAACGAAGCAATCCATATTAAAAATACTTTTCCTGGATTGCCACACTCCACTTCGTTTCGTTCGCAATGACAAAACTTTCATTTTTCTTTTATTTACTAAATTTATTTCTTATGAAAATTCTTATCTCTGTCCTCGCGAATGCGACCATCCTCTTTGGGGTTGCTTATTTTCTCCCTTATAATCTGACGACCGATTCGGGAATTGTCGCAACGGGGGGCTGGCAACTCTATATCGCCGGAGGAATCATCCTCGGACTCCTCAATGTCATCGTGCGTCCTCTTTTGAAAATCGTCGGTTTCCCTTTCATGCTCCTGACTTTCGGACTTTTTATCCTCGTTATCAACGGGATAATATTAAAACTCCTTGAAAAAGCCATCCAGGCGATTGGAATCAATGGAGTGAGTTATGAGATACACGGCATCGCGATTTTTGCAATTGCGGTTGCAATTTTTACCATTTTCAATATAGTTGCGAATACTTTAGTCAAAAAATAGAAGTTTTCACTTCTGTTATAACCTCCTCATCGTTCTTATGCTTAAGATATTCTTTATTATTCAAATCGTAGTCAGCATTCTTCTCGTCCTTCTTATCCTTGTGCAAGCAAAGGGGAATGGACTTTCTATCGCACCGGGATCGAATGACTTCGGAAAATTTGAAAAACGAGGAGCAGAAAAAACCCTTCATATTGCGACGATTATTCTCGGAACGGTTTTTGTTGTCAATGCAACTATCTATTTCTTCCTCTCATAAGGAAAAACCCGAAAATCAAAGATTTTCTAATTTCGACTCATGTCTATATACCAAACTATCAAGAAGTATTTTCTATTTCTTTCTGTTTTTTTCGTTTTTGCAACCAGTGTACATCTTATTTTTCTGTACATATCCGAAGACGCTGTACGAAGCCCCGAGGAAGGAGGAACGATAAACATAGGATTTATAGGAACAGTACCGAATTTAAACCCTGCGACTTATGGAACGGATCCGGTAGGAGATTATCTGCTCCGATTCCTCTCCCGCTCGCTTCTCCGGTACAATGTTGAAACAAAACAGATGGAAGGGGATATCGCTAATTGTAATCTCGGGAAAAATTTTTCAGAAATCAAGTGTTATATAAAAAACGATGCACTGTGGAGCGATGGAACCTCCATAACCAAAGAGGATATTTTGGCGACTTACAGTATGTTCCAGAATGACGATATGAATAAAACGGCCAAGAAACTTTTGGAAGGAATTACCATAACGGATCAAGGGGAATATATTGAATTCTCTGGAAAAGCCGATGTTCTGGTTCTCGATATGCTTCTCTATCCGATTATAGAAAAAGGAGTCGTGACGAAAATAAAAAACAATAGTTTTTCCGTAAGTGAAAATCTTTCATCCGGACCATATGTTTTTGAAAAACGAGAATCCGATGAAAAAACAAAAAATGAAAAGGTTTCTTTCATAAAAAATGAACAAAACACAAAGGAGCAGACGTATATTCAAAGATATATATTCCGATTTTTCGATGATAAAAACGAGCTCATAGCAAATAAGGATAGTCTCAATATAGTTTTTCCGAACAGTACTATCGATTCCCTCTCCTCGCCTCGATTTGATCGATATGAGTTTATATTTCCGGAATATATTTCACTCTTCCTCAACTCGGATAAAATCAATTCAGAACTCCGAAATCTCCTGCTTGGTTCCCTTGCGGAAGCGAAATTTCCTTCACTCGACGAAAAGACGGGAATGCTCCTCAAAAATCCATTTTTTACAGACGAATCGGTTCTCCCTTCAGACTTCGATGCGACGAAAATCGAAGCGGTTATGAAAAATATTGGCTACTTCAAAAAAGAGGTTCTTGCATCAGAGCTTACAAAAGGAAAAGTTGATCTGAGAGCACTAAACGAAGGGGTTTCCGCCTATTTTACCAACCCCAGCAATAAAAAATATTTTGCAACGACAAAGACGGATATTCTCTTTTCGGGAAATGTTCCGGAAGGAGTAACGGGAGTGTCGATAAATGGCTATAAACTCAAGGCTTTTTCTCCGAAGGAAAAGAAATTTTACTATCGTGCAGCACTCAATATGGGAAATCTCAAAAATGGAGAAAATACCTATAATCTTGCTTTTGAAACAGAGGGAAAGAAAGATGAAAAAGAAACCATTACTCTCTTCCTTGCAACGACAACGGAGGAGGCGGAAGCGAAAGAGAAAGAATATGCCATAAAATTGCAATCGGAAAAAAACAATTCAGCCGTTCTCGAACAGAAACAAACGGAAGAGAAAAAAACTCTGACAGAAAAAATCGAACCCCTCGATTCTCTCTACTACTATGACAAGAATCTGAAGAAGTTTTCATTGCAGTTTGTTTATACAAAACAGACTCCTTATATGGAGACGCTTGCAACAGAGATTGCTCGCCATTTCAAAACTCTCTGAATCGACGTTCAAATCACCCCTCTTTCTACGGAAGATCTTCAAACCATTATATCCAAGGGAGAAAAACAGTATTCCATGATTCTTACCGGAATAAATTTATGACTTTTTGATTATAATATATTCCCGTTCCTTCACTCCTGACAAGCAGAAAAGGGATTTAATTTCGCAAAACTCAAAAATATCACACTTGATATCCTCCTCGAACGTCTCAAATCCAGTCAAATTAATTCTGATTCGCTCAAATTCATTCAGTCACAAATTTTGGAAATCCTCAAAAAAGAAAACGTATTTGTTCCGCTGTATAGTCCCCACAATACTTTCTTCATAGACAAAAATCTTAAACAATTGCGGACAGCTCAAGTGCTCCCGTATTCATCATCGCTCTACGATATTGGAGAAAATATGTACTTAAAAGAGGAGTTTACCATAAAATTTGAAGGAAAGAACATTGGTGGCCTGATAGATTGGCTAAAAAAACATTCTCCTCTAGTAAACTTCTAAACCATGGAAACTCCCGAACACATCCACTCATCTCATGAAAAGCATCATAATCTGGACGTATCTCATGAAACCCAGGTGACTCATTCTAAAACATCGAGCGATGGAGATGAAACCCCAAAAGAACTCACTCTCCGAGAAGCGATTGTGGGTCCTGCTTGGCATCTTGTCATGAACACTTCTTTCATAAAAAAATTCAACTTTTTTCCATCCTTATTGTCCACTATTTATTTGGGATGTATCATCCTCTATCAGATTGCCTTTTCTTACGTTTATATATTTCAACTCAAAGACCAATTTTTTGCTCTTATCATACAATGGGTTCATACCTCTTATTTTCTGCAAGTCATTGGAGCACTCGTTATCGGGGTTATCCTCTATCTTTTTATTACTCCGATTGCAGAATGAGGACTTATATCCCTCATAGCCAAGAGACAGGACGGATCTTTTGAACCTCGTGAGACCAAGGGGCGACTTGGATATGGTATCTCTCGGGGACTCATGAATTTTCTTCCGATTTTTGAGCTCAGTAATTCTCTCGCCATCTTCAAGCTTCTCTCCATTATTACTTTCTACCTCTTTCTTCTGAGGATATTCGGGAAAGACTATTTCATGAGCATTACCCTGTTTATGATTGTCTATCTGGGTTTTTCTTTTCTCGTAAATATCCTCTTTTCGTATGCACGATTTTTTATCATATTCGAACATAAAAAAGCGTTGGAATCACTCAGTCTTTCGGTACGAATGGCACTCAGTAACCTTGATATAACTTTTCATCTCTATTTTACTCTTCTTCTGGTATATATTCGGACTTTTATTACTGCCATCATTTTCATAATTTTCCCTTTTATAATATCCGGACTTTTCACCTATGTCACTATTTCCATACTGCAAATCCTGTCGATAGGAGTACTCTCGATACTCTTCCTCGTGCTTCTCGTGTTCATATCCCATCTGAACTCGGTACTGGAGATATTCGTGGAAACCATCTGGTACAACGCTTATCTGGAAAATAAGAAACATTTTGTTACGGACGAGAGCAGTCATCATTCGGCAGAAAGTCACCATTAGTTGGTGGCTTTTTTAAAAAAATTTGACTTTCATAAAAAAAAGAATAACCTCTCCCCCAGGTATATTCTCACTTTCAAAAAATATGATTGAACCATATAAACAGAAACTTCTGACGAATCTTAAAAAGACTCGTGGACTCCTTGAGACGGTGGAGAAGATGGTAGAAAACGATCGGTATTGCATGGATATAGCCCAGCAGATCAACGCATCGCTCGGACTTATGAAAAGTGCGAAAGATCTCATATTGGAGAGCCACTTAAGTTCCTGCGGATCGGATAAGCTCGCAGGACAGAATAAAGAAGAGAAAGAAAAATTTATACGAGAGTTGATGGATATATTTCATATATCCCACAAGAAGTAGTAAGTACACAAACAATATAGAACATAGTAATTTAGAATTGTGCAAAAACGAAGTAATTTGAGTGCAAATCGAGTACCGAAATGAACCGTACGACTGTACGGAGAATGGGGAAACGGAGATTTAATCTCAAAGAACGAGTTTTTCCGCAGTTCCTTAACTCACCGAATATGAAAAAACTCACCATAGACGTCGCTGGAATGCACTGCAAATCGTGCGAACTCCTCCTCGAAAAGTCGATACGGAGCGTAGATCATGTCGAGAAAGTCCATGCAAGCCAATCCAAAGGAATGGTCGAGATTTCGTATGACGAAAAAATGCCGGATGAAAAAGCCATCGAATCCATCATCAAGGAAAGCGGGTACAAAATCGGGAAAGAAGTACCACCTCCCTGGTTTCACCATAATCCGAGAAAGTACATTGAAATTCTTCTCATCGCATTGGCACTCTATACTCTCTATATGGTCGCAAAGATGAGCGGATTCTCTTTTGGAGGTTTTGGAAGCCTTGCTTCACCGACATTCACCGTGGCATTTCTCGTCGGAGTCACTGCGGGAGTATCGAGCTGTATGGCTCTGGTCGGAGGACTCATCCTCGGAGTCAGTTCGAAATGGAATGAAGAGCATATCCAGGCCTCGAAATGGCACCGATTCGAACCGCATCTCTATTTCAATATCGGCCGTGTCGCAGGATTTGGAATCCTTGGATGACTCCTCGGAATATTCGGTTCCTTCGTCTCGCTTTCTCCCTTCGCTATCGGGGTTCTCACGGTTGCAACCGGACTCATCATGCTTCTGCTCGGAGTAAACCTCTCGGAACTTTCTCCGAGACTTTCCCGAGTATCGATCACGCTTCCGAAATTCCTCGGATCGGGAGTCGCAAATAACTGAAGCGCTTCGAAACATATAGTCGCACTTACAACCGGAGGACTTACTTTCTTCCTGCCATGCGGATTCACGCTCGCCATGCAGGCATATGCCATCACGACCGGAAGTTTCACGACTGGAGCTCTCACTATGATGGCATTCGCCCTCGGAACCGCTCCTTGACTCCTCGGAGTCGGAGGACTCACTTCGTATCTCTCGGGAACTTTCGCGAAACGATTCTTCAAGTTCACGGGAGTTCTCGTACTTCTCTTGGCAATCTTCAATATCTCGAACGGATTCACGCTTATGAACCTCGGTGGATCTACTAAAGTCGTACCATCGACCGGGGTCGTATCGGATGAAGTCCAAGAAATTCGAATGACCGAATCGGACGGCGGATACAGTCCGAATGTATTCCATATCAAGCCGAATATGAAGACCAGATGGATTGTCAATGCGACCAATCCCTACTCCTGTGCGAGTCAACTCACCACTCCTTCTATCGGGGTAAGTAAACAACTCGAACAAGGGGAGAATATCATCGAATTCATCTCGCCTGCAAGCGGTACGATCAAATTCTCGTGCAGCATGGGGATGTATTCGGGAAAAATCATCATCGATAGTGCCGAGTCGGACATACAAACATCTCTGACACCTTCTCAGGCAACCGCCGTTTCAGATACTCCGATAGAAGCCGCCGTCAGTTGCCCGATGACAACGGGAGTGAGAACTTCGCCTCCAGTGAAAACCACAGTTGCAAAGACTCTTATTAATAATACTACACCTCCCGTGTCTCAAAATGAAACTCTTTCCGCAGTCTATACCAGCGATGGTATGAGTCCGAATGAATTGAATCTTATTTATGGAAAAACCTATACGCTCACCATCGATGTGAAAGATACCATCGGCGGTTGTATGCGACAAATCCTGATTCCCGGATTCGACGAGAACATCCAAAATCTCGAGGCGGGAAACAAAGTGACGTTCACTATAAAAGCGGATAAAAAAGGAAGGTTTCCGCTCGTATGTGCTGCCATGGGAATGCCACACGGGTATCTCAATATCGAATAATCTTTTGGAAGAATTGAAAATCGGATTATAATAGAGGATCTATTTCTTAACTTTTCTTACTATGATGCACTGGTATGGATACAATGGCTATGTGCCATTCGGAGAGAATTTTACTTTTTTAGGTCCTATTCTTATGATACTCTTTTGGGTTGCTGTTATCGTTCTCATCGTGTACCTCGTACGCGGAGATTTGTGAGGTTCTTTTAAACCAGGCGGACAGGGAAACAAAACCGCCCTTGATATTCTGAGGGAACGCTACGCGAAAGGAGAGATTGACAAGAAAGAATTTGAAGCGATGAAGAAAGATCTGATGTAAAAAAATATCCCTACTGGGAATGGTGGGAATTTATTTTCTGTCATTCCCTAAAGGAGTAAGATTATTTTTTTACAAATCCTATACCTATACCTAAGGTAGTGGTACTTTTTATTTTAATCTTTATTTTTACAAACTATGAAAAAAGCAACTATCAATCTCCCGACTATTCACTGCGAATCTTGTGTCAAACTCATCGGAATGACACTCAAGAGTATTCCAGGAATCAAGAGTACCGCTTTTGATATTGAAAAAAGATCTCTCATGGTTAAGTTCGACGACTCCACTTCCGGTCAAGCGATCGTCGAGGCGATTATAAAGGATTCGGAGTATGAAGCGAAATTGGAGAACGAGGATGATGAGAAAGAAAATCATTCTGATGATTCTCTGAAATGATGAGATTCGCAAGAAAATTCTCCCCACTCACATACATTAGAGAGGAGTCATGAATGAGTCTTTTCCGAAAGTTCTTCCATCGTCACTTTTGAAATAGGTGGTATGCACTGTTCCAGTTGCTCGGGGCTCATAGAAAAATCCTTGAAACAAGTTCCGGGTGTAAATGAAGCGAATGTGAATTTCGCGTCCGAGAAGGCACGAATCAAATATGATCCGAAGAGCACGAATCCCGAGGCACTCAAGAAAGCTATTGTCGATGCGGGATACGAAGCTTTCGATTTAGCAACTCCGGGAAATCATTCCGAGCACACGAAACGCACGCACGATATCGGGAAATGG
Source organism: Candidatus Altimarinota bacterium (assembly GCA_028713325.1). GTDB lineage: Bacteria > Patescibacteriota > Gracilibacteria > BD1-5 > UBA2023 > UBA1545. The sequence continues at coordinate 6,261 of JAQTON010000004.1, read as the reverse complement.
AAGATACGATTCGTGAGTTCCGCGATCCTTTCCGTTCCGATGGTACTGTTTATGGTGCTTGATTTCGTTCGGTTTCCGCAGTATGAAGGACTTATCATGCCGTATGCGGCGATTATTTCCCTCCTCCTTGCGACTCCGATAGTGTTTTTCATCGGACGGGAATTCTTCTCCGGAGCATGGTCGGCACTCCGTATGAAGACCGCGAATATGTATTCGCTCATCGCCATCGGAACTTTCACCGCTTACGCGTACAGTCTCTATTCGTATGTCGTGTATTTTATACAGACCGGTTCGCTTATCGGGATTAACGGTATGAAAATACCCGACATCTATTTCGAGGTGGCGGCATTTCTCGTGGCGTTTATCTCGCTCGGAAAATACCTCGAAGCACGGGCAAAAGGAAAAACATCGGAAGCTATCGAACGGCTCATGGACATGGCACCGAAAACGGCTCGCGTAAAACGAAACGGATCCGTTATGGATATCGCGGTCGAGGAGGTGAAACAGGGGGATATCGTTATCGTTCGTCCGGGAGAAAAAATCCCTGTCGACGGAGTGATAACCGAAGGATATTCGAGCATCGACGAATCCATGCTCACCGGAGAAAGTATGCCCATCGAGAAAACTTTCGGCTCGAAAGTCTTTTCGGGAACCATCAACAAGCTCGGAAGCTTCGAGTTTCGGGTGACCGGAGTCGGTTCCGAAACCGCTCTCTCGCATATCATCGCACTCATAGAGGAAGCTCAGGGATCGAAAGCTCCGATTCAAGGGCTTGCGGACAATATTTCCGCCGTTTTCGTGCCGATGGTTATCGTCGTCGCCATCATCACATTTGCCGTTTGGTACTTCCTCCTCGGCTCGTCGTTCGCAACGGCGCTTCTCTACTTCTCCGCGGTCATCGTCATCGCTTGTCCGTGTGCTCTCTGACTCGCAACGCCGACCGCCATTATGGTCGGAACCGGGAAATGAGCCGAGCACGGAATCCTCATCAAGTGAGGAGAACCGCTCGAAATTGCCTGTAAGATCGATGTCATCGTGCTCGATAAAACGGGTACGATTACTGAAGGAAAACCGAAAGTTACCGATATCGTGCCGATCGCGGATATGGAAGAAAAGGAAATCCTCTCGATAGCCGGGGCGTTGGAGCGAAAATCCGAGCATCCGCTCGCGGAAGCCATCGTTCAAAGAGCGGATGAATTGAAAGCGGTCACTGCGGATGTCGAGAATTTTCAAGCGGTTCCCGGAAGAGGAGTTCGCGGAACACTCGGGGGGAAAACCTATCTTCTCGGAACGAGACTTTTTCTCGAAGAAAACAATATAACTCTCAAGATGAAAGCGACGATTGAAAACCTCGAAGCGGAGGGGAAAACCGTTATGTTCTTGGCGGATGAAAAGAATCTTCTCGCTTTCATCGCGGTTGCGGATGTCATAAAACCGACCTCCGCGGAAGCGATCGAGCGGATGAAAAAACTCGGAATCGCCGTTTATATGGTCACCGGGGACAATGCCCGAACGGCTCGTGCCATAGCGGTAAAAGTCGGCATCGAAAATGTGCTTGCGGAAGTGTTGCCGGAGAATAAAGCGCTGGAAGTGAAAAAGCTCCAGAGTGCCGGGAAAAGGGTAGCGATGGTCGGCGACGGAATCAATGACTCCCCCGCTCTTGTGCAGGCTGATCTCGGAATCGTCATGGGAAGCGGAGCGGATGTGGCGATGGAATCGGGAGGCATTGTCGTTATGAAGAACGACCTCCGCGATGTCCTCACCTCCATCGAACTCTCCCGTCAGACGGTCGGAAAGATTCGACAGAATATGTTTTTTGCCTTCTTCTACAATATCCTCGGAATTCCCGTGGCGGCAGGCGTGCTTTCGACCTTCGGATTCATCATGAAACCGGAGCTCGCGGGGCTCGCGATGGCGCTGTCTTCGGTATCGGTGGTGACGAATTCGCTCCTTCTCAAGAACTTCCGTCCCGGGAAACGAAATATCCTCTCCGCGGTTGCACCCGTTCTTATGACCGCGCTCTTTCTTGGGGTCTTCTGGCAATTCTCCCAATTCGGAAATGCGACGGAATCGGTTCGTTCGTATACTGCCACGAATCCTTGACTTCTTTCCGATATTAAATCCTTTATGGTGAGTTCTCGAACGAAAATCGGATTCGACGCCCGCGGGCTTCCGAAAGTATTTTTCGGGACCGACACACTCCCTGTAGGATTAGAAGTAAAAACAGGAACAGTGGATATAACCGGAAACAATATGCTCGTCGGTTCCGCGGAAGCAGCGATGATGATCGAGGAAGGACTCATCAAGTGAGTCGGAGACGAGCTTCCGGACTTTTTCGGAGTCGGAACCGTGCGGGTTGCGGGTATTTTGAAACCGACCGGAACTTTCCTCGACGATGCCCACATACTCTCGACCCCAAACCATACGAAACTCCTCTTTCCCGAGAGTCTTATGGTTCTCGAAACCCCTCTTGAAGAGATGGAGTATTTCTATCTCTACGACGAGGCGACGATTCCGCCACTCCTTAAAAACATCATAAACCCGAGAAAAGAAACATATCTCATCGGCGGAAAGGAATACCTGAGTATGTATGTCGGCTACGACGACACACGGATGATGCGGGAAGAAGGGGAATTCTCCAAAGTCTATGATACGATTGAAGATGAAAACGGAAGCGCTGTCATCATCGCCGGACTTCCGAAAAAGACCTTCACTTCCCTCGATATGATGCACTTCGTGCCGAAGAAATTTCGAGAGAATTACTTGAAGTCGGTGGGGAAATAAAGATTATTTCTTAATAGATCCCATACTCTTTTGAGAGAGTGTGGGATTTTTCTTTTTTGCTTTTTCGGAGGGATGGGTATAATCGGAGGTGCCAAAATGATTCTTTTTTTATTTTCTCACATATAGAAAACAGTTAAGGAGCAATTTATCTGCTTCTCTCCTTTCTTTCTATATCTATATGTGAGAAAAGAATTGTTTTGGCGAACATAGGATGCGATAGATTGCTCCTTTTTGTTTGCCAAGACTACCATAAAAATCTTTCTCTTTTGGTTGTAAATTTTATATTTATGACCTTTTTTGTATGAAAAAATATTTAGTAGTCTGACTTATCTTAAGTCTCTTATTCCCTTATTTTACTTTTGCTTACGAGCTGAATGATAAGGATAGAAGTATCGTATCAAGTGCTACGGCAAAAGTAGAGAAGATGATTCAGGCTCGGTGAGAGTCTATGCGAGGTCGAATCATTATACTTCTTGAAAAAGCAGTGTCAAAATATCCGAATAATGCTCGCTTGCAAGCACTCGTAGGAAAGACTGTAGAAAATATTCGGGTCAGTAATGATATTGATCTGGGTGATTTATTTGGAGAGAAGAACGGGCAGGTGACATCAACTGGGTCGATAGTACATGCTGAGGAGAAAAAACCTATAGTTCAGACAAAAATTCAGAATCCTGCAATTCCACAAATAACAGTATCTACGGGGGTGACCTATGTTCCGCCAGTAGTAGTTCCATCAGTACCAGTAGTGATTAATGTCCCTGTGATAAAGAGTTGTTATATCCAGAATGGCACTGGGCAGGAAGTTAGCGGAAGTTGTAGTGTGAAAAGTTGTAATAATTGATACTCAATCTCAAGTAATAGTTGTATTCAGAATCAATTGACTTGTTCTTCAGGTCAGCATGTAGAAAATAATGCTTGTATTTCAGATACAAAATCTTGTACATACTCAAACTGAGCAGGTCATCAAACTTGGGTAGTTGATACCTGATGGGCAGGTTGGGGTTTCTGTTCTGTTACTTCCTGTGATTCTGGGTATGAATTTAATGGAGGAACCTGTGTACAAAATATCATATGTTCATCCACTGAGCATAAAGAGTGAAATGTTTGTGTTTCTAATACGAAGTCTTGTACAGTTTCAAATGGAATTGGTCAGCAATCTTGGAATAATACATCAGCGCTATCATATCAACAATACTGGAATAATTGCGTTGTTACTTCCTGCGATTCAGGATATTTAACCTCAGGAAAAAGTTGTGTTCCCTGTTGAGATACAGTAACGGCTGGTGGTTTTGCATATACTACTAAGCTATTCTGACCAACTGAAAAATGTTGGACAAGTCAAAATATGAAACATATACCCAATACAGGAGTATATTTAATGAGTGGCAATGAAATGTTCTATGATGATAGAGTAGCGACACAAAGTAATATATGTTCCATCCTTGGTGTCTGATGGTCGGTTCCACGCAGCGAAGATTTTTCGAATTTTACGGGATTTTGAGTAGGTGGTCGTTGGTGGTCCTCTTCTTATGTTGGGTGAATTATATCATCCTATGGTAGGTCTGACAATGGAAATTCTGAATATGCTCCACCATGATCATATCCTATTGCCGGAAGATACTCAATTATTTGTATTAAAAACTAATTTTTAATTTTACTATAAAATATGAAAAAAATAGACCCCTATAAGATTTTAAAAAACTTACAAAATTGAAAAGAGATAAGTAAAGAGGAAAGAGAAATGCTTATAAACAAAAAATATATCATATATGGTGAAGGTTCAAAAAAAACCAAATTTTGAATGAATAAAAATGTCTTATAAATTAACACAAAAATGAAAGGATTGTATAGATGATGTTGAAATTATAACACTTTAATATAGAAGAGGTTTTCTGTTTATTCTTCTTGTATTGCAATGATTTCTTTTGTTCTTAATGTGGTTTCTATTATTTGATTATTCTTATCAATTAAACCTTAATTATTTAACTTTACGCCCCATGGATAATACTATTGAACTTTTTAAAAGCTATATTTTAGAACTTAATTTAAAAGGAAGTAATACTGATATAAAAGGAATTAGTCCTTATGATAAAGAGGCTTTTTATAAATTCTGCATAACATCATATGTGAAAGATACATTTCTTGAACAAGAAGAATTTGCTAAAATATTTAAAGATTCACCGAACATACATAGTACAAAATTTACTGATGACCAGATAAACTTATGCTTTTCTCATTATCAGGATTATAGATGGCTGTTTGAATATATGGAAAAAAATTGATCTACCATAGAATTTCTTACACGCTGTTAGTTTCCAATAAAAGTATTCACAATAACATCTCAACATTTTTATTCTAAACTTTATGGACACAATTACCGAGCTTGAAAAATTAGCTCAATTAAAAGAGAAAGGGATTCTATCTGATGAGGAATTTCAAGTTCAGAAAAAGAAAGTTCTTGACTGAGAGGTACAATCCAAGTGAGATAATTATTTACGCATATCATTTTCTCATAAATGAAGAATAGATAGAACAAAATTTGTGGTCCAAATATTGTTACTAATTATCTATTGTCTTTTATTTAGTGGAATTATAAAATTCATACTTTCAATTGGGATCTTTCCATTTTATATCAATCCAATTATTGAGTATATATGTGGTATACTGATTGGTTTCTCATTCTTTTATTTATCAATCGTATTGACGATAAAAAGGTTACATGATTATAATGAAAGTTGATGGAACATCTTGTATATATTCTTCCCATTTATTTTTCCAATAATAGATTGGTCTGATATTAAGCCTATGAATGATGGGTATGTTGCTAAAGTAGTTATCATATTGATAGTGATTTTATTTTTAATCCTAATAGCTACTCCTTGAAATACTAAAGACAACAGATTCTGACCTCCTCCGAAATAATCTCATTTCCAAAAATCCCCGAATCTCCAAAAGAGACTTCGGGGATTTTTTATACTCTAAAGGCATTACCTGCTTTTCAATTTTTTCACTATCGTTTTATAGTCGTGATTATTTACATCGAAGACGATAAAATTTCCATTTTCTTTGCGAGCATAGGCTCTGAAATGGATATCGATTCGAAACGAATAGAGAATTATCCCGTCCGCCACCTCTATTTTCTCGAATCCAAGTCATTTATCAAAGATTCCAGTTTTTATCTTTTCGACCTGTTTCTGGAACTTGCTCTGTATCCGAAACATTTTCACTATTTCCTCTATGTATGGCTTAACGATGACATTATTCATAAGATTTCAGAAAATTATTTACAAAATCATCGGTCATTCATTTTTGCTTTAACGAGAGAGCAAAACTGGTCTTATTCTTGATATTGGAATCAGAAAAAAGTTGAGTTTTTCTTTCGTTTCTCTCGATTCTTCTCAGAAGGGGAAGATAGGTCGCAGGAACTTTTACTATGATTATATCCTCTTGTCTATCGAGTACTTTTACCATAGATGC
>JAQTON010000003.1 GCA_028713325.1 Candidatus Altimarinota bacterium | reverse complement strand
TGGAATCAGAAAAAAGTTGAGTTTTTCTTTCGTTTCTCTCGATTCTTCTCAGAAGGGGAAGATAGGTCGCAGGAACTTTTACTATGATTATATCCTCTTGTCTATCGAGTACTTTTACCATAGATGCTTTTATTATAGGGTAATATGCTTTTATTATATTCAAAACTTCCGTACATACAAAACATATTCAAACATATCCTCAGGAAATCACTTTAAGATGTTCAGTTAAGTCCGTGAACGAGTACCTATTCCCTTTCGATAAAAATCCCCGAACCTCCAAAAGAGACCTCGGGGATTTTTGGGTAATTCATACTACCAAAAAACTAAGGAACTTTATTTAATTTTTGACATTAACAGAAGAATATTCGTCCACAAATACCCGAAGGAGTTCCCTATTCGTCGCACCGCTTCGTCCGGGGAATCTATGGAGAAGGAGGAGAATCCCGAAAATATCTTCCAAAGGAATCTCGAATCTGGGAGTAAAAAACATATCTTTTCCGAACTGGATTTCCCCGCTTGGACCACTTACCAGAGTAACAAGACTTTTTGACTGATGAATGGCTATCTGAGGGTGTCTTTCGGAAGAATGTCATGAATAAATGAAAAGCGACGTATATTCGTATTGCCCGGTTGTATCGTATCCGAGAGGCTCTTCGGCGAGCTGATTTTGTGCAAAATGTACCGTACTGTTATTGAGTCCCACATCCGCTGCATTTGGAGTGCGAGAACGGGCATTGGAGAGAGAATCGATAAATTGCAGAAGTGCTTCTTTGGATTCTCAAGCCCGCTTATAGAGAATGCAAAGTCCTATAAATAACGAAGTTGTTTCCTGATACATATGGATTCACTCGGAAACATCCTCCTCCAATTCTATTACTGAAGGTTTTGTACTTGGAAATAAGTCGCCTTGAACATCCTTTTTATAAGGAATACCTCTGAGAGTGACATCCCCGTGGATGTTTTGAATGATTTGATACTGTTTTGTTCCGTTATAAACACCACTATCTCTGTTATAAGAGAGGCAGTAATCGTAGTACCCGGAAAAAAGAATATCCATTTTCGTACTCGGTGAGAGTTTCTCAAATTGGATTTTCTGATTTTCTTCGAGGAGGGTTTCGACGATACCCGGATATTTTGCGAGAAGTCGGAAGGTTGATGCAGAAGGATTTTCTAATATTGGACGGATTCAGTCCTCGTCTGAGATGTGTTCATCGTAATACTCAGAAGCAAAGTTTACTCTCTCAGGGGTACTGTAAAACTCAGGCAAAATATGACTGGAATTATCGAGTGTATCCCAGACGAAAGAGTCGACCTTCTCTGCCCTATCGGAGAAAATCTGTGCTACGGCTTTTTTGCAAGATGTCACTTCTTCGGAATCTACCCCGGTGAACGGTTTTCAATTCGGGATGAAATTTGGAAAATTCATACGAAAAAATTACACATTAAGAATATCTTTATACGTAAATATATAAATAATGCAAGAAAATTCCAGTCAGAAGATTTTTTTAAAGATTCCTATAAATAGAAAGAAAGTCACAAATATCAATTTCATTGATACAAAAACAATAATTTTTAAGATATTTTCTCCTTGCAAATTAGGGGAAAAAATCTATACTAGGGAGTTACTTTATAATCCCCTTCTATTATGAGAACCACTATGTACCGGATCGTTCACCCGAATGGGGTTACTGAATTCAAAAGTCTGGAGATGATGCTTACGGAAGCTCCTCGAACCATTCTCTATTTCTATCCAGCCGACAATACTCCTGGGTGTACTCTGGAAGCACAAGATTTTACTCGCCGGAGAGAAGATTTTAGAGCCCTCTGAGTCCAAATTATCGGAGTATCCGCTGATAACGAAGCGTCTCATAAAAAGTTTCATGAAAGCTGCGGGCTCGGCATCGACCTCATTTCCGATACCGATAAATCACTCCATAATCAGTTTGAGGTTATCGGAGAGAAGAAAAACTATGGCAAAACCTATGTCGGGACGATTCGTTCCACTTTTCTCCTGAACAGTAAAGGGGGTGTCATCAAAGCATGGCGCGATGTCAAAGTGAACGGACATGCCGAGAAAGTGCTCAGAGAAGTACAAAAGTAAATCAAGCATTACTATTCCCTCTATTCGTCTTTTTCTTCATTCTTAATTCTTCATTGAATCTCATGCCTCCATTCAAACTTCATGCAAAATACACCCCTGCGGGAGACCAACCTGAGGCGATTGCGGGCCTTCTCCAGTGACTCGAAGAGGGGAAAAACTTCCAAACGCTCCTCGGGGTCACCGGATCAGGAAAGACTTTTACGATGGCGAATATCATCGAGAAGATTCAGCGACCGACTCTCGTCATCGCCCACAATAAAACCCTTGCGGCTCAGCTTGCTCAGGAGTTCAAGGAATTCTTTCCGGAGAATGCCGTACACTATTTCGTCTCGTACTACGACTACTACCAGCCCGAAGCGTTTATCGTGAAAACGGGAACCTATATCGAGAAAGAGGCAACCATCAATGAGGAGATCGATCGTCTCCGCCATGCCGCGACCGAAAGCCTCCTATCGAGAAAAGACGTCATCATCGTGGCATCCGTTTCGTGCATCTACGGTATCGGGGAGCGTGAGGAGTACGAGGCACAGATTTTGAAAATTCATAAAAACGGGAAGGAAACCATAGATTCGATTATTACAAATCTCGTACAACTCCAGTTCAAACGCACCAAGACCGATTTCAAACCCGGGAATTTTCGGATTCAGGGCGATACGCTCGATATATTTCCGGCGAGTTCCGAACTTTTTTATTCCATCGAATTCTTCGGGGACGACATCGAGCGGATCGTGCAAAAAGTTCCGATCACCAATGAAATCATCACTTCTTTTGAGGAAATCACGATATTTCCCGCCAAACATTTCATCTCATCGAGCATCACCATCGAGGAGGTGATTCCGAAAATCAAAGAAGAGCTCGATGCACGCCTCGAATTTTTCAAATCCCAGAACGATTTCGTGAAAATCGAACGACTGAAAACCAAAGTTGAATATGATTTGGAGATGATGCAGGAAGTCGGGTATGTGAACGGGATCGAGAATTATTCTATGTATCTCTCTAAACGACTGCCCGGAAGCAGTCCGACCACGCTCATCGACTTTTTTCCGAAAGGATTTATGACTTTTATCGATGAGAGTCATATTAGTATTCCCCAAATCGGGGGAATGTACGCGGGTGACCGAGCCCGCAAGGAAAACCTGATCGACAACGGTTTTCGTCTCCCCTCGGCTTTTGAGAATAGGCCATTGCAATTCAAAGAATTCGAGAAAAAAATCGGACAAACCATATTCGTTTCTGCGACTCCGTCCAAGTACGAAGCAGCTCATTCTGAAGCCACGATAGAACAAATTATCCGACCAACGGGGCTTCTCGATCCAGAAATCAGTATAGAAGACATGGAATACGTGGCGGACAGTCTCATGAGACATATCCAGGAGACTATAAAACGGGGAGAGCGGTTTCTGATCACCACCATCACCAAGAAATCCTCCGAAGAACTCGCGGAATATCTATCATCGAACGGAGTCAAAGTTCGCTATCTCCACTCGGAAATCGAGACCATCGAACGACTGGAAATTCTTCGAGATTTGCGTCTCGGGAAAACCGACGGAATCGTCGGAGTCAATCTCCTCCGAGAAGGACTCGACCTCCCCGAAGTCTCCTTCATCGGGATACTCGACGCCGAGAAGATCGGATTCCTCCGCTCCACTTCATCCCTCCTCCAGATCATCGGTCGTGCGGCACGTAATGTACATGGGTATGTCGTGATGTATTCGCACAAGATGAGGCATTCCACTGCTATGGATGAGGCGATAGACATCACCTACAAGAGACGTGCCATTCAGCATCAATACAATCTGGATCATGACATCACTCCGGAAACCATCGTCTCGCGAATCAAGGACACGGGACTTAAAGGCAAAAAACTTCATGACGATGATACGATGCGAGGGGAGAATCCAAAAACCCGCATCAAGCGACTGGAACTCGAAATGGATATCGCCTCCGCAAATCTCGACTTCGAGCTTGCCGGAGAGATTCGGGATGAGTTACTCGCGATGAGGAAGAAGAAATAGAAAATTCTTTTTCTTTAGATTATTTAAAGGGCTATAAAACTATCTTTCGTTGCTAATATCTCTTCTCTCTTTCGGAAGTAATTGAAAACATTGTTTAGCGAGTTCGGGGATGATATATCATTTTCTTAGGTACTCTTTCAGGTCACTTTCGTGTATTGACATGGTTCTTGTCTCTGATAACTTTCCGGTTTTAGGATCAGTTTTCAGAGTATACATATCTCCGTATTTCGCAAGTCGTCCTGCGATAGGGTCATTTGGATTACATTGCGACGGAAGAATCTTTTGAAGTGCTTGAATACCGTATTGGAATACCGTTTCATCTATGGCTCATTTTGCTTTCAATGCTTCGAGATCCTGAAAACGGAGAGAACCATCTTCCGCAAGGCCATCTATCCATCCCTCATCCAACTCCACCGGTGTTTTGAGGAGAGAAACTATTCGGTATATATCCGTATGGAACATAGCATCGTTCCACATTTCGTATCACTCTTCGGTTTCTTGATTAACCTCATTTCATAGCTCTTTTCCGTTCAAACGATATACCCTATACTTATGACCATTTTTGATTTCTCTTAATCATAAATCAGCAAGAGTCTTCCCATTATCCATACCTTGTCGATGGTGAATTGCGGCTATACCAAGAATAATACTTCCATCTTCTTCCAAATAGTAATTGACATTCCCTGTTTCATTATCGGTCATACTGAAAACTCATTCCTTAATGAACTTTATAGTAATTCATTGTGGATACTCATTCTTCTCCATCTCTTCCTTGAATGTGTTATTTATCACAGCATTATATACTGCACGTTCTCTTTCCTCCTTTGTCTTTGGAAGCTCTAAACGTATTCAAGAAAGACGAGCATTCATATTCTCGGTAATATCCTTCACTGAAGGAGTGGGCTTTTTTGTTGCCTGTTCCACGGATGGTGGAGGAGCGAGGCTGATTTGATCGAGTGACATAAAGAATTGTAATTAAATAGAATACTAATTATATTTCTCCCTTTCTTTCTTTTTCTCCTTTTTATCAGGTCATACATAATGTCTCTGTAACTCTTCGTTTGTTGCATCGTTTTCAATATATTCTACAGTTTTCGCTATTGAATGACTCTCAAGTTTTTTAAGTAATATCTCGTAGTAACCGATATCTTCTCCAAGATTTGATATAATAGACGGTCATTTTATCCCACTTACATTCGTCATCCTATTTTCTACAGATGCTTCATTTCCTCTATTATACTCGAAAACCTTGAATTTTTCAAATTTTTGCCGTATTATCTCTGATTTCCCTTCTGGATTGATAGCAAGTTTCTTTGCTCACGGGGAATTGAATGTATACGATTCTCCCACTCTTTCGGCATACATGATACTTGCAATCTGTGTGAGAGCTCCTCCGAGAGAATGGCCTGTGATATTCACTTTCTGACCCTCTTTGAGGTTTGTTAGATTCCTTTCGAAGAATGCTATGAGGTCTTTGGTTTGATTTTCGGGAACTTGTCATAATGCAAGTTTAGCATCAGCAGCAGCGTCTCTTGGCTCTGGTATAATCCATGCTATTACATCCGTTCATCGTATGGCAAAGGATATATTTCCTTCCTTGTCTTCCAGACATATCGCTCCGAATCCCGAAGAGGTCTTGTCTTTCTTTATTTCATTCGGGAAATAATCCACTATTGTATATCCTTTCTCTTTAGTAATGGTTTCTAATGTTTTTGATGCCTGTTCCGCTCTAACGGTTCTGAGATACTCCATCGCATCGACTATCCTAAAATCTTTAGCTGTCATTATTTCGGTATTTGGAGTCTTTGATACAGGTGGAAGGTTTGGATTTACATCAATCATCGTTGTTTGTTGATACTTTCCATCGAGACTTGCATATTGAGGTTTTCCGTTATATTGCTTTGATCATAGGGAAGTAACACGAAGGATTTGGCTAATATCAGGAGCTATTTCTCTATCATTCCTTGCTCGTAATATTCATTGTTCTGTCGGGTTGTTTCTATCATTGCTTTTGTGTTTATCCAGATACGCTATGATAATTCTTTCGTCTTCCGTTGGTTTCTCCGGCATCCTTCCTTCAGTAATCATCTTGAGGTTTGGGAAGGAGAGCGGATCAAGACGGACACTGGATATCCTTTCCGTGGTTTTCGTGAGATCTTTTGGATCGGGAACACTTACGAAATCCACATAGGCGAGGTCCGAGAGTTCTGCATAGGTGGTGAGTTTTTCTTTCTCTTCGGGAGTATCGGGACTCTTTAATTGCTTTTCTATCTTCATTTGTGGCTTCTCAGAGAAAGTTATAACTTCTGGCTCTTTCAGAATTTCTTTTGGTTGAATATGAGGAGATTTTTCTTTATCTCATGAATAATCTGTAATCTCACCGGTTCTCCAGATAGTATCAAGGTTTTTATTAAACCCTTCTTCGAAATTGGAACGGAGCAACGCTTCTGTTATCGAATTTTGTTGATACAGACGATTTGCGAGTGTATTATGCTCTTTGCTCTTTTGTATCTCTTCTGGCGTTGCTTCTCGTAATTCTGGAAGTGGCTCTTTTACTCACTCAAAACCCGCTCACATCCGCTCAAAAGAGGGGTGCTCAAATGAATTGAATTCAGGAGAGGAAGCCATGATATATTTTTGTTTTTGTATTATTTGGCTTTATGATAGCAGATATTGAGGGGAAATGCAAAGAAAAGGAGGAATTACTCGGAGTATTTTTCTATGAATCCATACATATACCTCAAATCCCTGTTTTTTCGTGACAAAGCGAGTGTTTGAATGAAATTGGCTTTATGTTCTTTGTACAATTTCAGGAGAAAAAGAGGTGGTATTCAAAACTTGAGGCAAAGTAAATCCACCAGGATTCCATCGAGTCTCCCATTTCCATCTCCAAAAGGGTGGATAGAAACAAAATCCAAGGCAAAATAGAGGAGTTTATCTCTTTTTTCTTTCTCACTCAGATTAGTATGTATTTTTGAGTTGAATTTTTTAAGCAGAACTTTCATAGAACTCTCGACATTTTCAACCTTTTCATAGCTGTCCTTTCCTCCGTTTTCCTTTGCTATGATAGTGATTTTTTTATATTCTCACGGAACCATCCAGACGAACTCTCCTCCATTTGAACCTTTGGATTTTTGAATATATCACTCCGGGTAGAGCGATTTATGGAGTCATTTTATAAAATCCTCGCTCAGAATCGTATCGGGAATATCGATGAAGTCCGAGGCACAATACTCAATAATCCTGTCAATATCCTTATTGTAATGGGTGACAGCGATTTCTCGCGTCTCCACTGGGAGCTTATCGAGATAGACACGCAGATAACAATCCAGATTATGTGTGATTATCTGTCTCAGATTCTCGTTCATAGTATGCTCGATATAAGATAAGTAAATTTATGGATTCCTTCCGGGGAGATATTTTTTGGTCAGAAGACAGGAATAAGTAAAAGTCAATGAAAATACGATTAACAAAGGTTCCCGCAACGCAATACCAAGAGACATATTTGTAAATAATTTTGAGAGATAAGCGGTATAAAAATACTTATAGAACCTTGAATTTTTATCGATTTTCGATTTCAAATAAACAGATATAAGGAAATTTATTCCGAGATACAAAGCGATATATCAAGCATATTGTAAAAGTAGATCGTATCTGTAGCCAAAATAGAGTGATGAAAGGAACAAAAAAAACACATGACTTGGATACTCAAGTTTATTTTTTATAATCCATTCTATACACATTCCAACTATGAGCGGATAGAGAAAATTGAAAAAATCTATGGAAAACCCGAAAATAATTGCCGTCAATATTCCAAATATATATGCAAATGGCGTCTGAAGTTTTCCGATAATAAGATTGTGTTCATCCACTCGATCCATAAGCGTCAAGAAAACTCCAGATGCAAATCAAAACAAAAGAACGAAGAGAAAGGTTTCTGCCATAGTTAATTTTTACGGATTTTTATGGAATCGATGATATCGTTCCATTGAAATACATTATGATTTGGTCATCCTACGTTTAAAGATGATACAGAACCGAAGTTCGCCGGGGTATATCAACCGATAGTTACTGCTGGCAATATATTGTCATTAATGGAAAGCTGAGCGGTGTTGGTGGATTTATTGATAAGGATAATTATTTTGTAGAATTCATCTGGATTTATAATAAAAGTATTTATTTGTGTACTCGTTATTCCTGTTGAAAAAACATAGGAAGAGCCTGCATTGATTCAGAAAACCCCATTCTTTAATCCAAATCAGAGAGAATTTGCATTGAAAGTACCTCCTCCATCGGATAATCAGAAAAGGTAATAATATCCACTTGTTCTCTTCAACGCCCCACCCCTCACACTCATCTCGATACTGAAATTATCTCCGAGATTCAGGGGAGAGAGATTGTATTTGAGAAATGAGGACGGTGATCCAGTTGGCACGAGCACCCCCTTTGTGTTCCCCCATTGATAGAAGGAGTTTATCGGGGACTTGAAAAGATTGGTTGGATAGTGAGTCGTTGAACTATCGGTCGAGCCGAAGTTGCCCAACAGTGTCATGGTTCGGGGGGTTAATCGTCCCAGTATCCCGCTTGAAGTTCCTCCGGTTGATTCGTCATTCCTCATATAGAGATTCGTATCTCCGTCGTCATCATATGGTGCATAGGCGACGAGGTGATTATCCTGACAGCCGAATGGTGGAAAGAGGGAGGTTCAGACTTCCTCGCATTTCTTTTTCTTCTCTCCCCATACTCAGAAACCCGCGAAATCGAAAGTTTCGCCACCGATACCTTTGATATCGGGAGCGGAGCAATGTCCGTGAAAGCAGACGCGGAGCGTGTAAGTTCTGGTGAGATAAGGTCATGAGACAGAGGTGAATGCTCCAGTGAGCGTTACCGTTCCAGTATTCGGAAGGGTTCCGGTACGAACGGGATTCGGATTCTGGAAAATCGTCGAATCGTCGACTTCTCCAGTTCCAAATGAAAGCTCGTAGGAATCGGCTCAGGGATTGTCGAAGGTGACGGAGAGGATTCCTGTTTGTAAACTGTTCTCTCCCGCAACGGAAGTCGTTCCGCTGAACGATATTCTGTCCGCTTTCGGACGATACCCGAGAGAGAACGGAGGATGTTGAAGCTTCTGATCTATATCGTACGGATTGAGAGAGCCGGTGGAGGTTGGAGTATCTGCTTTTTCTGGTGGTGGTACGATGAGTTTGATCGCTTGTCCTCCGTCTGGCACAATCATATAGGATTGGGTGTTTTCTGTGACGAATCCCATTTGAGCGGAGACGAATCCTTGAGTAAACGGAGTTTTGGTTCCGTCCGTACCAATCTTCTCGACTTCCAGTTTCCCGGAGGCAAGCGAAATGGTCGTACCGGAGGCATCTCTCGTCACTCCGAATACCGTTCCACGAACGGCCGCAAGTGCTGAATCGGTTTGTATAGAGAAATCACTATTCGAGTCGGCTTCGGTTCGGAGGTGCGGAGCCTCTGTCCAAACTTCTCCGGATGTCAGGAAGATAACCACTTTGGATGCGAGATTATTGTCGTCGCTGTAGGCGAGAGAAGTGAGCTTGAGTACAGTCTCGGACGTGGCACTTCCGAGAGAAAGTTCGGAACCGTCGGAGATATGGAGAAGAGACGTGGAACCGGTTGCGACCGTTATCGTATCTCCGGAGTTCAATTCTCCCGTGAGAGAAAGTAACTCCCCTTTGTCGTTTTTGAGTATGATGGTTCCCGAATAGCTCGAAACAGAGGCGGTTATCTTGCGTTCATACGGATTATACGGGAGATCCTCGGTACTATCTTGGGAAACAAAGTTCGAAGAAGAATACGCTCGTATAAGAGAAGAGAGACGTTGTTTCTCGTACGTTCCTCGGATATAGGTCTTATATCCTCCGGTTTTTTCATCGTAGAGAACAGCGGCGACATCGAAAGAGGAAGTCCCGTCCAGAAGTTTTCCGTATCCGTAGAACTGGTTGCTTTCCGGATCGGTCGCTCGGAAATTCACGTATCCCGCTGGGAGGAAATCATTGCTCACGTAGCCGGAAACTCCGTACGAACCGGAGAGCGAATGCATATACGTTCCCCGTTCATCGTAAGCGATGTAATTGGAGTTCGGTTCCGGAAGAATCTTCTTCATCTGGTAGTAATCCGAGAGACTCAGGTGCAGAGAATCGATGGATGCGATACGCGTGGCATTATTCACCGTCTTCATGTGTCCCGAGTAGGACGTATACGCGACGATACTGATCGTCGCGAGGATGGAGATGGAAACGAGAAGTTCTACAAGAGTGAAGGCCCGCACCTCATCCCCAACCCTTCTCCTAGAAGGAGAAGGGGGTTTATTTATACCTTTTATTCCCTCTCCTTTTAGGAGAAGGCTAGGCTCCCCGAAGGGCAGTCCTCTGGAGGAGTGAAGTGACTCTATTTTCTCTGTCTGTTTCATATGCGAAAAGATAAGAACTAAGAATCTTGATGATCGGAGATTTTATGTATCACAAGGACTTTCTTGCCATCATGATTTTTTATACTGGCAAAAGCACGATATTTTCCAGTCAATCGAAACTGAAAGATTTCATACTTTTTCGGTTGTCTCATCTTAAAATCGAGCCCATGAGTATTTCAGGACAATAGTCCCTTCTTTGCTTTTTGGTATGATAATACCAACCCTCTTTTTTCAAGATATAAAAGTACTTCTTTAACTTCACGAATTTCATCAAACATATTTTATATATTTACGAGTTCAGAATAGGAAGTATTCATTACTTTTTCAGCACTCTTCTCAAGAGATTCTTCAAATTCATATTGCAATCGAAGTTTTTCATAGAGTTCTTTTACACTACGAAAATGAGTAGTACTGAATGATATGTTTTCATCTATCGTAATAGTAGTCATAAAAAAAAATGATTTATTGAGTATATGTCTTTATTATATCCAAAAACACAAAAACACAAGAATAAATAATCGTTATTGGTTTAATACCACCATCTCCATTTCCTTCCCATTCTTCTCGAAAGTGAGTGTTGCTTTTTCGAGATTTGTCCCGGAACCCATAATAACCTTACTTCCGAGGACATTCTGAACTGTAAGAGAAGAGTAAGGCACACCATTTCATCCGAGGATTTTTATGAGATGAATCTCATTTTCCGGAGTACTATTCCTATTGGTGAGGTTATAATACTGCATAACATAAGAGTTAAGTATGGTATCTTCCATAACACCCATTATCTTATACCACCTCTTTTGTATGCTTGGAGGAAAAGAGAATATACTGGTTCAACCACTCATCGAGAGTATGAGGGTTTTTCCTACTGTATCATAGGTGGCAAGATACAATTCTGCCGTTCAGGCACTATTTCCGGTGTTCTTAACTACACCTGTTCCAGTGATAAAATCAAAAGAATATTGGAGTGAGGGGTTTTTCCTGTACCAATCAAGATTGGTCGTGAAACCAATACTTCCACTCTCAAATACTGTCTCATAAGAAACCATTTCATATCTCGCTATCGCACGATCAAACGAATCCAGAGGATCAGAAATACGCTTCACGGTCGTCTCGGCATCCTGTACCTCATTCATGCGAGAGAAACCGGATATGGACGCTATCCCGATGATGGCGATGATGGTTACGACGATGAGAAGTTCTATGAGAGTGAATCCCTGGGAACGTATTTTCATGATTCCGAAAACTAAGAACTAAAAACTCTGTGCAGTATAAGAATATTTCTCAAAATTTCAAGGAAAGTAAAAGGAAACGACAGAATATTCTGATGATATTTACAAAACAATTTGATTTTCTCTTTCTTTTTTATATAATCTCCCAGATTTTATAGAAATTACCCGTCTTTTTGTATGGAAAAACTTACACTCGTTGCTACTGCACGCGATACTGAAGCAAAACTCTCCACTATTCGTGCAGATAAAAAGGTTCCTGCCGTAGTTTACGGACATAACGTTGCCTCTCAGGCTATTACCGTTGGAGCTTCTGACCTTCTTAAGGTATTTAGAAAGTCCGGAAAAACTCACATCGTTGAGCTTACGCTTGACGGGAAAAAACAAGACATACTTATTCACGAAACACAACGAGCACCAGTAAGCGGTGATTTTCTCCATGTTGATTTCTTCGCAGTTTCTGCAACAGAAAAAATCCACGTTCAAATCCCTCTTCATCTCATCGGCTCCTCTCCTGCACAAGTACAGGGTGGTCTGGTAGAACAAAATATGCACACAGTGGAAGTGAAATGTCTTCCGAAGAACTTGGTTGATGCTTTTGAAGTAGATCTTTCCAAACTCGAAAATCTTGGAGATATCATCCATGTTCGAGATCTGAATATCGATACGAAAAAATTCGATATCCTTTCTGACCTTGATGGAGCCATCGTTTCTATTCGTCTTCCAAAGGGAACTCAGGATGAGGAAGTCGTAGCGGAAGTTGCTGCTGCGGAAGTTCCAAGTGTTCAGGATGAGAAAAAAGCGGAAAAAGAAGCAAAATCCGAATAATCATTCCGATTTTATTCCCATATTCCATAAAGGAGAGTGCTCGCTCTCCTTTTAATTTGTCATAATCTCTTTTGAGATGAGAGATAGCCAAATTTTACAATATATTTTTCGAGTGCTACCGAGGACTGTCTGAGTCATTACTAAGAGACGAGTTCCGCAGGAAACGAGAAAAGATATATTGTAAAATTACATAAACAAAGAGATTTTCAGAAAAAATCTATAATTCTCTTCGTTTTTAGGACATTTTCCATATACTCACTTGTAATAATTTCTATTTTTCAGTTTTTTATGCAAATCGTCATCGTTGGATCTCCGCCACTTTCCACTGAGCTTTTCGCTCGTACATCAGAGATTCTCGGAGAACTCTGACTTTCGGATATCGTGAAGATTCGTGAACAAGAAGACGAGGCTTATAAAATGGAGCTTGGTATCACGGAGAATCCAGCCCTCTGCGTAGAGGAAGAAAGTATCGATTTCCGCGATGTGATTTTTCAGGGGATTATCCCGGAAAAGATGGAAATAAAATCTCTCCTCATATCTATCGTCTGATGAGAAGAATCCGGCGGTGATAGCTGCGGAACCGGTGGGTGCGGTACCTGCAGTACGACTGGGTGTCACTAAGAAATCTCTGAAAAACTCGTTCTTCAAGTTTAAATCTCCGTTTCCTCGTTCTCCGTACAGTCGTACGGTTCACTCCGGTACTCAATTTGCACTCGAATTACTTCGTTTTTGAGAGATTTCAGAACTCAATAATATTTTTAGTTTTTATATCTCTCTATGATTCTCTCTAAACTCTTCGGATCAAACTGTCGTGCAAAGATTCTGGAAAAATTTTTCATAGAACATTCGGTATCAAGTGATATGACGGGTATTTTCATACGAGAACTCTGCCGAGATCTCGATGAACAGATCAATAGTGTGAGACGGGAGCTTATGAATCTTGAAGCTCTTGGCGTCCTCAAATCACGCGAAGAGAATAAGAAAAAGTTTTACAATATCAACAGGAGTTGTCCTATCTATGCGGAACTCTCTGAAATCTTCATAAAAACTTATAATCCCATAGAACCGCTGAAAGCTTTTTTCAAAGGAAAAAGAAACTTGAGCCTTATAACCATTGCGGACAGCATCAAGCAACTCACGAGTATAAAATCCAATAATATCGTCGATATATTCATCATCGGCGAGCTCGATAAAATCGAGTTCAATAACTTTCTCGAAAAAACCTTTTTCAGAAGAAAAGTAAAATACGCCGTGATGTCCGAGGAGGATTTCGTACACCGACTCGAGTACGACGATAAGCTCGTCCTCTCCATACTGTCTCAAAAAAACATATCTTTCTTGAAAGATACGCTCAATATACAAGACATTATCAACAAGAAGATTGTACAATAAGCTAATAGAAATAAAAAAACTCCAAAATCAGTTTTGGAGTTTTTATTTCTATTTTTTTACAAAATACTTCAAGAGGTACTCCTTTGCTTCTTCAAGTTTTTTCAGAACCGTCGTATCATCTCCGACTCCGAGCTCTTTGGGAGCCACTTTGAGAATAAAATCACCTTTGTATCCTCCGTCTGCGAGCTTGATGAGGAGACTTTCAAGTGGCATATCCCCTTTTCCGGGGAGAAGCTCTTCCTTGTTGCCTGTTTTATCCGACAGATAGACGTTATGGATACTGTTTCAGAGGAGAGAAAACGTCTTGATGAGATCGGTTCCGCTCTCCGGATCCACATTGGAAACATGGAGGGCTGTTTTCCCCGTTATCTTTTTGATAAGCGGGAGTGTGGCATCTTTATATTCCGGAATCAAGAAGAGGAAAGTTTTCGGCTCTATGTTTATAACGGTGATATCGAGATTCTTGTGGCGTTGCTGTACTTTCGGGAGATATTCGGAAAACCATTCTCCGTCCTTGTCCAACCGATGTGGCGGATAAAAATTTATCGTTTTGCTTCCAAGAAACTCTGCCATCTCTATAATCCGATCCACTATTTTCGGAGTGATGCGACGTTCATAAGCGGTGATGCTTACAACGGGCATATCAAACTCTTTGGAAAGAGAGATAATGTATTCGGAGTTTTCCGTATCGAAATCGAGAGGGTTGAGATCAAGGCATATTCCATCATAGTGAGCTTCTCGTGCAAAGGAGAAAATCTTATGGAGCCCATATCCACGCAGGGAAGATGTCGAGAGAAGAAACATAAAAAGAACGGATATCAGATATAACGGAAGTGAGTATAGCATATAACGGGAAAAGAAGCAAATAAAATATTTACTTGACTTTCACATAAAAGTATTCCAAAATAGTCTAAATTCTTTTATTTCTTATTTTTTATCCTATGTCGCTATCTACAGCAAGAGGAGGATTTGACTCGTGAAATAACCAATTATCTCTCAATTTTGCCAATAATCCCTCTTTGTTATCAAAGACGAGGATTGCCGATTGTATCCATGCGATTACGTCGAGCAAATGTACCTTTCACCCGGAAGAAAGCGAGATCGGCGAGAATAATTTCGCACTGAAGATGTCCTATATGGGAAGAAGCTACTCGCTCAAAGGAATGTATAAAAAAGAGGAGGTTCGTTCCTTCCATCAAAAGGATTTTTCCGACACCACTGTTCGTATTATCCGCTTCGACAGCATCCTCGCGTTTCGTGACGGGCGCTACGTTTCAGCATTTCTTCCCCCGAAAGACTACAATGAAGTTACAAAAAACGCTCACAACATTCTCTCGGATTCTTGTTACAATACGACCATCCACTAGAATTGCAAGAAAAATTCCTCGGCACTCTCAACGGAGACTATACTCACCGAACGGTGAGTATTTATTTCTATGGACAGAAATCCCGTTTGATTTTTTATGGAAAAAACATATACTTCACCCCATAAAATCTTCAAATAATCTGTAATCTCCCTTTCGTGTCTTTCAAGAAAACCAAACTTCCTCCGATCGAATCAAGCAGTAGTGTTTCCCCTTTTGCTTCCTTTAAAAATCGTTATTTTGCGATGAAAAAACGGAATTTTGTTTCCTGAATATTTCTCGGTTTTTTGGGTATTTCATGAGTTATCGCCGTTTCTTTTATCACATTTTCTAAGCTTCCGGCATTTCACTTCAATTTTTCCCTCCCTTTTCCCAACAGAACGGATTTCTTCCAATCGGTTGGCGGAACCGAACAAAATAAGATCAATATTCTCATAACCGGAATCGGTGGCGGAGACCATGATGGAGCCAATTTGACGGACACTATCTTATTTGCTTCGCTCCACGGAGAGAGTAAAACCATCTCACTCCTCTCGATTCCTCGCGACCTCTATGTCGATTATCCGCTCGGAGGACGTGGAAAGATCAATGAAATCTATATACAGGGATTGCATGCGAAAGAATCTCCCGCACAGTCCATGGGAGATCTCGGAGAAAAGCTACGCGAAATTACCGGAGAAAAAATGGACCACTATCTGAGTATAGATTTCGACGGATTTACGAAATTCATCGACCTCCTCGGGGGTATTGATATAACGGTCGAGGAAGATCTCACGGATACGGAATATCCCGACAATAACTGGGGATACCTTACTTTCAGCATCAAAAAAGGTCGCCAGGTTCTCGATGGGACGACTGCCCTCAAGTACGCACGAAGTCGTCATTCCACGAGCGATTTTGACCGATCCCATCGTCAGCAGCTCGTGATAAAAGCAGTGAAAGACAAACTCTTTTCACTCGATATCCTCACGAGTCCCACGAAGATTAAATCCCTCTATTATGCGGTGGTTTCGCATATAAAAACGGATCTCTCCATGGGACAACTCGCCTCCCTCGCTCTCTTCGGAAAAGATCTCCCCACAGAAAATATCCTCGCTTTCAATTTGAACGATTCCTGCTTTCAAGGGCTTGCATACTGCGAGCGTGGCGGATTTCTCTATACTCCGATGCGTGATCTCTTCGGCGGAGCATCGGTTCTCCTTCCGGATGGAGCCACCCCTACGCATCTCGATTCCTACGCGGATACCTCCAAGTTTTCCAATATCATCTTCAATTATCCCGAGATGTTTCTGGAAAATTCCGAAATCACCGTCGTAAACTCGACCAAAACCTCCGGAATCGCCAATGATACCGCACTCTACCTCAAGAAATTCGGATTCAATGTTCCCGACAAAGACAGCGTCGGCAGTACCAAAGACCCATATGAAAAAACTCAGGTTTTTGCTACTTGGGACGGCGAAAACAACATCGGAATTCCTCCGACCTCCAAAACCCTTGAAGCTCTTTCCCTCTTTATTTTTGCTCCGCAACAGTCGGTTCCCGTAAACAAGTATTCCAAAACTCCGAGTCCGAAAATCGAGGTCGTGCTCGGGAAAGATTACAGGATGGTGGTGGGGGAATAAATTATAATTATCTTGTAGACTTCTTTTTACCGGAAGTAAACTTCCTTGTTTCACTTTCGAGAGCCCTGAGATTTTCAATCTCATGTACATCGAGGATTTTTTTGTATTTCTCATACTCTGTCTCTGCTTTCTTCTGAGCACTATTATGAGAAATGGTGCCTGCATTTTCGAGGATTTGCATATCATTCATCTCGAGTATTGTTCCGAGTTTCTTGATCCAGTCACGCATGTACATTACCTTACTACTCATTGCTTGTGTTTCAGCAAAAGCGAGAAATTGCTCTACCAAGAGATTCAGTTTCTTAATCTCACTCTCAGAAAGGTAATTCTTCGCGATAGCAATATCATCCTTCCGTACTTTTCCTCACTTTCACTGGTTCTTCCAAGTCGTGAGTCCCATATGGAGTTTTTCGGCATCCACCCGCTCATGGATAATCTCTGCTGCCGTGTGTCCATGTATGGCATAGTGAAACTTGTTCTGAATTTCCCGAAAGAATCTCTGGGTTGTATCCGTATCCTCCTCATAATCGGCACTCAATTTATATATTTCCCGTACTTTGTAGTAAAAATTCTTCTCGCTCGTACGAATATCACGAATTCTCTCAAGAAGCTCCTCAAAGTACGAGTTATTATACCCCATTTCCTTGAGTCTCGCATCGTCCATCGTAAAACCCTTGATGATATACTCTCGGAGTCGCTCGGTCGCCCATATACGAAACTGCGTACCCCTCTGGGATTTTACACGGTATCCGACGGAGATGATAACATCGAGATTATAGTATTCCATATTATAACTTTTTCTATCCGTGGCAGTTGTTCGGAAATTCCGAACAACTCACTTTGGATCAAGTTCACCTTCATTAAAAATATTGGAAATATGCTCACTGATAGTTCCTTTCGATTTGTCGAAAAGTTCACACATCTGAGCTTGCGTGAGCCATACAGTTTCGTTGTCGAGCTTGACCTCAACACGAGTTTGTCCGTCCGGAGTTTGATAGAGTATGATAGATGATTGATTTTCTGGCATATTTTAATAGTTACAAATAACCTTTCATCCATTATACAGAAAAAGCCATAATAGCAAGAATTTTACGAAATCTGCTTATTTTAGTAAAATATTGAAAAAAGAGTTGTAGGAAACAAACATATCCGTATAATCAAAGCATTATAGGATAACCAAAACAAGATGTGGAGAGCATACCAGAAAATAGCACGCCGTATCATGTCCACGTATGACGAGGAGTTGAGGAATATACAACATCCGAAACTCATAGATTACAGAAAGGAGTTTACCAATGAGGATATACAGAAGCTTTTTGCTAAGGGTTTTTTTTGGGGGATTTGGAAAAATGTTTGGAATTTTAATAAAGTTTTAAGAATTGGGGGTATAATAAATTTCATTTATTTGTTTAACTAATTCATTTATGTTGTTAAATGAGTCTGATGCAAAAAAAGGCGAGACTTACATGGAAGATGTGGAGTGAATTCTGGAGAATCTAACTGATGATGAAAGAAAAAGAATAAGCCAAATCTTTTTATCCAGAGTTTATACTTCCTTTTTTGTATTTGAACATACCCAAACAAGACCCAATGCGAAATTAGTTCTTGATACAATATTAAACACGAGATTGAAAAGTTATTCACAAAAAGCAGTTTTCAATATCACGGATTTTTTTAATGTAGATGGTGTTGATATATGAGGAACTTTTCTATTTCCGTTTGTTAAAATAAAATATCCTTTATTTAAGTGAAAAACTGAGAAAAGCGACAATCAAATAAATAGCATTCTGGATAAGTTTGAGGGTGTCTTTTATAGGTATTTATGCGTAATGGAAATCGAAGGGAAAATCGTGATTTTTACTGATATATCAGAGGATTTTTTTGATAATTCCCTTGATGCTCTTGAAAAAGAAGGATATAGGAAAATCGAGTTACATAATGTAATACCTAAAATCATAGATTCTTTGTCTGAAAAGTTTAAGAATCGTGAGGCGGAGGTGGGTGAAATGTGAGTTTCTTTTCCTTTGTCCATGCTTGGACCTCACGCGAATATTGCAAATAAACTTAAGAGAGGAAATGAAGTAAGTAATGATGCGAATTTTAAGAATCTTATAAGATATTGATTACTTGATTTTGTAAAAATAAATTCCGATTTGGATTTTAATATTTCTTTCAATAGTGATAATGAAAAAGATAAGTACAGATTACCCTGATATTTATACTCAAAAGAATATGACATGAATGTTGATATTCTAAAAAGTCTCAGTAATTTTATAAAGGAGATAGATAAGGTTGCAAAGGAAGGCGGTGAAAGTAATTTTGCTTGATTGCCCATATATGTAATCTCAGGGAAGAGAACATATAAAGATGGAGGATCTTATCCTATTTTCTCTTATGCGGAAAAGTGTGATGAGAGTTGAGATTTATCTACACTAAATCTTATACTTACACCAAATGAATTCAATAACAGTACTGATGAATATATCATTACTTGAATTTATCCTCAATATCTCAAAGAATGGAAATACAATGACAATGATGTATATTGTTATCTTAAGAAAATAGAAGATGTTAATGGGTGAGAGTTGGTATTTGAGAATATATCGAATGTTTTTTGAGTAAAAAAGCATCTTCGATGCGATGATTTTTTAAATGAGATAAGATCCAGTATTTCTGATTTTTATTATTATCATAATGAGGAGGCACCTAAAAATGATTGACATAATCATCCAAATTTAATGCCCTCCGATTTATTCTTGACTGCTGTTTCGGGAAAAGAAACCGATAAATCGGATTATCTCATAAATATAACGAATCCTAAAAGATGAAACAAGCACGTTGGTGAGAAATTATGAAAAAAAATATCAGTTAGCACATATAAATTATCTTGTTTTGATTTTGACCTTCAGTCTATCAAATGAATAATAACTAGTTACCATAATGGAAATGAAAAAATAAAACCGATATCTTTGTGAGTTGTCGAAAAATTAATGCCGAATATTCGGGATTCTGATAGATTTAATGTAAACTGAAAATTTTTCTTTGAAATAAAACTTCAGTGTGATGATGCAAAGAATGATAGTAGCTATTATAAGCTACGAAATAAGAAAGAGAGCCAAGAATGAGATGTGAAGGAAAGCTATAAAAAACAAAAAAAATATGGCTGCCCTGAGAAATACAAGAATAAAGGATATATCAATAATCGTTTATGATTTGAAGATCTTTGGTCTTTGTGTTTTATGGAGCTCTTGGAAGCAAAATGACATAAAGTATTTTTTTGAGGAAGAACGCTATGATGAAAGAGTAGAGAACTGGCGGATGTTATATCAATATATGAGCTTAATTCTGTTAATAATAGAAAAATAGTCAATATAAATTTCTTTCACATGAAATTGAAGCCATTCGAACAGAAAAACACTTCGGTTCTCGAATCGGCATTTTCGCACTATACGGAAGTTGTTTGACAGGTATTAGAAAAGGCTAAGTCATTCTTATATACATGAAGATTTGAATCGATATTAGAATGATTGAAGCAATACTTTCCAGATCCAAATCTTCCGAATTATGAAATATTTGAAGCACTAAAGAAAGTAATTAATGAAAATAGGAATAATTCCATTAATTTTAATATTTATTTCCCTATACAAGAAAAAGATTACTTTAATAGCGAATGATTGGATTGAAACAACCTTAAAAAACTCTGATTAGAGACGAATTGGAAAAGGCTGAAGATTATAACTGAAGTATTTAATGCGAATATCAGTAGTGTAAATCCAAATATGAAAGTTCATCTACATTTAGGTCTTGTAATCTGTAAAGAAGAAAAAACTTATATAGATCAGCATATAAAAACAAGAATTGCATTGCTTCATAATGTTGAGAATTTATTTAAATAATGAATAAATATATCCCGCTTTCGCGGGATATTTTATTAAAAATTTGTTTCTTTAACAAAATTCTGTATAATAGGAAGAATGAAATTTATATAAAGTTAAATCGTCCTTATATGGTTATAGAAAAAACCTCTATAGAATATAAAGTATTGATCGAAATCCACTCTCTTTTTAGGGAAAATATCAATCCTTCTATTTCAAACATAGCAAAAGGATTATGAAAAAGTAAATCCCTCAATTCTGTCTTGAATGCAACAAATAAGTTACAAGAACGGGGATTGATTTCAAAAAATGAAGACAATAAAATCGATGGTATTACAGACAGGGGTTTGTCTATTCTCGAAGAGAATAACGGATTAAGTCTAAAAAATAAACTCAAAACTTTTCTCATACCCATTGTGGGATCGATTGCTTGTGGAAGTCCTACATATGCTTTTGAAGATATTAAGGGGCAAATTTCTATCTCAGAAGAAATCATTAAATGAAACTCTGAAGATTACTTCATTTTAGAGTCAGATGGGGATTCTATGAATGAAGAATGAATCAATAAATGAGATCTTTTATTGATTAAAAAACAAAGCTATGCAAATAATGGACAAATTGTATCTGCCCTAATCGATAATGAAACCGCTACACTGAAGGAATTTAGACGGAACGATAGATGATTTTTCCAACTTATTCCTCGTTCTACTAACAAAGAACACAAACCAATAATAGTTACAAACCTGATAATTCAGGGTATTTTAATAGAGAACCTATGAAGATTTTAGAATTTAACTTTTTTATATATGACCTTCTAAAAAGCTCTCCACTGAGAATATGCAGTATGAGAGCTTGCCGTACAAAATACACCTTGCGAAAGATGGAAAACTTCACGGTATCGTGATTATAGCGGATTTGGGATTATTGCAAATGATTTTTTATTAACTTCCCTTCCTTGGGTTACGGGTATTAATATGGCAACATATATCGTATCTTACGATTTGATAAATAACAAAGATTATTCTTCTCTTACAGACAAGATAAAATCTTATTGAACTTATGCTAAGATTTTAGAATCATTATGGGCAGTTTCAACAGAACAATCTGCCAAAATACTCGCAAATAATCTTTTATCTACTATGGATAACGATGATAGAATATTTGTTTTAAAGTCATGACAAGAAGCTGCATGGAAAAATGCACTTTGTACAGATAAATGGCTACTTGATAATCTTTAATATCTAATTCATAAACTATGACTAAAAAATTGGCACAATGGGTTGTGCGTACGCCAGAAGCGTGGTGAGTTCGAAAAGAATGATCTTCTCGACTGACAAAAAAACTTGAAACTCAAGCTAAGGCGATTGAGATTGCTCGTCAAATAGCCATCAATCAAGGCGCTGAACTAATCATTCAATGAAGAGACAGGAAAATTAGAGAAAGGGACTCTCACGGAAACGATTCGTATCCTCCGAAAGGATAACTTTATTTTTTCACCCCAATACTCTATGAGTAAAAAAACTCATGTGTTGTATCGGAGAGCTGATTTAGGTACCTTCTGTACAGAAGCGTATGCTAAAAAGCATCCGAAGACCACAGAGAAAGAACATCGATAGATAGTTTCTTTTCAGAAAAAATCCTCTTCATAGAGGATTTTTTCTTGCTTTTCTCATACTTTCGCATATAGTCTCGGTACCACAAACCCGAGTTTTTTTAAAAGCTCTTTTCATCATTTTCTATAATCGAGATCAATACGGGCAGTATAACTGTCCTTTCTTGTCCGTATTCGATTTAGAAGATGGAAAAGACTCGGTTTGTGGAAACAAGGCGGTTATATTGCCCGCTTTTGCTTTCCACAAACCCAACCCAAAAAAACCTCGGCGTTCTTATTTCATAAGACGCCTTTTTTATGTCCGAAATAAAAACCGAAAGGAAAGCTTCCAATACAGGTTTACATAAAGCAAAAACAGGAAAAAATGATGAGTTTTATACACAGTTATCATATATCGAAAAAGAACTTGGAAATTATAGAGACTATTTCAGAAATAAGGTGGTGTTTTGTAATTGTGATGACCCAGAAGAAAGTCACTTTTGGAAGTATTTTGAGATGAATTTCGAACATCTTGGTATTAAGAAATTGGTATCTACCCACTATGAAACAGAGAAACCGTCATACAAGCTCGAAATCGTCGGAGACAAAAATCATGACGGGAAAATAAATGCACTCGATATTATTCGAACTCCACTAAAACAAAATGGTGACTTTCGTAGTCCAGAATGTATTGAGATACTGAAGAGTTGTGATATTGTCGTGACCAATCCGCCATTTTCTCTCTTTCGTGAGTATATGGCACAACTCATGGAGTATAACAAGCAATTTCTCATAATTGGAAACTATAATGCTGTCACTTATAAAGAAATATTTCCATTGATAAAGGAAAACAGAGTATGGATATGAGCCTCTCTGGACGGAAGAAATATATGGTTTAGGATCCCCGATAGCTATGAAAAATATCATAAAATCGAAAACGAAATCAAATATGCTTTTGTGGCAAGTACCATTTGGTTTACCAATCTCGATTACAAGAAAAGACATGAAGATATGATTCTCTATAAAACCTACAATGAAACAGATTATCCAAAGTATGATAATTACGATGCGATCAATGTAGACAAGACCAAGGATATACCTGTAGATTATCACGGACTTATGGGCGTGCCCATTACTTTTCTCAATAAATACAATCCTGAACAATTTGAGATTTTAGGCACAAGTGATAATGGTCTCGTGGAAAATAAATTTAAAACAACACCAGGATTAACAGGAAAGTTTGTGGATGATTATTACAAAGCCGGTGGTACTGGAACATATCGGGAAGGTAACCCAACAGCTGGCTACTACAATAATGGTATTGCAAAAATGGCGTACAAAAGATTATTTATCCGCAATAAAAAAACTTAACCCCTAACATTTTCCCCCTATGAAAATAGAACTCCGAGAAATCTCTATCCGCGAAGTGACCGCTGGATATATCAACAACCAAGAAGACGGTGTCGTCGGATATGGCGGAGCACTCAATATCCGCCCGAAGTATCAGCGTGAATTTGTCTATAAGGACCGACAGCGAGACTCGGTTATAGAGACTGTACGCAAGAACTTTCCCCTCAATGTCATGTACTGGGTGAAAAGTGAAGATGGCACCTATGAAGTCCTCGACGGACAACAGCGGACGATCAGTATCTGCGAATATGTCGCGGGGAATTTCTCGCTTAATTTTCAAGCATTTCATAACCTCGAAGATGTAGAGCGAGAGCAGATTCTCGATTACAAGCTCATGGTGTACTTCTGCGAAGGAAACGATCGGGAAAAACTCGACTGGTTTCGGACAATCAATATCGCCGGAGAGAAACTCACCGACCAGGAGCTCCGCAATGCGATCTATACGGGAACTTGGCTCACGGACGCGAAGCGGTACTTCAGTCGGTCTGGGTGTGTTGCGCATGGTCTCGGGAGCGATTACCTGAGCGGATCTTCTATTCGTCAAGAATATCTCGAAACGGCAATTGATTGGATCAGCGACGCCCATATAGAACAGTATATGGCGAAACATCAGCACAATCCCAATGCCAATGAACTCTGGCTGTATTTTCAGAGTGTCGTCAACTGGACGAAAGCTACTTTCCCGAATTATCGCAAAGAGATGAAAGGAGTTTCTTTCGGGACGCTCTACAATGCGTTCAAGGATGCACCGATAGATTCGCGGAAACTTGAAACGGAAATCACTCGCCTCATGCAGGACGAGGATGTGACGAAGAAATCCGGTATCTATGAATATGTCCTGACACGAAACGAAAAGTTCCTCAATATTCGTGCCTTTACGGACAAGCACAAGCGAGAATCCTACGAGCGACAAGAGGGTATCTGTACCCATTGTGGTGAGCACTTCGAGATCACGGAAATGGAGGCCGACCATATCACGCCTTGGCACTCTGGTGGCAAAACGACACCGGAGAACTGCCAGATGCTCTGCCGGAATTGCAATCGGGTGAAATCGGGTAAATAATATTTTATGTAGGCGGAGGGGAGAGGATATAAATCTCCTTGAAAAAAATCGATTTCTGAGTACACTCCTGAGTATTATATCACTATAATACCACTCATGACAGGATTCAAAAAAGAGAAACTTAAAATATCGACCCTCAAGAAGGCGTACTTGGAAAAAAAGAGCAAAAAAAAATCAAGTGGAAAATATATTGTCCTCTATGCGGGACTGCTCATATTTTTCATCGGACTCTTTTCCGTAACCGTTATCGCGATATACTATCTCCATGACGTACCTGCTATTTCCAAAATAGAGAGCGACGTACTTCCCGAGAGCAGCGTCATCTATGACCGAAATGGCGGTGAACTCTATAATCTCTATAACGAAGAGAAGCGTACGTACGTACCATACGACCAGATTTCCGGACATATGCGCAATGCCATAATCAGTGCGGAGGATAAAACTTTTTTTGAAAATCCTGGAATCGATTTCAAGGGGTTACTCCGTGCCGGGTTCAATTATATTATCGGGAAAACCGATAAGGTTCAGGGAACCTCCACCATCAGCCAACAGCTCATCAAGAACGTATTTTTTACTTCCGAACGAAGTACGAACCGAAAAGTAAAGGAGATATACCTCTCCTACGCTCTCAACAATAAGTATTCCAAGGAAAAGATTCTCGAACTCTATTTGAATAAAATAAGCTTCGGGAATAATGCCTATGGGATAGAAGAAGCTGCCAAAACCTATTTCAATAAATCCTCTAAGGACGTGGGAGTTCTCGGAAGCTCCATCCTCGCCTCCCTTCCGAAGGGTTCCTCGTACTATTCCCCCTATTCCCACAAAGATCGTTTGATGGGATATTTTTCCGTACATGAGCTCGACAATTCCAAAGACAGCATCAAACTTGAGATGAATGAAAAAGACGTACAGTACAAAGGTCTGATAGAAAAATTCAAGGAATTCTTCTCCGGACTCGAGTTCAAACCGCTGACTCAGAGCAAGGTAAGTGTGTGTAACGTCAAACAGGAATATCTGAAAAAGTCTTATTTTATCGATGACTACGGATGTACGACCATCGATTATAATGATCTTCTTGCTTTTCTGAATACTCTAAAAGTAGAGGGGCAATTGACGGAAAAAGAGTCCGTTCCGGTAGTGGAAGAAAAACCGGTGGCAGTGAAAAATGGAGTGACAGCACCGAAAACAACCGCGAGTACAACAGAAAAAAGCTCATCTGGAACTCTCTCAAACGGAGAAAATAAAGTTATGGTGCTTGAATACAATACCGGACGAAAGGATTTCGTTCTCGGTCGTATGTTCGAAGATGGAAAGATTACGCCGATTGAATACCAAAATGCCTTTGTCGGCGGTCTGGATTTTCAATTCCGGGCGTATCAGGAAAACATCAAATATCCTCACTTCGTCTTCTATATAAAGGATTATCTCGAAAATAGATACGGAAAGGATTTTGAATCGCAGGGCGGACTCAGGATTTACACGACCATCGATCCCGTTCTTCAGGACAAAGCGGAAGAGCTCGTGAAAAAACAAGTGAATATAAACATATCCAAATATGGAGCAAAATCCGCAGCTCTCGTGAGTATGGATAATAAAACCGGACAGTTGCTCGCTATGGTGGGAGGAGCGGACTATTTCAATACTACCGAAGATGGAAATGTGAACATCATTACTTCCAAGCGTCAGCCGGGGTCTTCATTCAAACCGATTGTATACACGCTTGCCATTTCCAAAAATCCCATCGGTCCCGATACGCCGATTTTTGATCTGAAGACCAAGTTCGGGGATTGGGAGCCAAATAATTATGATGAACAGTTTCTCGGGAAAATGACCGTTAAAAAAGCACTCGATTATTCTCGAAACATCCCAGCCATCAAGATGCTCTATCTCGCGGGAGGAGAAGGAAGTGTCGTAGAGTTTGCGGAAGCTCTCGGGATTACTTCCCTGAATAAAGACGGAGACTACGGGGCGACTCTTGCCATCGGAACGGGAGAATTGAAGCCCATCGAGCTCATGCAAGCATACAGTGTATTCGCTAACGGCGGATATAAAAAAGAGTTGAGTCCGATCCTCAAAATTACCGATCAAAAAGGAAACCTCATCGAGCAATATACGCAAAATTCGGGGAAATACGTCATTTCCGATGCGGCGGCCTATATCATCAGCATGATCCTCTCCGATGCATCGAGTCGTCCTGGGGACTTCTGGAACAATGTTTTGACCCTCAAGGACCGTGTCGTTGCTGCCAAAACGGGAACATCCAATAAGGATGTAACCAAAGGAAAGAAAAAAGAGATACTCCCCCGCGATCTCTGGACCGCTGGATATACCCCCCAGATTACCACCGTTGTTTGGGCCGGAAATGTCGACGGATCGGAAACAAAGGGAAACTGTGACGGGCTCAATTGTGCCGCTCCTATTTGGCATGATTTCATGGAAGCGGCACATAAAAACCTTCCGAAAGAAACCTTTCAAAAACCGGAGAGCGTCATAACCGCCAGCATCAGTCAGATATCAGGAAGACTCGCGAGCGAATCCACCCCGGATACTCTCAAAGTAACTTCTATTTTTGCGGTGAAACCAACCGAATACGAAGAATCTTTCAAGACCGTCGAGGTGGATTCTCTCTGTAATGGAAAGGTAACGGAAAATACTCCAACCGAAGCTATCAAAAAAGGATACCTTGTCAATATAAATCCCATCATCGACGGATATGAAAAAGATTGGCTTTCTTCCATTTCCGGATGGATACGGTCTGAGGTGGGAACGGCTTATTTTGCAGGTACGGAAAATATCTTGAGCGAAGTGAGCGATGAAGTCTGCGTGCGTCCAAATTCCGCACTTTCCAATATCACGGTTTCCGCATCATTTAAGGAGGGCGGAACCTATCCGCTTGCGAAGTACCCGTTTGAAATCAGGTACAGTTCCGACAATACTATTGTTCGGCTCGAGATACTGAAAGACGGTGCACTTTTCCAAAAATACTCAGTCGGAGAAACCGATGTATCGGGCATCTACAAGGTTCCCTCCATAAATTTTGGCGAGGATTTCCGAGGAGAACATACGCTTACTTTCCGTGCCATCGATAAATACGGATATTCCGGAACCTCTACCACAAAAGTAACGTTCGAAGACAAAAATCCTGCAACGATTATCACCATCGTAAGCCCCCTCAAAGAAAGTGCCATCACGAGAATATATGGAGATCAGTATTTCAACCTTCGATTCACTCTCACTCCCGGACAAGATGCACTGAGTAGCGTGAATTTCTACATAGACGGAAAACTCTCGAAAATCCTTCCAACGGATACCGAACAGAGTATTGCAATCAATGAAGAAAAAGATATACTTATCGGAACTCATACGGCAGAAATCGAAACGATTGATGTAAAGATGCGTAAAACAAGAAAAATATTTCCGTTCGAAGTGATAGCACGATAACATTAAATGTATTTTATGAAAAAACTTCTCTTCATTTTCATTATCTTCCTATGATCGGGAGCTCTTATTCTTCTCTCTTTTTCCAGAGAAACTTCGAACGAGAGGGAAAATATCGTGCATATCGATCTGAACGAATGAGAAAAACTCTTTCGCCTGAATGCGGAGAAAAAAACTTTTGTGGAAACAAGTCTCACGGGTTCAAAAAGCTGAACGGATACGATATATCTGCAGAGATTCTCGCCTATCGACAGCATCTATTACAGATCCTGAGACCGGGAACCTTTTGTTTCCGAGAGAAGATGAGGAGTGAAGATTGTCACTTTTGGATCCGGACTCTTCATCTGCAACTTACAAACGGGTCTGGAAAAGTACGAATTTCGTCTGAGCGATATGACTCTCGTCCCAAGAGGAAGAGGGGTTTTTCTGGTAAATACCACCCACGAACAATCAGAGATATTTTCTTTCGACACCTTTCTCGATACTGAGCTCGTGAGTGGAGATAAACGGTCTCCCATCACCCATTTCACCCTCTTTCCCTCCCTATTGTTTAAACATGATCCAAAAAATACCCAGGGACTCAAGGGAGCGGATATTCTTCGAATCTCGATTATCGATTCCATCCGTTATGTAGATATGAAGACGGCGGGAGACAGAAAGACGCTTTTCTCCCGAAATGATATGAAAAAATGAGAGGAACTCTTTACTGAGGCACAGAAGGATATTACTGCCCGAATTCATGCCTTTGTCGGACTCTATGATTCTCTTCGTGAACAGGACAATAAAGAGATGCGAAGTACCTCTTTTTTCAATACATCGAGTGTTCTCTTGATCAATGGATCAAAAAAAGAAGTGATTCTTAAAAACATCCTCGTCGAGAATATCCTGGGACTTATCCGCACCCCGGAGAACGCTTCGTACAGAACCGCCATAAACGATACCATTTCTGAGATGAAGAAACTGAGTCCGAAAGTATATGCCGACGGGATCTCCATATTGAAACAATACTATTATGTCACCTCCTTCACTCACTTCGCCAATAAAGACACCGTTTTTGATTTCTCCTGAAAAGAATCCCCCTTTCTTTTGGAAACGGAGAAAATCCTCACCAGTACTCCTCCGTTAAAACAGGGAGAGTACTATACGCACTTGGGAGATCTTTTTTCTGTTTATTATTTCCTTACCATGAATCAGGAGGAATTCAATGATTCTTTCGAAAAAATTCTCCAAAAAATTATCGACAACAAGGTTCTGAAGGAGAATGAATTTCTTCCCTTTACATTTTTTGTCACACAATACCTCTCGCTAGGTCCGGTTATGCCAAATGAAGCCACTATGCTCATCATATCTCATTTATTTCAGATTACCAATGACTACTCTGCAAACAATAAGTCGGATGAACTGAAGCTTGCCACCATCACTTCTACCACTTTCTATAATTACACCAAGATTTTTACAAAAATATACTCTGTATTTTTGAGTACTTTTATCGATAAAACTCAGGAGGGCTTCCTTCTTAAGGAAGACTATACGGAGGGAGAGAATACTCGTTTTGAGCAGGGATTTGTGGATGCTTTCGCAAAAGTTATGCGTACGGCAAAGGAAGACGTAGAGATAAAGAAAAATATCCTCTATTCGAAAGAATCATTCCAGTCAAATTCCCAAATTACCGATAGCTATAGCCTTCTTAAATCCACTCTTGCGTCATTCGATACGCTTCTTTCCATGTTCAGCAACTATCCGAAGTATTTGAATGATTTTCATCTGAGTGACAAAAATAAGTCAGCGAGAGGAATTCTTATAGAAAAAGGAAATGAGATGAGTATGGAAATACTCCAAACATATCTGAGAGATTTTAATAACCTCGACATCTCCAGTCTTCAGGTGAATAATAATTTTCAAAAAGACGGATTTTATGAAATTCAGATAAATATACTGGGGAATATCTTTCATTTTAAACTCTGGGAACAGAATCACATCCTCGCCGATATTTCCTATACCGATATTTTTTGAAAAAAACACACCTTTCCGGATATTACCATACCGCTCGACGGGAAAAAAGAACAACTCAAAGAACTCTCCAGTTCATCCGATGATCCAGCCCTCCAATATAAATACGATTTTAAGAATTTCTTTGAAATCACCTTTCTGAAAGGAGGTATGGCAATCGCAACAACTGTCGAACCGGAGACAACAGCCTCGGTCACTACGCCGGAAATTCAGCTTTTTATACAGAAAGAACTTCTCGATAAGGACTTCAAGAATATTGAAAACTTTCTTCCTATTAAGTTTAAAAATATCAATGCCTCCATTAAAGATGGAAATTATATAATCGAACTGAGCGGTATTGAGAAAACTTTTATGGGAAATACTAATTATTCCCTGGAGCTCAGCGGGAAATACATCTTCAACCGACACAGTTTCTCAAGACTCACATTCAAGGTAAAAAAAGAAGGAGAGATTTGACGATATGAATGGAACGATATTCCCATCGAGATACTTCCCGCACGTATGTCACTTCTCTCTCTGAGCGAGAGCCTGAAAGATTTGGGACACTATATCGATACGATAAAGTCTTCCTATACGAACCAGCAATCCATCGTCATAGATGTGACCGGAAAAAAAGTATTGTTGGATGGCGTTTCCTTTACTCCTACGTTTCCGACACCATAAAAAGACTTCTGAAAAACTTGTTCTTCAAGCTTAAATCTCCGCTTCCTCTGGCCCACAAGGGGAGCTAAATAGCTTCGATTTGCATTTGAATTACTTCGTTTTTGAGAAATCTTAAAGTCATTTTTATTATCTCATCATCATTTCTTATGAAAAAAAATACTTCTGTTAAAATCGTAGCACTCATTATCGTTATCGGTATCGTTGCGTCATTTATAGCAACTCCCATTATGTATATCTTACAGAAATAAAAAATTGCTTTTTGGATTTTTTCCATATAATACACCCGAGTTTTTTCGGAAAATGAAAAGACCAAGGTTTTCTTATGAAGAACGGCACTATTTCCTGGATTCGAATCAGAATCTTATATACTGCTTTTAAGAAAATTAATTCAAGGATCGCTACCGCTATTGATACCGTGGTTATCAATAACACTTTTAGGTTCGCTACCGCTATTTTTTCACTTTTTTACCCTATGGCAAATACTGCCCTTATTAAGGACATGCTCGATCATGCCGTGCATATCGGACACAAGAGACAATTTTGGTCAGCTAAGATGCGCGACTATATTTACGGGATTCAGAACAATATCCATGTATTCGACCTCTATAAAACAGAGACTCGTATCACAGAAGTCAAGAAAGCTCTTGAGGAGGCAACTTCGAAAGGGAAAGTAGTGCTTCTTGTCGGAACGAAACTTCAGGCTCGCGATACTATTAAATCTATTGCGGAAGAAACCGGAAACTATTACATCAACACGAAATGGGTTCCTGGACTTTTGACGAATTTCCCCACTATCAAGAAACGAATTGCTGCCTATAATCAGATCGAAAAAGACCTAGAAACAGGGGCTCTCGAAATGCTTACAAAAAAAGAAAAAGCTTCGAAACTCAAGGAACTCGAAAAACTTCGAAAGGCATACGAGGGTATCAAGGATATCAAAAAAACTCCAGATCTTTTGGTTGTTGTTGATGGACACTATGAATCACTTGCCCTTGAAGAGGCACAAACTCTCAAAATCCCAACATACGCACTTCTCGGTTCCACCGGGGATATCGATCGCTGTACTGATTTCGTTCCATGTAACGTCAATTCCATCAAGTCTATCAAGTTCGTTCTTGATTACTTTAAGACCGCTATCAAACGAGCTAAAAAGACAGAGGGAAGTATTATGGGAAGAACAGAGAAACTTGCTCCAAAGGGAGTTTCTGCTGAAACTGAAACAGAGTAACTATCTCTAAATTCTCTCTATCATGCCAATCTGACCAGATAGTATCCCGGAAGAACATGAGGGGCCAAACAAAGAAGACCGAATTCTCGGAGCCCTTTGCTACGCTCCGTTTGGATGCTTTGTCCCTCTTATGTTGCAAAAAGAATCCCCTTTTCTCTCCTTTCATGTAAAACAGGGCGGTATTATATTTTGAGCCTATTTCATTCTCAATATTATTCCCATTCCTGGACTCTTCGGACTCCTAACACTTGGCTATATCGGACTTGCCGGTTATGCCGGATGGAAAGCCTTCAACGGAGAGATGTGTTCTTACGAATTCATAGACGCACTCTTTGAGAAATTTAAAAAATAAATCCTTAATATTCTAGTCTATGATAACCATAGAAGCAATGAAAGAATTGCGAGATAAAACAGAGGCATGAATACTTGATAGTAAGAATGCACTTGAAGAAAGCAATAATGATATAGACAAGGCAATAGGTATTTTACAAATAAAAGGTGCAAAGAAGACAACAAATCCGTTGTTCATTATTTTCCCTATTATATTTCTTGCACTCTATATAATAGTTACTTATTTAAAATAATTTTAACTTATAAATCTACACTACTATGGTAACCGCTCAACTTATAAAAGAACTCCGAGAAAGAACCGGAGTGGGAATGTCCGATTGCAAAAATGCCCTCGTTGAAACGAATGGCGATTTGAATGCGGCAATCGATGTTCTTCGAAAGAAGGGTCTTGCAAAAGCAGCAAAACGTTCCGGAAATGAGACCGGAGAAGGAAAAATAAAAATCGTGATCGAGGGATCCGATGCGTATGTCGCAGTGGTCGGATGTGAGACGGATTTCGTTTCACGAAATGAAGTTTTTGAGGAGATGGTTGCGAAGTTCATCGAAATCCGAAAAACATCCGCTTCCGACGAAGCGGCACTTGCTATCGCCGAGGAACTCAAAGCTTCCGAATATACTCTCAAAGTGGGAGAAAATATCGAAATTCGAACTCTTACGAAGATTTCTGGACCTGTTCTTGGTAGTTACGTTCATTCGAACTTCAAAAACGGTGCACTCATCGTTGCAAAAGCTGGTTCTGACACTGAAAAACTCAAGATGGTTGCTATGCATATCGTCGCGACTCAACCGCAGGTTCTCGCTCCAAGCGACATATCCGAGGAGACAGTTGCAAAAGAAAAGGAAATTCAACTCGCTATCATGCAGGAAGACCCAAAAAATGCAACGAAACCTGCGGATATTCTCCTCAAAATCATCGACGGAAAGATGACCAAATTCCGCGAGGAAAATGCTCTTCTTACTCAGCAATTCGTGGTAAATCCCGATCAAAAAGTGAAGGATTTCATCGGAGATGCTATCGTGAGTTTCTACAAGTTCTCGATTTAAATATAAAAATCATCCCGCTTCCCTTGTCATTCCCGCGAAGACTCGCGAAGACATTCCTCTGGAGGGCGGGAATCTTAGCCCTATAGTTCATCGGTTAGAATTCAGGACTCCAAATCCTGCGAGGTCGGTTCGATTCCAACTGGGGCTGCCAATGAAGAATCACATCACACGAGGCATGAGTATTTCGCATACTGATGCCTTTTTTGTGTGGTTCTAATCGAGATAATTCCCCACTATCAAAGTCACAGAAAAAAAATAATTTGACTTACAATTCCGTTTCCGTATAAATATTGGTACTTAAATTGATTATTTTTTATATTCACCCAGTATGGTATTCATCAACAATGAAGCGACCCTCGGAACTACGGAAACTTGAAGGAATGATACAAGCATCAAACAGTGAATCTCTGTCGTCTCAGATACGATTGGCACTATTTTGGGAAAGGGAAATCAAATGGTAGGTCGGCTTAAATCGTTCTTTCGAGGACGTACCGAAGCGATATTGAATGATCCGCAAACGATTTCATCACCCCCCTTGAAGTCTGGAACTCCAAAACTGGAATCCCTTGATTTCACCGTCCGAACACATCCTACAATCAGACCAAAAAGAGAACCGACACTCATGCGTGTGGAGAAATTGAACGGAAGCATTAGTACGGAACAAAAGGAATCCTACAGAAAATATCGCAAGGAATTGTCGCAAGATGAGGAACAATTTGATATCGCAAAAATCGCCTTCAAAGAATCCTTCATTTTCGACCTTTTGACTCGAGTTTTGAGAAGATTCGTTCACGAACAAAATCAAGAATTCTTGAATAAATTCATCCCAAACGAAGAACCAAGTATGCGGTATATCGCACATATTATTTTCGTTCTTCAAAAAACCATTATTGGAAGTGTAATCCCGACCAAAACGGAGATACGGTATATTCGTGCCATCCTCTCGGATGGACGAGTAAAGGAATATATGATTGAGGCACTCGGAGAAAAAGATTCTCACTCCCGCGTCCAGGCTCTCCGAGCACCGAAAGTCCACGCAATCCAACACCCGATTGTTCAGTCTCTCGTCGGAGATGATATTCTTCTCGCAAAAGGAGCACTCGTTCATCTTTTTGGGAATTTCTCCCAGTATTTTCCAGCAAATACGGAAGAGTGTCCAAAGGCAGTCTCTATTGCAGAAGAAGGCTTTAATTCCGATAAAGTTATACGACTCGTACCTGCACCGAGATCAACTCACTCTGTTACTGCTCCAAAGAAACAAAATATCGTAACTCCTCTCAGAACTGCTACTGTCATCGCACGAATGAAACAAAATAACCATATATGGCAAGAGCTTGAAGATTGAGAAGTGGCTCGAAAGCTCCCTTTCGCCAACATTCAGGAGATCTATTCTCTCCAAACAATGGATGATACATTTCCGCGTATTGCTCGGAAACATGGTCCATGTACCTATTCGGTGGAAAAACTTTCGGTAAACAAGTACATGGCAGAGCTCGCAGGGAAAAAATCATTTGAACACATGCTTCGGGGTATTTTTAAAACCACGAAATTAAAGAGCTTCAATTCTCGACTGGACGTACGCATTCCGGCAGCGATTCTATTAGACATCATGGATGGCTCTCCCCTTGCTTCAGAAGAAATGGACTTTATCTCAGAAGTACTTGCAAATGTGACTTTTATCCAAGCTTTTGGTAAAGCACTCGGAGACCTTCAATCCGACAGTCGAATCGGAGACTTCAATATCGTCAAGCATCCCCATATAAATACGAATACTTTCTTTCGTTTCTTCCAGAAAAAACTGGATTGCAACAACTATCCAATGGATATGTGAGAAAAATTTCTCGCTGCTGCATAGCCAATCGCCATCCGAAGCTTATCCTCGAAGATGTCGAATATTTTCATAAGCGT
This sequence comes from Candidatus Altimarinota bacterium, assembly GCA_028713325.1. GTDB lineage: Bacteria > Patescibacteriota > Gracilibacteria > BD1-5 > UBA2023 > UBA1545. Next base: position 133,799 of record JAQTON010000003.1, on the reverse strand, counting down.
ATAAGGAAAAACACCTCTGATTTGTAATAGATAAAACTAAAATCCCCTTCGATTACCGAAGGGGATTTTAGTTTTATCTACATTATGCAGCACGCGAATAAGTATTTGAATTACTGGCAATCATCCTATGGTCTTCCATTCTATTTTCCATCTCACCCTCTATTTTAGCGAGAAGTTTATAAAGGTTTGGGAGTATCGTTGTGGCTTCTTTTTGTTCTTTCGTTGTTCATGCTACTTTGTCTTTCTCGTATTTTTCGATATTATTTTTACATAACGCAAGAAGATTTGTTTTGTCTAGCTTAGCAAGAATACTCTTGCGAACTTCTGCTTTCACGGTATCGTCATTCTGGATTTTCTTCATAACTTCCCTCTTGTATTCGTTTTCTACCAACGACCGCACCACTTGTGTCGTTTCAGTCACCACTGGAGTGAATTCCATTGATATGGAAGAAACCATAAGAGGTTTTGTTTCAACAACAGCGTTTATTTTCTTTTCATTCGATGAATATGCCTTCTTTACGTGAACGGGAGCACGGGTAGTTTTTGACTTCTCTTCATGAAATTGTGCATCATTTGCCGAAACATTTGCGAGCATAATCTTTGATTTTTCTTTACCCGAAGTGGTTTTACTCGAAATGGTCGTTCCTCGTATATTTTTTTGAGATTCGGAAGCTTTTCCTGAAATGGCAGTATATTTAAGAGAAGCTGTTTTTTCAAAAATATTCTTCATTCCAAATTTTGGTTCAAAATGAGGAGAAATTGTATTATACAGATGTGCAATTTTGTTACTATATTGAGAAGTCGTCGGTTGTCCCGACATAACCTTTTTACGACCATACCAATCCCCGGACAATTCTTTTATAATGGATTTAAAATCCAGTCCTGCCGTATAATGAGAAGTATAGCATTCAGCAAATTTTGAGAACGCAATTTTTTCCTGATTTTCCGGGTGCTCGAACGATAACACCGTACCAAAATACTGTTTGGACCATTTAGTCTTGTTATATGGCATTACTTGCCATCTTCATTCTGCTTTTGTACCAAAGTGTACCGATTCTCTATTCGTAATCTCTGACCCCTGAGCATTATACCGAGAAGCACTCTCGTGATGACCAAAGGTAGCAAAAAGAGTTATAGCTTTTGAAAATTGCGATTCGGGAAGTCATACGTTTTGAGCAATGGAACGAAAATCCTGTTCCGAAGCCGCAAATTTATTATATGGTTTTTCTGTAGTTTTTGGAGATGCTACTGTTTCTTTTGTTGGAGTTTTTGAAGCTTCCGTCTTTTTAGCAAATTGTTTTTCAAAAATACCTGCGATAATCCTTGCCTGGTCGAAATCTCATGCAAAAACATATGTTTGACCTGCGATAAGACCTGTATTGGGATTAATGACCATCTCTCCCGTTCTGTTGTTTACAAGTCTTCCTTCCCATCCATGGCTTGTTCCGAAATTGTCATACATAAAAGATCCCACGGAATCCCCCTTCTTTGCGGTTGCCATACGGAGTTTTTGCGGTGCGGAAACCGATTCTATCTGACTCATTTTTTTTTCTTGAACAATAGGAGTTTTCGGAGGAAGTGTCGTATGAGGAGTATTATAGGAAATACTCTCCGATGATGAATTTTTAAGAATTGACACCGATTCTTTATAGGTAGGAACATTTGGAACAGAGGGCCCGGAACTCGCGTAACCGTTCGCAGCTACCGTGATACCGAGGATGAGAGAAACCTGTCCTGCAATTTTCTTCATAAAAGAAGTGTCTCCAAAACTGGAAAATGCCGTATTTTTTTGATAAACACCCTCCTGCGATGAAGAATAAAGTGAATGAAGCATAGATTATAAATTAGTAGGTACTATTTTTTAGTAATGTCAATACTTTTGAGTATAAAAATAAATGATGATAAGTCAAATCTTTTTGAATAAGTTTTTAGTCGAAGTAAAAAACCCTCTTCCGAGAGGTTTTTAGAGGATTATATTGCCAATTATTCCTGAGGGATGATTTCCTTTTTTTCTTCGATGATGAAATCCTTGAGTGGAGAGTAGAAATCAAGAGATTTTACATCGATTTTCGTCATAAGATGATCGAGGAGTTTTTCAAGCGAAACTTCTTCCTGGGTTCCATTCACCATATCTTTGAGCTGACAAACCTTCTTCTTGGCTTCCATGATACCGATGATTGCGACATACTGAGCACCGAGACGATTCGCCTTCTTCATCTGAACCTTCAGAGACGGAGTACCGAGAGAGATAAGAGAATTGAGTCCACGGGTACGAGCTTCCATATCGAGAGGGAGAACGAGTTTCGTCGCCTCTTCTCCGAGCTGGATAAAGTACACATGCGTTTTATCTTTATTCTTGAGCTTTATCCCATTGTCCATGATGGTTTCTATGAGACGCTCTGCCCCCATGCCAAATCCGACTCCGGGAACCGCTTCCTTGTAACCGATGGATTTAGAGAGTCCGTCATATCGACCTCCTCCCCCGAAAGCATTTTGAGTACGATCGCTTCCGTCCACCCATTCCCAAACGGTGTGACAGTAGTAATCGAATCCCCGTACGAGAAGCGGATCTTCTTCATATGCCACTCCGAGTATATCGAGATAGGTTTTTACTTTCTCGTAGTATTCCTTGGAATCCTTCTTGAGAAAATCGGTAATCTTCGGTGCTACTTTGAGAAGCTCCCGAACATCCTCGTTCTTCGTATCGAGAAGTCTGAGAGGGTTGGTAGTCAAGCGATAGAGATCCGTTTCATCGAGGAGATGTTTCTTATTCTCAAAGAATCCGGCAAGTTCCTGAATGTATTTCTCTCGCTCTTTTGGGGTCGCGAGAGTATTGAGCTTGAGACGGTATTGTCCCTTGAGTCCGATACCGTCGAGGATAGAGCATCCAATTTGAATCGCTTTCGCATCGATAACCGGATCCACTTCCCCGATAATCTCCGCACCTACCTGGTGATGTTGACGATATCGACCCTTCTGAGGACGATCATATCGAAAATGGGGCTCGATATAGTAGAGATACACCGGTTGTGGTTCCTCAAGCATATGTTCGAGGTAGGCACGCATAACCCCTGCTGTGGATTCTGGCTTAAGGATAAGTTCTCGGTCTTTTCGATCGAGAAAGGCATACATTTCCTTGGAAACGATATCGGAGGATTCTCCTGCCGAACGAACGATAAGTTCTTTGTGTTCGACAATCGGCGTCGAGATACGCGTAAATCCGTTTTTACGGAACTCGTGTCTGGCTACTTTTTTGAGGAACGTAAAATATCTCTGGTATTCACCGAAGATATCTTGCATACCGCGAACGCGGAGAGGAGGAGTCATAAGAGAGAGAATTAGAAATTAGAAAAACAGAGCGAATCTGAAGCAGATATATCTCATTTTGAAGTCGATATGGCCTTGGTATATTCAAGGATAGCCACGGCTTCATATGGACGAAAAATGAGATATATCAATGAAGATGGATTTCTCTTTAAAAGGTGAAAAATATCCCGGTAAAGGGATACTATCAAATGTTATGGCGAAAAGCAAAACTTTATACGATATAAGTCTGATAAATATTGATCGGTCCATTTTTATCCTCGTACTTTTCAACAGTAGTTTGGATGTGTCCTCGGAGAAAATCCGTGAGACTCTGTCCTTTTTGTTCGAGAATAACTTCAATTTTCTTTTTCTGAGCGTCGGTGACATAGAAGTTCACCGCACTCGCAAATTTTTTGCGTTCTGCCATACTGTTTATGGGTAAAAAAGAATAGACAAAATAAAGATATGGAAAAATGAGAAAAAAGCAAGGAGATTTTGGATTAAAATACTTTTTTGGTAACATTTTCAAATTCAATGGTTCATTGAGTTATTCAATTTAATATACGCTGAAAATCAGTTATTACTCACAAAGATATCTCGGTCAATTCATCTTGTAATGCTTTATTGTCTTGTAATGAAATTCATTTTCAATCATTGGATGTGGATAATATTTCGTCGTAAACCTCATCAGTTAATGAAAAATCCATACATCCACAATCATTGGGATTTATAAATGTTTTTATCTGTCTCAAGACAAATCTTACTTTTTCTTTATCATGAGATGTTTCAATATCGAGTGCTTTTAACATAAATTAAAAAGAAATATGCACCTATAAAGTAACTATCTTACTCTCGCTCTCCCTTCTTCCTTTCAGTTCATACCCCCCTTGTGCGAGCGTTTTATCGGAAAGTACGATACGATGAGGGATTCCGAGAAGGTCGGCATCTCCGGCTTTGGCTCCGAATCCGGTATTTCGGTCATCGATGAGCACGGTCGCTCCGGTGGATTCGAGCTTCTCTGCAAGCTTCTTCGCTTCCTCGAGATGGTCTCCGATAACGATCATATAATGACTGAACGGTGCGACATTCTCGGGCCAGATAAGCCCTTTTTCATCCATGAATTTCTCGGCGATAACTCCCATAAGTCGACTCACTCCGATTCCGTAGCACCCCATAACCACCTCTTGTTTCTTCCCTTCCGCATCGGTATACCCGAGTCCGAAGTCATTGGAAAAACGGGTCCCGAGCTTGAAGATATTTCCCACTTCGGAGGCTTGTACGATCGTATGTTCTTTGGAAGCACATTCCACGCAGACAAACCCGGCAGGATCGATAATTTCCTCGTTGTGAGCTTGTCCGCACTTGGAACAGACATAGACGTCGTCTTCTCCGATTCCGAGATCCGTTTGAAACTCGTAGCTGTATTTGGAAAACGCTCCTCCGGAAGCGAATACATACCGCGTCGATTCCCCGAGTCCGAGGCGTTCATATATTCGAACATAGGCTTTGCGGACTTCTTCGAAAAATACATCGAGTTCGTCGTTGTTTCGATGGAATGAATACAGATCCTTCATAAGGAATTCCCGTCCTCGAAGGATTCCGGACTTCGCACGAGCTTCATTTCGAAACTTGGTCTGAAATTGATATACGGCACAATTATCGAGATCTTTATATGACTGAATAAACTCATGCATAAGAGGAGTGACGATCTCTTCATGAGTCGGATTCAGAGCATAGTATTTTCCGGAAGCCCCTTCTACCTTAAAGAGATTGTCCATCGTGTCCCATCGTCCCGTTTTTTCCCAGTGTTCCCGAGTTCCGAAGGATGTCATGAGAATCTCCGAACATCCGATAGCGTCGAGTTCTTCTCGCACAATCTTCTTGATATTTTCGAGGACTCGAAGCCCGAGATGGAGGTATATATACGCTCCTGCCATTTCCTGACGGACAAACCCTGCCTGAAGCAAGAGCCCTGTGGAACGGTTATCGGAAGTCTGCGGAACGGTTTTGAGCGTATGGAACGGATAGCGGGAAAGTTGGAGCATGGAATGTATGTAGTTGGATATAGTACAGGGATTATATGAAAAACTCTCCGGGAAGCAAAAGGATTTTGATTATAGCCAATAAAATTATTGCGTAAAAGATTTGACAAATATATTATTTTGCATACAAATATCTTGTCGATCTTTTCGACAAACAAATATCAAGGGGGATCTATGAAGGGAAATTCAGCAGTACCAAGTGATGTTGTTCTCATAAAAGGGCAAATCCGGTTTGGACTGAAGGAGGGGGCTCGCGGAATTGAAGCGATCATTCTCCCGAAATTCGATATTCAGAAATGTTCGCTCGGTGGTATCGCAAAAGCTGTGGCACAAATCAATAAAACGCCACGCGGATATCACGACGGATGTTGCGAGGTTCTCATGAAAAAGTCTATCGGCGATATGGGAACTCGTTGCATAATTGCTGATGGTACACTGATTCCATTGGATCAGGAAGCTGCCACTATGCTCTATCAGCTACGTCTTCCACTCAAAAAGGAACGACACTATATTTCCATCTGAAAAGGAGGTGGAAAACAAAAACGGTTCAATTTATTGGCCGTTTTTTTTATCTGTAAAATACTCTGGTAATTTAATGAAATTTTAATAATTGGTTGTATAATCGAATCTACCGAGTAAGTTTTGTTATTTTTACAAAAATACTAAATTCTGTAAAAGTATGAAAAAAGATTTGCAATAGAAAAAAAATTTCATATACTCTCTTTCATATATTTCTTAATAAACAATTATATGGTGGATAATAAAAAAGAGGCACTCACTGCGGCACTTGCGATGATCGAGAAACAATTTGGAGCCGGTTCCGTTATGAAACTCGGAGACCATCAGTCGATTAAGGTAGAGATGATTGGGTCCGGATCCATCGCTCTCGATGCGGCACTTGGCGGAGGATACCCGAAAGGACGTATCGTCGAGATATATGGTCCGGAATCCTCCGGTAAAACTACTCTCGCCCTCCACGCCATCGCCGAAGTTCAGAAACTCGGTGGAACTGCCGCCTTTATCGATGCGGAACACGCACTTGATCCGGAGTATGCGAAAAAAATCGGGGTAAATATCGATGAGCTCATCATATCTCAGCCGGACTATGGAGAACAGGCTCTCGAGATTGTCGATGCACTCGTTCGATCGAATGCCGTCGACTTGATAGTGGTCGATTCTGTTGCAGCTCTCGTTCCAAAGGCAGAGATTGAGGGAAATATGGGAGACTCTTTTATGGGACTTCAGGCTCGTTTGATGAGTCAGGCACTTCGCAAGATCACCGGAGTGATTTCCAAATCGAACAGTACCGTTATTTTCATTAACCAGATTCGTATGAAAATCGGAGTGATGTTCGGAAACCCCGAGACGACAACAGGAGGAAATGCTCTCAAATTCTATGCCTCACAACGTCTCGACATCCGCAGAAAAGAGAAACTCGAAAGCGGAACCGGGGACGATAAAGAAACCATGGGAAATAGAGTAAAAGTAAAAGTGGTAAAAAACAAAATTGCCCCTCCGTTCAAAGAGGTGGAGATTGACGTTCTCTTCAATGAAGGAATTTCTCTGGAAGGAGAAATCGTCGACATAGGATCGGACAAAGGGATTATTAAGAAATCAGGTGCATTCTACACTTATGGCGACATAAAACTCGGTCAGGGGCGCGAAAATGCACGACAGTTTCTCAAGGAGAACGGTAAAATCGCGGACGAAATCGAAAAGAAAATTCGAGGATAATTTGCTTTTTAGGGCGTTCGTGGTATAATCTCTCTCACTATTCTAAAATAGAAAAATATGCCAGAGAATAAATCACTTCCTCCTATAAGCAATGTTGTATCGAAAGATACAGCCCTTTCTCCTACAATTGCAGCAATTGTAGAGAAAGCTCATTTGTGAGCAACCGAAATTATCGAACGTTTCGCTGCCAATGAAAGAAATCCCATACGCTACTATTTACGGGAAGCAAACGCCACTATCGCCTGCATTCTCTGAAAGCAAACAAAACCCGAGTATTTCTCACAGATTATCGCTCTCAAAAAGCAATTTCGAGAGCAAGAAGCTGCCAATGATGCCGATTTTCAGGAACAAAAAGCAGCGTAATTTTTCACTCTCATGCAACAGACCCCTTTCAAACTTATACAGAAAAATAAGCTCACACACGACGTGTATGAGCTTATTTTTACTATTCATGAGTCTATTCAGACAGAGCCAGGACAATATGTCCTATTTCTCCTCCCAAAGTCCAAGCTCCGACGAGCCTACTCCATCGGATATGCCGATGGTCAGACTTTTACCTTTATCATCAAACAGATTGAGGGTGGTGCTGGAAGTACTGAGATCTGCTCTCTCGAAGTAGGAGAGGAGCTTATCGGAATGGTGCCACTCGGGCACTTTGTCCTGAAAGCAAATACAACTCCGAAGCTCTTTGTCGGAACCGGAACCGGATTCGCTCCGCTCTATTTCCAGATCCGAGCTATGATGGATTCGGGTATACAAACCTCTCTTCTATTCCTCTTCGGAGTGCGAACCGCATCCGATATGTTCTATATCGACGAGCTCAATCGCATAAAGAAAGAATATCCGATGTTTGAGTATCGAATATTCCTCAGTCAAGAAGATTCAGAAAATACTGTCCGCGGACGAGTGACGGATTTCCTCACGAAAGAAAATATTGCTCCCTACGGAGAAGTCTACCTCTGCGGAAGCCCAGCGATGGTGAAAGATGCGAGAGAAAAACTCGAAGCAAACGGAATCGAGAAAGAAAAAGTGTTTTTTGAGCAGTATTAAAAGTAAAAATCCTCTCCGATTTGGAGAGGATTTTTGTAAGGATATTTTCGGAAATTATAACACTTTCTTTCCTCCCATATAGTTCTGCAATACTTTTGGAACCCGAATGGTACAATCTTCGTTTTGATAGTTCTCCATAATCGCTACAAGGGCTCGTCCGCAGGCGAATGCGGTAGCATCGTTCGTGTGGATGAGTTCTACGTCCCCGGTGGAGCGTCGTACGCGAGTCTGAAGACGGCGGGACTGGTAATCGGTCATGTAATCCGCCGTGTGAGTCTCTCGATACTTTTGCTGACCCGGAAGCCATGCTTCGATGTCGGAACCTTTTGCATTCGGTTTCCCGATATCAAACGTGCACTTCTGGAGCTTCTGGTAGGGGATCTCGAGCTGCTGCATGAGATACTCTTGGATGGCAGAGAAGAGAAGATGTTCATCGTGGGAAGTCTCGGCGGTCGAGAAGCTCTCCATCTCCATCTTGTCGAACTGGTGCATTCGGATAATTCCTTCCATATCTTTTCCGTAGGTTCCCGCCTCTCCGCGGAAACTCGTCGCATACCCGAGGTACCGAACAGGCATATCGCGCTCGTCGAAAATCTCGTTCGCGTGCATGGAACCGAGCACGTGCTCCGCAGAACCCTGGAGCCAGAGATCCTGTCCTTCGATCTTGTATCGGTCTTCCCGAGGTTCGAGTCGGTCCATAGCATCATACGGAGCGGTCTTGATCATGTATGGAGGAAGTACTGGGGTAAATGGCTTTGCGGAAACTTTGAGTCCGTGTTCGGCTATGATACCAGCGAGGACTTTTTCGTCACTGAGCGAATCCATTACCCAATTTACGAGTGCAAACTGGAGACGCACAAGCTCTCCTTTGAGGTACGCAAAACGCGCTCCCGCGACATTCGCGGCACGTTCCTTGTCGATCCATCCGCGAACCTCCGCAATCTCTGCGTGCGTTTTTATCGGAAATGAAAAAGTTGGAAGAGTTCCCCATTGTCGAACGATGACGTTGTCGTCTTCTGTGAATCCCACCGGAGTGTCGGCTGTTGGAATGTTTGGAATCTTTTTATAGAGGGCGAGAAACTCTGTTTCAATCGCTTCGAATTCCACTTCGAGAACCTGAAGTTGTTCTTTGAGAGCCTTGGATTTCTCAATCAGAACCGGTTCCGGTTTTCCTTTCCCCATCGCATCGGAGAGCTTATTTCTTTCGGACCTGATCTCATCGAGACGTTGTTTGAGGGGGATACGTTTCGTATCGAGCTCGATAACTCGGTCGAGATCCACTTTCGTCACCTTGTCATGGAGGGCTTTTCGAACAAGATCGGGATTGGTACGGAGGATTTTTATATCAATCATAGGGAAACAACAAAAAAATAATAAATGTAAGTAGATAGGATATTCATTTCGAAATTCATATGGCCTTGGTGTACTTCAGTACACATCGGCTTCATATGGATGAGAAATGAATATCCTATCTACGGAATATGACGTATATTAATGTCGTATTATAGGGAAAAATCGGAGAAAGCAAGGTTATTTCGAGAAAATAATCGAGGCGAGAACTTCAATAGTTTCTTCAAGTGTGGTATTTATGATCTTATGATCGTAGAAATCCTGCTCTTCCATCTCCACGAGGGCATTAGCGAGGCGAAGTTCCATATGGTCGGATTGCTCCGTTCCCCGTCCGGAAAGACGAGATCGGAGTTCTTCAACAGATGGCGGAAGGAGAAAGAAGGTTTGAATTACGTATCCCCGATGTTGCAATAAGGGTTTTAGATGAACCATTCCTTGCGGGTCGATAATATAGAGAGGGTATTTACCGAGCTTTGTAATTCTCTCAAGTTCCGCAAAAGTGGATCCGTAGTAATTTCCATGAACCAATGCATACTCGATCATATCGCCTAAATCTATGCGAGATTCAAAAGTTTCTCGCGAAAGAAAATAGTAATGTTTCCCCTCTATCTCCCCATCTCTTTTCGTACGAGTAGTAGTAGTGACGATTTTTTCAAGCCGGTCGACATTCCTCATATGAAGCGTTTCCCAAACAGTGGTTTTTCCGACCCCCGACGGTCCGGAAAGTATGAGAATAGGAGGAATTTTGTTCATATTACGGGTGATAAAAAATATTTCTCGGAGAGTATAAGGAAAAAGAAGAAAAAAGATAGATTTTTATCTAAAGGAATCTCAAAAACTTTCTTGCAAAGAAAAAGAAATCCTATATGATTGGTTCCGATTATTCAATAACCCGTCTTTCTATGAAAAAAACTCAAATCGGACTCATCGGTCTTGCTGTTATGGGAGCAAATCTCGCTCGAAATATCGCTTCAAAAAACTTCGATGTCATCGTCTATAATAGAACAAAGGAAAAAACGAAGGAGTTTATAAAACAATATGGAAATGAGCATCTGTTCGGAGAGACGCGGAGTCTTTCTCAATTTGTCGCTTCCATTGAGCGTCCAAGAAACATCATCATTATGGTGCAGGCTGGAAAACCTGTGGACGCAGTTATCGAAGAACTTTTTCCCCTTCTTGATTCAGACGACTGTATTATCGATTGTGGAAATTCCTACTACCGTGATACTATCCGTCGAGAAGCGTATCTTGCTCCGAAAGGCATTCACTTCGTAGGATGCGGTGTGTCCGGTGGCGAAGAAGGAGCACTTCATGGACCAAGTATTATGCCGGGTGGAAGCGGAGAAAATTATGTGCGACTCCGTCCGATTTTCGAAGCAATAGCCGCACGCGATTTCAATGGATGAGCCTGTGTAACTCATATAGGATGAGGGGCTTCCGGACATTTCGTCAAGATGGTCCACAACGGAATCGAATATGCTGTCATGCAAATAATGGCAGAGGCGTATGATACTCTAAGAAAACTTTACAATCTTTCCGCTCCGGGAATTGCCGATATTTTCGAGGACTATTCAAAAGGGAAACTCGGATCTTATTTGTTTGATATATCTCTCAAGGTTCTCCGAAAAGAGGACGAGTTCCAAGATGGAGCCTCTCTTGTAGATTATATCCTCGACCGTGCTGGGCAAAAAGGAACAGGAAAATGGACTGCTATCGATGCTCTTGAACGTAATGTTTGTGTTCCCACTATTGCCGAAGCGGTATTTGCACGAAATATTTCCGCAAACAAAAAACTTCGAACCGAACTTTCCGCTACTTTTGAGGAATTTCATGGGAAAAATCTTCCTCCTCTGAATAAATTTATTCCCCTTCTTAAGAATGGACTCTATGCCAGCATTCTTTCAGCATATGCACAATGATATGATCTCATTACCCAGGCTTCTCGCGAAGAAGGATGGGAGGTGAATCTGGCGGAGATTTCTCGCATCTGGGAATGAGGATGTATTATCCGTGCGGAAATTCTCTCATTTCTCCATGAATCTTTCCTCGATGCTCCAGAGTGAGTTTCACACCTCTTCGCCATTCCCGAAGTTATGAGTGCTTTTCGAGAGAGTGTGCCAGACTGGCATGGAGTTGTGAGTATTATAATTGAACACGGTATCGCTGTTCCAACTATCGGAAGTTCCCTCTCCTATTTTGAAGCCATGACCGATAACGAACATCCGGCAAACTATCTCCAAGGTCTTCGGGATTTTTTTGGAGCACATACCTATGAACGGACGGATCGAAAAGGAGTGTTCCATACCGAATGGAGTGACAAATAATTTCTTTCCCAATAAAAAACCACGAGAATTCTCGTGGTTTTTTATTCTTCCAAGTCTGTCACTATCCGACAATCCTTACATCCGAGCAGATATTTCGCCGGGCATTGCTCTTTTGGGGTACCCGCATCGAAGAATCGATTATATGCCTCTCGTTTTCCTTCTCCGATAAAAAATACGAATACCAAGGGGATTTTTTGAGTAAAGGAAACGGAAACGGAAATCCGGTCTGATGGAGGTTTTGGTGAGTCATGGATAAGGATATATCCATGACTTTTATCCTGAAGTCCTCTATGGTGAGGAAAGAGCGAAGCGATATGCCCGTCCGAACCGACTCCGAAAAATCCGATATCGATAGAGGGAACACGAAAGAAATAGTCTCTTTCGGAATTTTCGATATCTGTCCGAATGCTTAGAATTTGTTCCGTCGATAAGAGGTGTTTTTCAGTGAGCGGAGCGAAAAGTATTTCGGAAAGAAGTCGATAATTACTGTCCGGATGATCAAGGGGAACGAGCCGTTCATCAAGAAATACGAATCGAATTTTCTTGCGGAGCTTTACGTCTACGGAAGAAAAAGAATCTCTCAAATTCCCATAGAATAACTGAAGAGAAGTTCCTCCAGAAAGACCTATGGTGACTATCGATTGTTTTTCTCCGATCGTTTGAAGTATGCGAAAAAAAGTTCAAGTCACTTCTTGAGTGAGGTTGACAGGATTGGAAGAATGGATTATTTGCATAAAATACGATTTTAAAAAAATGATTTCTAAAACCACTCCCGTCCATCCATTTCAAGGAGGCTATCGGCCGCGACCGGACCATCCCCTCCTATCTCATAAGGATACAGCATGGGGCAGTGTTCCTTGCAATTAACGAGATGATCGACAATCTTCCATGACTCCTCAATCATATCCCACCTCGTAAAGAGCGTATGGTCGCCTAAAAGGAGATCCGAAAGGATGCGTTCATATGCCTCCGGTCCTTCTTTGGTTTGTATGAATTCCGACCAAACTGCACGAGTTTTTTTCGTTTCTCCATATTCTTTGACATTAAAGCCGACGGAAATTCCCTCATAGGGCGATATCTCAAATATGATACGGTTCCGCTCAAGTTCATCCTGCTCGTTATAGAGAATGGATGCGTTTTTTCGGAATTCTATGACCACTTTTGTTTTCTTCTCGGCGAGTGCTTTTCCGGTTCGCAAGTAAATTGGTATACCTTTCAGTCGCCAATTATGAACCTCGAGTCGGAGAGCGGCAAATGTTTCCGTCCGAGAAACTTCCGGTATTCATGGTTCGTTCTTGTATCCGATGTATTGACCGAAAACGACATGAGACGCGAGATCCTTTCCGAGTCGAAGGGATCGAATAACTTTCACTTTTTCGTCATGAATGGCAGTGCTCGTGAGAGTATGGGGTGGTTCCATCGTGGCGAGGGCGAGCACCTGAAAGAGATGATTTTGTACCATATCTCGGAGTGCTCCAGAATGATCGTAATAAGCTCCGCGACCTTCCACACCAAGCGATTCGGTGGCGGTAATTTGAATATTATCGATATAATGATTGTTCCAGACCGGCTCGAAGAGCGAGTTTGCGAATCGGAAAGCGAGGATATTTTGAATCGTCTCTTTTCCAACATAATGATCGATTCGAAAAATCTGGTCTTCAGAAAAAGCTCATGCGACAAATGCGTTTAATTTCGTCGCACTCTCCAGATCGGATCCAAACGGTTTTTCAAAGGCAATGCGAGAAAGAGGGGTATTGAGTCCTATATGGGTAATACCGGAAACAATGGGTTCAAAAAGCTCCTGTGGCACCGAAAGATAAAATGTAATGTTTTTTTCTGAATATATTTTGGTGAATTCCCGAAGCGGTTCATATCCGGCTGAATCGTTCATCGAAAGTTCGAGATAGTCTATTTTTTTCAAAAACCTCTCCCTATTGTCCATAGACTCAGTCTTTATAAGAGATTCGGACTTGAGATATGTACGAAACTCTTCCGAACGAAAGGATTTTCTTCCGATTGCGAGAATGGAGGTATCTTCCAGTGTCTTTTGACTATAGAGAGAAAAAAGTGCCGGTATAAGTTTACGTTTCGCAAGATCTCCCGTAGCACCGAATATGACGAGGAGATTTTTCTGAGGGGTTTGTGGCATAGAAATGTATTGTCGAAGAAATAAAAAAAGCTCTATTTTCAAATGGAAGTATAGCTTTTTTTATATTTTGTAAATAGTTTTTAATCAATAACGCTGAATAATTCCTCCAGTGTCGTTTTTCCTCGCATCGCTTTCAGAACTCCATCCTCTCGCATGAGTATCAAGTCCTGCTCCCGTCCCTGCTTGAGTATCGCGGAAGGACTTGCTCCTTGACGGATAAGCGAACGAATTTCATCGGAGAAATAAAGCACCTCAAAGATGCCGATTCGCCCCTTGAATCCGGTGTAACCACAGTGTTCACATCCTTTTCCGCGATGAAGGGTAAATCCTTTTTTCTTCGCCTTTGAAACTGCCTCAATTCCTATATCCTGCATCATCCATTTAATGATATCATTTTCTTCCGGGGTTGCTTCGTACGATTCCGAACAATGCGAACAGATCTTTCGAACCAGTCGCTGAGCGATGATGATGTCGATAGACGAGGCGAGTACATAGGAAGGAAGTCCCATATTAGTCAGACGTTCTATCGTTTCCGATGCACTCTTCGTATGGAGCGTAGAAAGGACAAGATGTCCGGTAAGAGAAGCTTGTGCTGCAATATCGGCCGTTTCCAGATCACGTATTTCTCCGATCATAATAACATCCGGATCCTGACGAAGGAGTGCCTTAAGTCCACTCGCATAGGTATAATTATTTTTTTCGTTTACTTCTGATTGCACCACTCCTTCCAGTTCATATTCGATGGGGTCCTCAAGGGTAATGACCTTTTTTTCCGAAGTATTGAGTGTTGCAAGGATAGAATAGAGTGTAGTGGTTTTACCGCTTCCTGTCGGTCCGGTAACAAGAATCATCCCATTTTTCTTCTGAGTACTTTTTTCAATCTGACGTTTGGAGGTCCACATAAATCCGAGATCACTCATCACCGGAATCGAGTTGGTGGAATCGAGAATTCGACATACGACATTCTCGCCAAGTTTCACCGGAAGTGTGGAAACACGCACATCGATGCGATCACCTGCATCCTCGATGCGATATTTTCCATCCTGTGGAATCTGCGTAAGATTCAACTTCATATTGGATTTATATTTGAGTCGTTCCAAAACAAGTTTATATTCCGCGAAAGTGAGCTCAAATATCGTCACGAGATTCCCATCAATTCGGAGTCGCACTCCCACGGATGTAGATTTAACATCATAGTGGATATCGGATCCTCCGAGAGAAAGAGCTCCTTTGGTAATAAGAGTCAGTGCCGTGTCAGAGTCTTGTCTCAAAAGAGCTTCTCAAACAAAACGCTTAAGCTCTTGAAATTTATCGGAATGAAATCCGGCATCTTCTCTCTGAAGTGCCTCCTTTATCTTTTTAAAGTCTTCTTCATTTTGAATCGGCATAAATAGAAATGACGTAAACGATATACTCGGTAGCATTCTATCATATAATAATTAGTATTGCAAAAATATGAATATCATTATAATACAATCAGTTTGACATCCTATCTCCTCAAATTAACCAGAGAAATCATGCCATTAACCGAATTTCAGCTTATTATCCTCAGTGTCTACACTATTTCGTTTATTTTCATAGTTATCTTCTTTGAGCTCCGTCTCAATTCTATACACAGACGTCACGTTGAGAAGCTCTGGCCGATTTGAGAGGATGGACTCAAGATCATAGACCGGAAACTCAAGATTATCGTTCGTATTCTTTTTGTCCTTTTGTTCGCGATTTCAGTCATAGGCATTCTTACTCTTTTATAATTCCTTCATATGGATATCCTTGTAGAAGAGAATTATACTATCATCACGAGACATTTTATCTATTTTTTGTATCTCGTAGCAAAATTTCTTTTTTTGATTCTCATAGTGGGAATACTTTTTGCCGCTCTTTTGGTCTATAAACAAGACCTGAACAAAGATACCTCCGATATCGTCAATTACGTGTTTTTTCCCGTCATATTTCTTTTGGTAAACTACGGATTCATCCAGCTCATACTCGGAATCATCCGATACTACAACCGACTCGTCATCATCGTTCGCGATAAGTTCATTATCCTCAATAGTTCTCTCATACTTCAAGAAGATCTCGAGATAATGGATCTCTGAAAAGTTATGAAAATCGACGTAGAATGTCATGGGCTTTTCGCAAATATCTTCGGGTACGGTCATCTCATTATGGAGCAGCAAAAAGACGAGGTGCGAACCATACATTTTATACCGCATCCGTATAAAGTATGGCAGATACTCCGTGAAAATACAACATACATTAATCAGGGATGACAGGAAGTTCGTTTCTTTAAAACCCGTTAACCTATGTTTGGATTTCTCTTCAGAAAAAAACAATCCCTGTCGGTCATTCGATCGTGTCCGCTTGTAGATTTCCCAAAAGAGACCGATTCTTTTTTCAAAGAACTTACAGAAGAGTTTTCTTTTCTTCTTTTCGATGAAATACTCATTCTTCGAAAACTCCACTCTGGATATGAGCTCATATATCATAGGGAATACTGAAAAAATGCCATTGCCGATAAAAATTGGCGAGATCGTGTTATTGGGAATATCGATTTTTTTTTAAATCGTATCATGAAAAAAAATGCCCTCGCCGATGGTGAATGAGTTTTTACCTGGAATCAGGATGGAGCCCTCTTTGACGTCATGGTTCGAGAGTGAGATTACTACATAGCACTGAATAATTCCACCGAATCGCTCGGTAGTCTCATGCAAAAATATCCATTTGATGAAACCAAACTCATACACTTTCTTGGAAAGTTTGCAAGTCATTTTAACAATAATATTGAATCATAAGAGTATGTCCTTTGTAATGTATAACGAATCTTTTGAATGTGAATATTGTCACAAATCGGTTATTATTCATCCGGAAGGGTCGGCACGTAATCACTGTCCTTTTTGTCTCTGTTCCAAACATGTAGATGATATAAGCCCATGAGACCGAGCATCTCAGTGTCATGGAAAAATGCAACCGATAGATGTAGATTATCGAAAAAATAAAGGATATATGATACGACACCAATGTACACGGTGCAAAAAAACCATGCTCAATAAGGTTGCCCCGGATGATGATTTTCTCGACTTTATCAAACAACTTAACAAAGAACGAATATCTTTAAAAGAATAAAAATCTATGCTCAAAAATTTCTTTCAAAAATATCAATTGACTTCCAGTGATATTCTTATAATTGCCTGTTCTTGAGGACCGGATAGTATGTATCTCCTCTCAGAGATTATAAAAATCCTTCCGAATGAGCACCTCATCGTTGCTCATTTCAACCACTGCCTGCGATGACCAGAAAGCGAGGGGGACGAGGAGTTTCTGCGGGATTTTTGCAAAGAAAATCATATTATTTTTACGAGTACGAAAAAAAATATAACCAGTATAGCTCAGACGACAAAAAAATGAATCGAGGAAACGGCACGCATCGAGCGATACGATTTTCTCGAACAGACACGGATAAAATATGAGGCAAGGTATATTCTTACTGCCCATCATCTCGATGATAGCATAGAAACCCTTATGTTCCATCTCATTCGCGGAAGTAAAATTCATGGACTTACGGGAGTTCCGGAACAAAACTGACACATACTTCGACCGCTTCTCAATGTTTCAAAAACCGAAATTCTAAAGAAACTAGAAAAAGAAAGTGTTCCCTATAGGCTCGACTCAACCAATGCCGATGATACGTATCTTCGCAATCACCTCCGACTCAACATCATCAACGAGTTTGAACGTATCAATCCAGAGTATCGCAAGAATATGATATCTTTTATGAGATATATGACGGAACTTGTTGATTTTATCAACAAGCAGGTAGAAGTTTTTCTCAGATGAGAATCCTCTTTCAGTGTCGAAGATTTTCAGATTCTCTCTCCTTTTTTACAGAGAGAAGTGATTCGATATATCTATGAGCGAGCCAATAATGGAACCATTGGACTTTCCGAAAGAGGTATCGCCGAAATCATCCGATTTATCGGAAACAAAGGAAACTATACGAAAAAGGAATTGGGGAAACTCCATTTGGAAAAAAGAAATGGACGGATATATTTTGATTCTCATCTCTCATAACCATGACCATAACCAATCTCCTTTTTCTCGTCTATCTTCACTCCATTGGATTGTCCCAAAGAGCCCTTTCTCGTATCTTCGAGAAAGAGGAGAATTATGAGGATTTTTACAACAAGCTCGATTTTCAAATTCTTGAAAAGCTTGGATTCAAAGATGAGAAAATTCAGATAATACTCAAGACCAAAGAAGAATTCGACACAACTAAAATTTCTGAGCTTATAAAGAAATTGGATGTGCAAATCATCACTCTCAAAGATCCGCTCTATCCGGAACTTTTGAGACAAACGCCCGTTTGTCCCTATTTCCTCTATGTTCGGGGAACACTTCCCCTGCATACGAATCTTATCTCTGTAGTCGGTTCCCGAAAAAGTACTCCCTATTCACGAATTACTCTCTCAAATATCATACCCGATCTCATACAGAGATGATATGGAATCGTATCCGGAGGTGCTTATGGAGTGGATTCCCTTGCACATAAAATCACTCTGGAAAATAAAGGATATACCTTGGCGGTTTTTGGAACTGGAATTGATCGGTGTTATCCAAAGGAAAATAAAGAATTTTTTAACCAGATTCTCACTTCGGGATGAGCACTCGTATCGCCGTTTCCGATTGGAATGGGACCGGAACCCTATAACTTTCCTATCCGCAATGAAATAGTTGCGGGGATGTCCAAAGGAACTCTCGTCACAGAAGCGGCAGAAAAATCGGGAACGCTCATCACCGCAGGGCTCGCTCTCGATTTTGGACGAGATGTTTTTGCACTCCCAGGAGAGGTTACTAAAGCGACAAGTACCGGAACCAATATGCTCATTCGGGATGGACAAGCAAAACTTATTCTTGGTGCAACGGATATTCTTTCCGAGTACGAACCGATAACCATCGAAAGAGAAAACAAAGAGCTGATACATGTCCGAAAATTTGATGACCCCTTGGAGGAATCCATTTACAGACTCATAGAATCCGAACCGCTTGATATATCATCCATTGAGAACAGACTCGGTATGGACATTGCGACCATTGCATTCAAACTCTCTATAATGGAAGTACATGGAATCGTGAAAATGAATATCGATGGGAGCTATAATATAAAATAATTTTTGACATAAAAGTATTTTTGATTATAAATGGCATCCTATTATATATGATAAGCATTTTTAAATATGAGTTATGTAGGAGTCCTTTCCGGAGAAAAAATCCCTGATACCATTTCTTGTTACGAGCAATGAAGGATTATTAAACGCTCCGTTACCGAGGAGATGAGATTGGTGATTGATCGAGCAAAGGCATGAGTATACAAGGCTCTTTCTTGGGGAAATACGGGAATCGATATGCGAGGAAAAACCACCAAAAAAATTAAGGCACACTATATGTCGGGCATGATACACTATCTCGATGATTCCACTTTTCAGATAATTGAACTGGTTTTAAACGGGGGAGGAAAGCTTACGCTTTTTCTGAAAAACTGTTTAGAAAATAACAACTGGAAGGCATTCGCCCACGAATTTTACGGAAAACTCTGATCAGGCGTAATGACAGAGATCCTCACCATCAGAAAAAGAGTATCGAACATATTGCACTCTATAAAAACAGCCATCTTTTAAAAGTATCATCCTCGTCATACTAACCGGTTTTCAGAATCGAATTTTTTAACGAATGGAGCTAAAAATATAGGGAAACTCGGGAATTCCAGAAGACGAATATTATTCCATTTGCATTTTATATTTACTCGGATATAATGGGTTTTCATTTTCATCATATGAAAAAAAATCTCTTCTTCCTATCGCTTTTCTTTCTCTCCCTCTTGCAGGGCGTTTCTGCGACACCGAGTTTTTCTCATCCAGTACTGGGAAAAGCCTATGAGCAAGTGAATTTGAGAATCGAGCAAAAAGCGAGTAAAATGATTCTCGATGAAAATTCGAAAAAAAACGTCGAGGAGAGAAAAGTCCGACTCGGAGAAATTCTCGTTTCTATCGATACCGCTTTTAAAAAACGCGATACGGCGAAACTCAAAGAACAAGCGAAGCTTTTTCGTGATGGTTACAGAGAGACGATAATTTTTATTCAAAATCTTAAAAATCTCACCGTACCCCCAAATCTTGAAAAAATCCAAGATGTGCCAGGTGGGATGGAAATCCTTGGGGAAAGTACTGACATTACCTATTATTCGGATATTTTTGAGGGAAGAAAAACTTCCAACGGAAATCTCTTCTCGCAAGAATATTTCTCTGCCGCTGTATGCGAAATCCCTTTTAACACCCTTCTCCAAATCGGAAAAGGCAACACCTCCGTCATCGTCAAAACGAATGATCGTCCGAATTGTTCCCGATATCCGAATGTTACCGATCTCAGCAAAACCGCGTTTGAAACTATTGGGAAGATTTCCAGCGGGAGGCTGCAAGGAACCCGCAACACTCTGGGAGTTGTTTCAAAAAATTACACAAAAGAAGTCTTACGAACCGGCGTCTTCTCGAATCTCTGAATAACGCTGGATTCAAACATACCAAATACTTATCTGAAAAATGAAACGTTTCATATCACCTGACAGGAACTTCTCGGAAACGAGTATACTATACTCTATCTTACATCCCCTTCTTGAAAAAGCGTCACTCTCGGTGCAAAAAAGCTACCGAATGGACAATTCGAATATAGTTACCCTCTGGAGGAAACAGGAGTATACCAGATAGTATTGGCTTCTGGTTTAGGTTTTAATACAAGTACTTTTCTCGAAATAACGGTTCTGGAAGATTCTCTCTTTTCTGCAAAAAAACTTATCTCCTCGGTAAAAACTCCGGAAAAATTGGAGAAATTGGAGATAGAACGTGTGGAGCTTCCCGATCTAACATCCACGTATTTTTTCCGTTTCTCTCCGAAAAACCTTCATACTCTTACCATTAAAAGCGATACGGAAACCTTTGTATACAGGGGTTTTTGAGTTATCGCCATACGGGGCGATGCACTGAAATCTCTCGATATCAACAAACCGGTTTCCGTAGAAGTAAGTTCCCAAGAGAGCTCCACTTCATTTTCCCATGATACCTATACCCTTCCTGTCACTATTTTTAACAGGACCATGACTCTTGCTTCCGGGTACAAAGAAGAAAAAAACGAGAATATCACAGTAATGGAAGAAAATGGAAATCTCATTATCCGCGGAATAGTTCGGGAAGGAAAAAATGTAAAAAGCGATATCCTTCTCATTCTTCCCGATGGAAGTGTAGAAAAATATACTTTCGATGCCGCGAGCATCGATACGGACAAATATATGAAACGGGGAAAGGTTTTTGAAAAGACTCTTTCATTGAAACAGACAGGACTCTATCTCGTAGAGGTAAATTACGACAATGGTTTCGCTGCCTATAATGGACCCCTTGTGTATGGGGATGTTCTTCCGGTATATCCAAACGATTATGATGGCACACAGAAAGAAATAAGTGCCACCGATGATTCCGTTGTCGCACTCGAATCATTGAAATTCGTCAATGCTCTCCGTGCAAAATCTGGAAAATCCGCTCTTGCCCTCGATGATACCTTGAATAGTCTTGCCACTATCAAGTCCAAAGATATGGCTCTGCACAATAATCTCTCGCATACCGATTCAAATGGCAATAAAATCAACGGAACCGCAAAACACAATAACATCATGATTGCGGGAGTTATCGGTGAAAATATTGCCGGTGGAAATATAAGCTTCAAAGTGCTCCTCATCGGTCTTGCCAATAGCGGAGGACATCGAGCGAATATGCTTGATGATTGGAAAAATATAGGAATTGGCTATGTCGTAAAGGATGGACAAGTATACTACACGCAGGTATTTGGAGAATAATAAAGATTCTTTATTTCTTTTCTTTTTTCTTATGAAATATACTTTTTTGATAACCCTCGTAGTGACACTTGGGATTATGGTTTCAGAAGTTCAGGCAGCTGATATCATCGTCCGCAATGTTAATCTTGGGTCTTGTACCACCTATTCCGACGGGTGTAATACTCATACTGTAAAAGATGGTATCGACACACAAACGACCAATAATACTTGTGTCTGGGAAGGAATTCCCCAGTGCCTCGACAATACCGATTCTGCTGCAAAAACTCTCACGACAGATTTTAAACTCAAGAAATTCAACAGTTGTGACGATATGGAAAATGTAATGAAGAACTTTATCAAAGAGTATTATAGTACTCATCCATATTATGGAGGCGGGTATTTCGGTCGGGGAGGCGGGGGTCCTATCATGATGGAAGATGCCGTTATGGAAAAACAAACGAGTGGTATATCCGCTCCGACAGCCACTTCCGCGGATTTCGGAAAATGAGGAATGGGGGCTGTAGATGTTTCCACCACCAATCTCCAGGTTGCATGAGTCGATGAATCAGAGCTTATTAAAACCGACGGAACATACCTCTATTTCTACAACAGTAAAGATCATACGGTTTATATAGCAAAAGTTTTTCCTGCAACGGAACTTTCTATCGTAAAGAAGATTAAAATACCCGAGAGCTTTATCGAGCCAAAACTTTTTCTCTCCGGGAAAAAACTTATTATCCTCTCAACCAAGTATAATACGGTCGATTACGGATACCGTTATTGGTTCAATCGACAAGTAAAAACAGTAGTGGTGGTCTACGATACAAGTGATGTAAATAATCTCAAGATTGATAAATACTATGAGACCGACGGAACTATCGTCGAATCTCGGATGATTGGAAAGTATCTTTATATTCTTTCCAATTCCCCGTTTTCTTTCCCTTATGAAGTATATTACGAAGGAGTACAGGAAGGAGGAATAGGAACTATGAATGAGGGAAAGTTCAATGCCGATTTTATCGGATCCACTGTCAAGCCGCTTAAGGTAGAATTACGCAAAACCAGCATAGCGAGTGAGAAAAACTTTTACCTCAATGGAAAGCTGTATCCCTATAATTTGACCAGAAAAGACAATACTACCTGTGCGAACATAGAATATGTGCTTCCCGATGCGGAGACGATGAAAAAATTTGATTTCACTCCGAGTCTCGTAACTCTTTCCATTATCGACACGGAGGATGCGACGAAAGAAACCAAGACAAAAGTGCTTTTCGGGGATGTGAACCAGATTCATATGAGTCTCTCGAGTCTTTATATCACTTCCCATCTCACAACGAGCTATGATTTCCGATGTGGTCCTCTTATGAAGTGTATTATGCCGTACTACTATCGAGGAGAAAATACCCTCATTCACAAGCTTTCAGTGAAAGACGATACTACTTCCTATGTAGCATCCACCGTCATTCCAGGATCTCCCCTGAACCAGTACTCCATGGATGAGGATAGTGCGACTCTTAATTTTCGAATCGTGACAAGTCATAACTACCCGAGTCGATCCACCGAACTTTTCGTGCTCGATCCGAAACTTCAGATACTTGGAAAGCTTCAAAATATCGGAAAGGATGAAACCTTTCAGAGCTCACGATTCATCGGAAACCGCCTCTACCTCGTAACATTTCAACAAATCGATCCGCTCTTTACGATCGATCTCTCGGACAGTAAAAACCCGAAAATACTCGGAGAATTGAAGATTCCCGGATATTCAACCTATCTTCACCCCTATGATGCGACCCATCTCATCGGAATCGGATACGATACCAAAACCAATCAGTGGGGTGGAACGCAGAATGCAGGAATTAAGGTAGACCTCTATGATGTCGGGGATGTAGCGAATCCGAAACAACTCTCGACTCTCACTCTCGGAGATCTCTGATCAAGTTCGGATGTGCTTCATAATCCGAGACTCTTTACTTGGTATGCAAAAAAGAATTTGCTCTTTATGCCGGCAACCCTTATGACGAATGCTGGTGATATAAATGAACCGTATAGAAACAAAGACGCTTGGCAGGGAACAATTGTTCTCAGCATCGACTGAGCAAATGGAGTAAAAGAACAGTCTCGCATCTCACATATAAATACAACGGGGTTGGAAGCAAAACGATTGGAAGAGTGCAAAAAATATGTGGTAAGTAGCGAGCCTGTTTGTAGGACTATCATCGGCAATGGAGAATACTGCACCACTCCCTCACAATCCTATGTACCACCGTACTGTTATACGGATTCCCCAATCGGCGAATATCTTTCAAATCAGCTCTGGAATTTCTCCAATGACTTCGTCATTCGCAACCTCTATCTCGACAATACCCTCGTCACCGTAAGTAATAATAAAATCCAGGCGAATGACATAGAACAAAAATATGAGAAAATAGGAAGCGTGGAGCTGAAATAGAAAAATATGCACAACAAAAAAATCCCCTTCGTTACGAAGGGGATTTTGTTTTTCACTGGAGCCAACGATGGAACTCGAATCCACGACCTCGTCCTTACCAAGGACGCGCTCTACCAACTGAGCTACGCCGGCTTATAAAGCTATATAAGCTCGCCCATTATATGGTCAATCAAAAAAATTCAAGTCGAAGTTGGAAAAACTCTGTTTTCCCGCACTTTAAGGAGTCATTCTCTCTGAAATTTCTCGACTGTACTCACGGTATCGAACTCATCCAAGGACACGCCGGAGGTTCTGAGTCCGAACATAATCCGTTCGATGCGAAGCGATTCGGGCGACAATATCCCTTCAGATTGTTTTTCGCCTCGATAATACCCGCTGAATGATGGACTGTTAATAAACCTCTCTCCTCCGACGAAACTTGCCGAAGAGAGTCAGAAGCCACGATAATTCGAGTGATTCCAGTACGACCGGTTATGCCTCGATTCAAATCAGGGTTCTGCGAAATTAGAGAGTTCGTACCGATGAAATCCTTTTGATTGTAACCATTCCATTCCCGATAAGTACTCGCTTCGAACTATTTCCTCGCTCGGCAGGTGCGGTTTCCAGCTCAGAGGATATGATTCGTCCTCGAGCATATAGATACTCACGTGCTTCGGCGTGATACAGGAAAAAATCTCGGTCAAATCCGAAACTGTTTGCCCGATTACGGTACCGGGAAGCCCCGCGATGAGATCGATGGAAATATTCTCTATCGAACATTTTGCGATAGTATCGAGTGCTCGGAAAATGGATTCATTCGAATCCGCTCGCCCGACCACACGGAGCGATTCGCCGTTCAGAGTCTGAACCCCAAGACTCAACCGATTCACTCAAAGCTCTGAAAGAGCATCGAGATATTCGCCCGTGATGTCTTCGGGGTTAGATTCCAGAGTAATTTCGAATACATTCGCAAACCCCTTTTGTTCCCGGAACACCTCGATGATTTCCGATATCTGTCCGCTCGTCAAAACAGAAGGCGTTCCCCCGCCGAAATAAATGGTTTCGATGAGTGTATCTGGATGAGAAATGAAAAAACCTTCTATCTCTCTCTTCAGAGCATCAATATAGGTGCGAATTTTGAGTTCGTCAAATTTCGGCGTGAGTGCGAATTTACAGTACAAGCACTTTTGGCGACAAAACGGGATGTGGAGATAAAAAAACATATACTATGAGTAGTTTTTACAAATTGTCTTGACATTGCTTTTTATTTTCATATTATCTCCGTCGTGGTTTCACCATAGTGCCACGAAAAATAAATCAATCAATGGAGGCCATCATGGCAAAGAAGCAAAAACCTTGTATACGTTGCAAAGGCAGTAAAGGACATCGCACGGATTGTCCTCTTCACAGCAGCAACCTGCAATCCAAGTCCAAATAGGGCTAGGGAAGATCAATCAAGAGCATACTTCGCAGTATGCTCTTTTTATTTTCATTATTTTCGTTTCCATCCTTTCATGTCTACAACCGAAAGTGCCGATAGAAGAGCGATTATGAGAAGAGGGGTGAGTTCCGATGCGGCAAATCCGCATACCTCAAGCTCTATAAACTGCTCATAGAATTCCACGGCATAAATTATGAGAAGTCCGAGTGTCGCAAGATAGGAAATTCTCCGATTCCGAACGGAAAAACTCATAGTTCCTATGATGGCGAGAAGAAGGAATTCCTGTTGCCAAACAGCACACGATCCTCGTATTACTTCGAATATTTCGATAATAGCACTGAGTATTACCGCATAAAAGAGTACACTCTGGGAACGAAGCCAATTATTCATAGAAAAAGTAATAAAAAAGTAAAATTAATACGCTGATAAAACCACTTTAATCTGTTCATACACCGTTTCTATATCCTTTGACGCATCGATAGTATACACCCGCTTCCCTTCCTGTGCCCAGAGAGCCAAAAGCGGAAGGGTATTATCGTAGAAAATCTCGATTCGTTTCGCCACCGCTTCGGGAGTGTCATCTGGTCGTTTGATGAGTTTCTGTCCGGTAAAAGGACTGAACGACCCGGCAAAATCCGCCGAAAAACTCTCGCCCGTAGACGGGTCGATCTTGCGTCCCGCGAGCCGTTCGATGGCCTGTTCTCGTTTGAGATCGAGAAATACCACAAAATAATTCGGAAATACCGCATCGAAGAGAGCTTTTTGTGCACTCGATCGTGGGATTCCGTCAAAGAGGATTTTATCACTCCCGTGCGTATCGCGATAGTGTTCGAGCATAGTGGTAATAAGGTCATCTGGAACCAACTTCCCTTGCTCCATATACGATTTTACTTCACGAGATCGAGGATGATCCAATTCCGAGAAATTTCGAAGCTTCTGCCCCATCTCGAAAAAACTGTACCCGTAATCGGCAGCAATTTTTCGAGCTTGGGTTCATTTTCCCGATCATTGGATTCAAACAAGGAGGATATTCATAGAAATATTATTATTTTAAAATCTCTTCTTTCGGGTAGTAAGCCGGATTCTGTGTCTCGACATACATCTATCTCGTAGTACGGTCGCCCGCACTCTCTAGCGAGGTATACTCCGTTTATCGACCGAGATCGTCATAGATAAACGGAGTACCATTCCTCTTGCACCATATGGGGTTTGCCACATAATTATTCCGAAGAATAATTACATCCGCCTCAGGCGGACTTTTCACCTTTCATCCCGATTTCTCGGAATTAGTATCGTCTCTGTGGTACTTTCCGTACTCCTGGTTTCATATATATCCCGAAGCCGCAGACGTTATCTGCCATACTATCTCAGTAGTGTCCGGACTTTCCTCTGAGAGTTTACACTCTCGGCGTATGTCCCTCCGAAAGAAGAGACTGGTATTATACAGAGGTGGGAGAATTTACAAAATGTTTATTGGAAATTACAAAAAAATTTGCAAAAAAAAGAAAATTGTCTATAAATATGCAGCACGGATTTCGTGTACAAACAAAAAAGGGAGATTAGATCATGGCTGGACGAAGAATAGTACCGATACAAATAAACAATCACAAGCAGAAAAAACCACTGACTTGTGGCACCACCGAAATCACTCGTGGTCCTGGGGGGAAAATTAATTGCCCCATGCCCCCGTGTCCACACTGCCCTCATCGGTAAAAACAAACCGAGAGGCTAAAAAATTTAAAGACCGTCTATGACGGTCTTTTTCCTACCTTGTTCCTTCATCCATCGCGACATTTGAGAGTCTATCTGCCTCCGCGTTAAATTCGCGACGGATATGAATATGTTGTATCTTTCCGCACCAAGATTCCAATAAATCCTGAATTTCCCGA
Organism: Candidatus Altimarinota bacterium; assembly: GCA_028713325.1. GTDB lineage: Bacteria > Patescibacteriota > Gracilibacteria > BD1-5 > UBA2023 > UBA1545. The sequence continues at coordinate 106,210 of JAQTON010000003.1, read as the reverse complement.
AAGATGATTTTGAGCTCGGAATTTTTAATCTTAAAATTACCGGAAAGTTGCTCGATAACCAGCTTACTATCCATCCGAAGCTCTATCTCGGTCGCTCCGAGCTCTATCCCGCGACGGATTCCGTGGAGTGCTCCCTGGTACTCCGCCTGGTTATTGGTTGCAATCCCGAGATATTTATGTCGTCTCTCCAAGGCTTTCCCGTTTGCATTCGTGATAAAAACTCCGATTCCCGCAGGACCCGGATTATTGCGTGCTCCACCATCGGTGTAGATGATTAGTTTCATAAAAATAAGTCTATAAAGTGAACTAAACACCGTAATTTATACAGAAAGACGCAGTTCATTGATCGCTTTTTTTCGGGTATCAAAAATCCGAACAAATTCCCCGAATCCGACGAGATCAAACGTATCATTGATAACGGGATTTCCTAGAATTACCATCTTTCCCCCATTTTCTTCGATATCGGCATAAAGTTCCGCAACATTTCCGATAAACCCCGAGTTGATATACTCAATACCAGAGAGATCAAACAGGAGGACAATCTTCTTGAGATTGCCTATCAATTCATATGCCTCCGAAAAATTCTCTGCAATTTCCGTTTGATTTATTTTTCATGTGAAAGTCAGGGAAGAAAAATTTCTTTCCTTTGCATAGCTTACTATTATATCCGTGACCATAATCCTATATGGTGAAAAAATAACTATTCTTTCATACTCTCGACTCCGCTCACGATTTCCGATACTTCCTTCGTAATGCTTGCCTGACGAGCTTTGTTGTAACTGAGAGTCAGTGCGGAAACCTTCTTCGTCGCACTATCTTTTGCATTTTTCATGGCAACCATACGAGAAGAGTGCTCGGATGCCTTCGATTCGAGAAGAATCTCATAGAGAAGCATACTGAGAATCATCGGAATAACCTCATTGACGATAGTTTCCGTATCCGGTTCGATATTGTATTTCTCCGATCCCGTAAGATTACTCGTATCTTGTCCGACAATATCGCTCAGAAATTCCACGATATCTGTGCGATTCAAGGGAAGAAATTGCTTCGTAACAGCCTTTTGGTTGATGGCGGAGATATAGTAGCTATGCACGATTTTTATCGCATCGTAATTGAGTTTCTCATGTCCGTGTTTTATGAAAAGTTCCCGGAGCATGGAACTCACCGGTTTCACATCCCCGATTTCGATCGTATCTTTCATAACATCCGAGAAATCAGCCACGAGATTTCCTCCGGTTCGCAGGATAAATTCACGAGCCTTTTTCCCGATGGTGATATAATCAATCGTCATATCCGGATGATCTTTCCGGTACTGAGCCACTTTCTTGAAAGTATTGACGTTGTACCCTCCGCAGAGCCCTTTATTGGATGATATAACCACAAGGAACTCTCTCCCCGTCGTATGTGCATGACCTCCGATAGAAGGGATATCCGCGAGAGATTCGCTCACGTTCGCGAATATCCGGAGGGCTGCAATCGCAAAAGGACGACTCGAAAGAACTCATTCCTGAGCCTTTTTCATCTTAACCGTCGAGATAAGTTCCATCGCACGAGTAATCTTCTTCGTGTTGGTGACGGATTTTATCCGAGCTTTGATTTCTTTTCCGGAAGCCATAAATTATAATTAACGGATTAATACATCTTCTTCAAACTCTCCAATACTCCATTGAGTTTCGCCTTCATCTCATCGTTCAAATCCTTCGTTTCAACAATCGTTTTGAGAATCGTTCCTTCTTCTTCGAGTGCCGTGTAAAGATCTTTCTCAAATTTCTTAATGTCACTCACCGCAACACTGTCGAGATATCCATTGGTTCCAGCATAGATAACACAGGTCTGTTTCTCGAATGAAACGGGAGAATAGACGTCCTGCTTGAGGATTTCTACCATACGCCTTCCCCGTTCGAGAGCGTTTCGTGTATCCTCGTCGAGATCGGAGGCGAATTGAGAGAATGCTTCGAGTTCCCGGTACTGAGCAAGCGAGAGTTTGAGAGTTCCGGCAACTCGTTTCATCGCCTTGGTTTGAGCGGATCCTCAGACACGCGAAACCGAGAGTCCCACATTGATCGCCGGTTTGATACCCGCATTGAAGAGGTTGGATTCGAGAAATATTTGTCCATCGGTGATGGAGATAACATTTGTCGGAACATATGCGGAAACGTCCCCTCCCTGAGTTTCAATGATCGGAAGAGCGGTCATGGAACCGGCTCCGAGTGTGTCATTAAGCTTCGCGGAACGCTCGAGAAGACGGGAGTGGAGGTAGAATACATCTCCCGGATACGCCTCTCGTCCTGGCGGACGACGAAGGAGGAGGGCCATTTCACGATACGCATTCGCATGCTTCGTAAGATCATCGTAAATGATGAGTGCATGCTGTCCGTTAAGCATGAAGTATTCACCGACCGCACATCCGGAATACGGAGCGAGCCACTGCATCGCAGCGGGACTGGAAGCTCCGGCAGCAACGATGGTTGTATATTCCATAGCTCCGGCTTTTCGAAGTTCTTCGGCGATGGCAACCACTTTGGAATCTTTCTGTCCGATAGCGACATAGATACATTTCACATCTTGTCCTTTCTGATTGAGAATGGTATCGATGGCGATTTGAGTTTTCCCCGTCTGACGGTCTCCGATGATAAGTTCCCGTTGTCCTCGTCCGATTGGTACAAGTGCATCGATTGCCTTGATACCGGTCGCCATAGGTTCATGAACGGATTTTCGGCTCATAACCCCCGTTGCAACCCGTTCGGTTGGATAAAATTCCGTCGAAACAATCGGCCCGAGTCCGTCGAGCGGATTCCCGAGCGGATCGATGACACGACCGAGAAGTCCCGGACCAACCGGAACTTCGAGGGTACGACCCGTTGTTTTCGCAATCATCCCTTCTTTGATCGTATCAACCCCAGAGAGTACCACGACTCCGACGAAGTTCTCCTCAAGGTTCATAGCAACCCCTCGGGCTCCCGATTCGAATTCGACAACTTCGTTGTAGGCAACCTCGCGAAGTCCCACGACTTTCGCGATACCGTCCCCGAGAGAGATAACCTCTCCTGAGTTAACGCGTTCTGGGCTCAGGTCGGTCGAATCGATTTTCGCCTCGATTTCACGGATAAGAGAGTCGATGAGTTGTGTAGACATAAGAAAAAATTATTAGTGATTAGTTGTTAATTAATATTTGAATACTCTGGAAAAATTATCGTTTCAACCTATTCTCCACCTCCTGGAACGATATATCCATCATGTCGTCTCCCGAGAAGATTCGGATTCCTCCGCGGATAGCGTCGTTCTGTTTCCATTCGATGGATTTCGAATCAATCGTCTCTCCGAAGTGACGAGCGTATGCCGCAATAACCATCGGTTCGAGAATAACCTTATCCTCTTCTCCGAAGTACTCGACTCGAGAAACTTTCGTTCCGGATTGCGAGCGTGCGAAAATCGCACGACCGCGTCGCCCGACGAACTTCTCGAGGGCACGGTAGGACTTCAGACTCTTGAGGAGAGTCGTAAGTTCGGATTTGGAGTAAGTAGAAAGGTTCATAGAATTTGTAAAGTTGAAAGTTAGACTTTTGTCATTCCGACCATAGCGGAGGAATCCCTTTTGACTGCTACATTTGAAACAAAATCTTTTAGGTCATAAAGTATATGTTTTGTAATTTCTTTAAACACGATTTCATAAGAGTGATTTAAAGGGATCCCTCGACTTCGCTCGGGATGACAGTAAAACGAATTTACTTCTTCATCGCCTGCTTGATAAAATCGGCGTTGGCTTCCTTCTTTCCGAAGAGCTTCGCGTTGAGAGAAAGGGCGACGTCGAGGACTCGGTCCTTCATGGCGATCTCGAGTTGTTTTCGCTCGTTGGCGAGATCGAGCTCGGCTTTTGCCTTCATCGCGGTAATCTCGTCATTGGCACGAGAAACCATGAGGGATGCCTCTTTTTTCGCGAGTGTTTCGGATTGAGTTTTGATGGCGATGGCTTCTTGACGAGCTTCTGCAACAAGTTCCTGAGCCTTTTTATCCGCCTCGAGCTTCTGAGCTTCGATGTCGGCAGCGAGCGATTCTATCTTGGCTCGTTTCACTTCCTCGGCATCGAGATACGCGATAAGTGGTTTGAAAATAAAGCGAGTAAGCACATAAAAGATAATCGCGAAGTTTATAACCTGCACGAGCATTACTTTCCAATCGACGAATTGTACGAGTTGATCCATGAGAAAAATTGAGAATAATCTATAAAGCTAAATTTCATAAAGTCAGATAGACTCGGATTTTATAAAAGAATGAGATGAATTCGAGGAAAAGTTGAGTACCGGAGTGAACCGTACGACTGTACGGAGAACGAGGCACGGAGATTTTGACAAAGAAATCATCCATTATTTTATAAAACTCCCTATTTAATTACGAATGCCATCGCAATACCAAATATCGCCATCGCCTCGATAACTCCGAGGAAGAGGAACATCTCGATAGTGAGAGACTTCTTCGCATTCGGATTCCGTCCGATCGCTTCCATCGCTCCTTTTCCGAGAAGTCCGAGTCCGATACCGGAACCAACGAGTCCGAGTCCGATTACAAGTGCCATAGCGAGTGCATGTGATTCCATAAAAGAAAAAATTTAATGATAAATAAGTTTATATAAAAGCTGTTAGCTTCTAATCTCTATTTTCTTCAGGATGAAGAAGACAGAAATCAGATGCTAATCCTGATTAATGATGTGTTTCCTGGGACTCTTTAAAATATACCAGCATCAGAAGAGTGAATATAAACCCCTGAAACAATGCGACGAATACCTCATACAGAAAGAACGGAACCGGTCCGAAAAGTGGAAATTTCAACAGTTCTTGCGTCAAAAACGTGATGACTGATATAAGAATTATTCCTGCGAAAATATTTCCGAACAATCGAAATGAAAGCGAAAGAATACGGGAAAGTTCGGAGATGATATGAAGCCACCCAGAAAGGGTATTTCCAATCTTCGCACCGATGTGCGGTCCGGAAAAATTACAGAGATACCCGCGAAAATGTATCCAAGTTCCTTTCGTTCGCGTATGGTAGAACTGAGCAAGACCGATGGTGAAAAGTGCCAAAACGAGGGTCGTTGAAAGATCGGAAGTGATAGGACGAAGATAGTGGGTGATTCCCGGGAGAAAAGCCCCGACAACTTCGAGAGTAAGTCCGAAAAGATTGGCGAAAATGACAAATATACCAACGGTTGCGATGATGAAGAAATTCTTTCGGGCAAATTCTCGATTATCGAGAACGGAATCAAATCCCATTCGCATAAAACTCACCAGTTCCTGAAAAAATATTCTCAGACGTCCGAACTTCTCAAGTCGAATGGAACGGTTTACAAAAAAGACAATTACAAAAAGTACCGCCATAAATATCCACATAGAGACGAGGGTCGTCGTAACAAAACCAAAAACCGACTCTCCTTTAAGAGTCGGGATATGCGGTCCTGTGTGGACTTCGGTCGTTGTAGCAGATATTTCTGTCTCGATCATGAATAAGTAAAAAAAACGGTTAAAATCGCGGAAAGTATATAAAAAATGAAGTAAAAAGCAAATAAAAATCCTATCTTCTTCTACTATATACCTCTTTCACCGAACCTTCCGTTCCGATGGAGATACGTTTCCCCTTGCAGAGAGGACATTCGTAGATATATTTCTCCGGATGGAGTCGCACTGCTTCCACGTTTTTCTGACAATCGCGACAATAAAAAGTCACCTCTCCTCGCTCTTGGGAGAACTCTTCTTTTCTTTTTTCAAAAGTCGGGATATTAACGAGGTCGTTGTAGGAAGCCATAGAAAGAGGTAAAAGTTACAAGGTAAAATGAGAACTTTGTCATTTCGACCGGAGTGGAGAAATCCCTTTAGACCGATACATTGACTCTATATTTCAAGAAAAATCGAATCCGAGTTATTTGAGAGATTTATATACTTTTTACTCCATATAACCCGATCTAAAGGGATCCCTCGACTTCATTGCATTCCGCTCGGGATGACACATACATAAAGTAAATCTTCTAAAAGATTTTACTCAAAATTCCTTCATTCGCAACTTCGATTTTCTTTTCACTTGCTATCTCGTGATAGAGTTCTCGCTCTCTCTTGCTTAAATGCGTTGGAATTTTGATATTGACGGTGATAAACAAATCTCCTTTCTGGTCCTTGGAAATATGTTTCACTCCATCTCATTTGAACTTGAGAACTTCCCCGTGCTGGGTTCCTGCCTTGATTTCGAGGGTCCGCTCTCCGAGAACCGGGAGCTTCAGAATCTTCTTCGTACCGAGGACCGCCTCCACTGGGTCGATTTCTATCGTGTAGAAGAGATTCGTGTCCTCTCTCGTGAGAGAATCGATGCTGTCCGGGATACTGAAAGTTATGTACAAATCTCCGGCTTTTGATTCAATCCCATCATTTCCTTCCCCTCGAACCTTGATCGTCATCCCATCATCGATTCCTGCCGGGATGTCGATTTCCTTCTCGGTCTTCTGAATTTCCCGTCGTTCTCCGTGACACTTCGTACATTTGTCCGTGATAATCTTCCCGGTTCCGTGACACTTGTCGCAGATTCCCGTTTGTTCCATAACTCCGAAGATGGTCTGAGTCCGTCGGCGAACCTGTCCAGCTCCATGACACTGGGTACATTCCTTCGGTTCGGTTCCTTTCTTGGCTCCGGTTCCCGTACACTCGGTACACACGACCTTGCGGTTATAGGATACCGTTTTCTTGAGTCCCGAAAGAGCCTCTGCGAAATCGAGCTTTATCCGGATTTCGATGTCCTCGCCTTCCACGCCCCCAGACTTCCGTCTGGTTCCGCCCCCCTGGAATCCGCCCCCGAAAAAAGACTCGAAGATATCCGAGAAATCCATATCGGTATGGAATCCGCCCTGTCCACCCCCGAATCCTCCACCTCCCATATCGTTGGTTCCGAATCGGTCATAATGGGCTCGTTTTTGTGGGTCACTGAGCGTCGCATACGCTTCATTCACTTCTTTGAAGAGGGTTTCCTTTTCCTTGTCCCCACCATGCCGGTCAGGGTGCACCTCCATCGCCTTCTTGCGGTACGCACGCTTGAGTTCCTCGGCACTCACTTCGCACGAGACTTCGAGAATTTCGTAAAATTCGTATGCCATATGTAAGTTTTTAATTTAATTTAATAAGACTTCTCCAAGAAGTATCTACAAAATGAATCGACGGATCTTTTGGACAAAATTTTATTTGGACTGTTTTTTCCGAATCACACTCCATAGCCTGTTTTTTCATAAGTGCTTTTTTATCATCACTAAGAGCATCTATTGCCATCTCAAAAGCTTGTCCACTTGCAACGCCCGCATTTGGTCTACCAAATTGTTGATCCACTTTATCAAAACATTCTCTTCTAGATTTACTCGTAATATTGGATAATGGATCAAGACCTGAGATAGTATCACTTCCTTGGTATCTCTTCCCATTCACTTCATAATGAAACTCTATATAAGTAGCACTATCAAATATCATTTTTGATCTTTTAAAAGAATCATTTTTTTTAACAAACTTACCTTTTTCTTCTTGAGCTTTATCAAGTATGGCTTCTGTTATGGAGGTAGTTTGACATATTCACGGAATTTGGATACGTCACACAAATTTCTCATACAGCATCATAAGAAAAAGAAGAACGACGAGAGCCAATAAGAACAATTGATTTCTTTCACTTTTTGATATATACATATATTTAATAGGATTTTAAATTTAGAATAATCGCATCACCTTCGTCTCTTCCAATTCTATCACTCATCTTTGCACGAGTAAGCCGAATGCCCGAGTCGTCGCTTCCACATCGACCATCGCATTGTGGGCTCCTTCGAACCATTCTCCGAAGAGGTGCTTGTGGAGTTCCGAGAGTTTCGGCGGTTTAAAAGAGAATCCCCGTCCCTGGAGCTTGCAATAATCCGTCGATCCTCGCATCGTACAAACACGCTTGATAGGTTGATAATCCCCGTCCCGTCCCAATCGTTTAAGTTCCGATCGAATTACTTCCTCATCGTACTCGATGTTATGTCCGACGACGATATCGGTGGTATTGAGATACTTAAGAATCTGATCCATCACTTCTTCGATATACGGAGCGTTTTCGATGTCGCGATCGTAGATCCCGTGTACTTGCGATGCGGCAAAAGGAATGGCAATACGTGGTTTCACCATGATATCCACACGATCGAGTTCCGTGAAACCGTTCACACTGTCCACTTCTCCGAGTATCCCCGCGAATTGCACGATATACGGCTGTTCATCGAGCGTTCCCGTTCGAACGGTGAGTCCTGTAGTTTCGGTATCGAATACAAAGGCTTTCATAGAAAATTTCGGTTTATTGTTAGAAAAGAAAAATCCGACCTACGGATGAAGTCGGATTCTCTCCATCATACTTATAGAAATATGAAAGAACGATAATATTTGTATGAAAACTGCGAATCAAAGCGAACCGTACGACTTGTACGGAGAGCGAGGATCGTAAAGTTTGAGTGCAAAGATTGAAGTTATTTCATATTTCTCTAGAAGAACTTTTTGTAGTCATAGCTCTTAAGCTCCGTATCTACCCGTCGAATGAGTTCAAGAATAACTCCGACAACGATGATGAGTCCCGCCCCAGAGATAAGAAAATCAATTTGTCCTCCAGAACCGGAAGTGTCAATGATTTGAACCACTCCGTTTAATTTCGACATAAGATATGGAAATACTGCGATGAAAGCAAGGAATGATCCTCCGTAGAGATTGAGGTGAAGGGAAGTTTTTTCAAGATACTCTGCGGTTTCTCGTCCCGGACGAACTCCTGGAATATATCCACCTCGTTTCTGAATACTTTCAGCAACTTCCTCAGTATTAAATACTATGGAAACATAGAAAAATGAGAATCCGAGAACGAGGAGAAAATATACAGTGATATAGAGCCAACTCGGATTGTTCATAGAAAAATATTCCAAAAGAAATTGTCCGATTTGAGCAGAACTACCGAATCCCTTATTGGCAAGAACTTGTCCGATAAGAGCTGGAAATGTTACGATCGATACCGCAAATATGATAGGTATCATCCCTGCTTGATTCACTCGTATTGGAAAGTATGATTTCTCGTCCCGTCCCGTTCGAGTATAGATCAAAGGGATTTTTCTAAATCCTTCCGTAAATTTGATGATGATGTAAATAACTGCAAGAGTCATAAGAGTAAGCATTCCAAGAAGGGGATAATTTCCCACGGAAATGTATTGCATAATATGGGAAGGGGTTCCTGCAAGGACTCCGGCAAATATTATCATAGATGCTCCGTTTCCGATTCCTGATTCGTTGATAACCTCTCCGAGCCACATAAGAAAAAGAGTTCCTGCGGTGATGAAAAGCATAGCGGGAAGCACTACTCCCCAAAAGTTGCTCACATCCATAATCTTCCCTCCACCACCGATAAGGGTATTAAGGAGAATGATCATTCCGTAACTTTGTGCAAAAGCGAGAGGAACAGTCGCCCAACGAGTATAATTGTTGATTTTTTTCTGTCCCTGTTCTCCTTCTTTTTTAAGAGCTTCGAGTTTCGGTACGATAACCGCTAAAAGTTGCATGATAATAACCGCATTGATATAGGGAGCAAGTCCCATAAGAACAACAGAAAAATTCTCAAGTCCCCCTCCCATAAGAGAGCTAAAAAAAGCAAGTCCTTGATTGGCAGCAAGAAAATCCTTAATAGAAAGAAGCGCCGTAGTGTTTACCCCAGGAACCGGAATGGTGGAGAGAAATTTATAAAGAACAATAATACCAAGGGTGACAAGGATTTTTTTCTTCACGTCAGATGACTTCCATATACGGGAAACATTCTTGAGAATCATAGGAAAAAACGATAGAGATAAAAATGATGTATTAACGCTCGGATTGTATGAAAAAGTATGATTTAGTCAAGTTTATTACGATAAAAGCAAAGCACTAAAAATCCCCTCTCGGAATGAGGGGGGATTTTTAGAAATCTAGATTAGAGAAGTTCCACCGTTCCTCCGGCCGCAACAACCTTTTCCTGGGCCTGAGCGGAAGCTTTATGGATACGAACCGTTACTTTTGCAGTAATTTCTCCATTTCCAAGAAGCTTGATAAGGGCTCCGATATTAGGGATAATACCTTTTTTCACGAGTACCTCGCTATCGATGGTTGTAACACCTTCTGCAGCAAGTTTTTCAAGTGTAGAAATATTCAAGATAGAGAATACATTTGGAGCATGTGCCGTGAAACCACGCTTTTTTGGCATACGTCTAAAAAGTGGAGTTTGTCCCCCTTCAAATGTAGCATTGAATTTTCCTCGTCCCGTTCGAGAATTTTGTCCACCATTTCCGCGACCAGAAGTACCTCCTTTTCCAGAACCAACTCCTCGACCTACTCGCATGCGAGGCGTACGGGAATTTGGAGCAGACTCTATAGTATTGTGAGAAAGCATAATATATGTTGTTAATTAATGAGTGAAAATATTGATAGAGAGATTATTCTGCTTTTTTAGCCTTGGAAGCCGCAGGAGCTTTTTTAGCAGCTACTTTGGCAGGAGTTTTAGCCGCAGGAGCTTTTTTAGCAACAACTACCTTTGGAGCCTCCGTTTTAACCGAAGTTGATTCCACTTTCGCAGGAACTGCCTTTGGAGCCACCACTACTGCCTCTTCAGAAGCTATCACAGGAACTACCTTTGGAGTAACTCTTGGTACTTTTTTGAGAGTAGCAAGTGCCTTCATCGTCACACGAGCATTCGTAATAGGATTATTTCCACCACGTTGTTTTGCGAGGATATCCTTGATACCGGCAACCGCAAATACTTTACGAGCAGAACCTCCGGCAATAAGCCCAGTTCCTTTGGAAGCAGGATGTATGAAGATGTTTGCCGCCTTGTAGCTGGCACTCAAATCATGAGCGATAGTTCCATCAATGATACTGAAAGTAAGAAGATTTTTCTTCGCATCACGAACCGCTTTTTCAATGGCGATAACCACTTCTCCGGCTTTTCCCATACCGAAACCAACGGTTCCTTTTCCATTACCGATAACCACAGATGCTCGGAAACGAAGTTGACGACCTCCGGCAGTTACACGAGTAACCCGATCTACTCCGAGAAGTTCTTCTTGGAATTCTTTTTCAACATCCTTGAATCCTCCCCCACGTTTATCACCCTGTGGACGACGATCGTCTCTTTGAGTTTTTACCGGTGCAGTAGGTGTAGTTACAGGAGTAGTAGTAGTATCAACCATAGAAATGGAAAAAATGAATAATTAAGAAAAAATGTTTGGAAACTCTTGTAAAAGCGAAGTAATTCAAGTGCAAATCGAGACCCGGAGTGAACCGTACGACTGTACGGAGAACAGGGAAGCGGAGATTTAATCTTGAAGAACGAGTTTTTCTAAGAGTTTAAAATTGGAGTCCTCCGGAACGTGCCCCCTCAGCAAGACGTTTTACCCGACCAGCATAGAGGAAACCTCCGCGATCAAATACACAAGTGGTTATACCAAGAGCGAGTGCTTTTTTTGCAAGTTCTTCACCAACCTTTTCTGCACACTCCTGTTTTGTACCCTTTTTTATCTTCATGTCGCTTGCGGCACAAAGAGTTACTGCAGCAGCATCGTCAATCATCTGTGCGTAGATAGATGTATTACTTCGAAACACAGCAAGACGTGGTTTTGTAGCAGTACCGATTATAGTAGAGCGTACACGAACCTGTCGTCGTTTGCGTTTCATAACCTTTTCTAACATAGAATGTGAATTAGCTAAATAATTAAAGATAGATTGCCACATCGCTATTGCTCATCGCAATGACGGGTGGGGGATTTTATTTCTTTCCTCCGGTCTTACCGGCCTTTCGACGTACATGTTCTCCAACATATCGGATACCCTTTCCTTTGTATGGTTCAGGTTTTTTAATAGATCGAACGAGAGCGGTATAGTACCCTACTTGTTGTTTATCGATTCCGGAGATATGAATGATGTTTTTTTCTTTCTCGTCTACAGAGATGGTAATTCCCTTTGGTGCGGGAAGATCCACCTTGTGAGAGAATCCGACAGCAAGAACCAGTTTAGAAGGTCCGGCAACTTCGAATTTGTATCCAACTCCTTGAATTTCCAGAGATTTTTTATATCCTTCGGAAACCCCTACTACCATATTGGCAATGAGTGCTCGGGTAAGACCCCACATAGCTTTATCCTTGCTATTTTCTTCATTTACAATAGATACTATGAGAGTATTATCTTTTTGTTCGAGAGAAGTACACTCTTGAAGAGTATGCTTAAGCTCTCCTTTTGGTCCAGAGACAGTAACGTTTTTACCATCTACCTTCGCGCTTACTCCTGCGGGGAGTGTAACAGGAAGTTTTCAAATTCGAGACATATAAAATAATGATTAATAAGTAGTTGATTAATATACTTCGCAGAGAAGTTCTCCTCCGGTACCGAGCACATGAGCTTCATATCCCGTAATAATGCCTTTTGGAGTGGAGAGAATATAGATACCGAGTCCATTTCGTGATTTACGAACATCCGCGGACTTGATATAAATTCTCTGTCCCGGTCGGCTAATACGACGGAAAGAGGGAAGATATTTCGTTTTACGAACATCATTGAGCTTTACGATGATTTCTCGTTTATCTTCACTCACCGTATAGGATACGATATAAGCATTCTTCTCTAGGATTGAAATGATTTTTTCCTTGAGGGCAGAATATGGAACGTTTACAACGGCAAGTCGTGCAAGATATCCGTTTCGGACTCTCGTGAGCAAATCTGCAATTGGATCATTTATCATAGGAACAATTAAGTTAAAAATATTGTAGTTGAATTATATTTTATCTTTCAGGATATTTGGAAAATGATGAAGTTTGAATGAAAACTGCCACCATAGTGCCCCCTTGTGGGGTTAACCGAAGTGAGAAGGAAACGTAAAGTTTGAGTTCAAAATTCGCATTTTGCGAATATCCTGCCTACCAGCTGGATTTACGTACCCCCATCAGCTCTCAGGCATTCGCACGTTCACGTACACAGATACGACACATGTCGAACTTTCCCATGTAACCACGAGATCGTCCACAGATAGCACAACGATGATAGAGTCGTGTGGAGAACTTGATAGCTTTTCCAGACTCAAAAAGACGAGTTGCCTTATCTTGAGCTTTGCTGCATTTCACTTCTAGAGCCTTTCTTGCCATAGTAGGAGAGTAATTGGTAATAAAAATAGTTTTGATTTATTTCGTGAATGGGAATCCAAGAGCATCCATAAGAACTCGAGTATCTTTTTTATCTTTTGCTTTGAATTTGATCGTAATCTGGAGACCGTGAGGTTTTACAACATCGAGCTGAGGAACTTCCGGGAAAATAGTATGTTCCTTGATACCGAAGTTGAAGTTTCCTTTTTCATCGAATGATTTTCCGGAAATACCACGGAAATCTCGAACACGAGGAAGGATAATTTGAATGAGTTTTTCTAAGAAAAAGAACATTTTCTCTCCTCGAAGAGTAATAGTCATACCAACGGGCATACCGATCTTGAGCTTAAAGTTGGAGATAGCCTTTTTGGAATTGATAACCAAAGGAGTTTGCCCAGCTATAAGAGAGAGGTCGTTCTTGAGACTCGAGAAATCTTTATGACCACTTGCCACATAACTTCCGATACCCATATTGAGAACAATCTTCTCGATTTTTGGGACTTCCATAGGATTCTCGATTCCGAGAGCTTTTTGTACCTGAGGAAGGATAACTGTATTGTACTGTTCTTTAAAAGACATAGTATTGAAAATAATGATATGAACTAGAGAGTTTTTCCAGATTTCTTCGCTACACGAACCTTTTTGGTTCCTTCCATCTTGATGCCAATACGAGTTGGCTTTCCGGATTCTGGGTCAAGGATCATGACATTGGAAGCATGAATCGGCTTTTCGATTTTGATAATCTGACCAGGAGTAGTTCCTTGTTTTTTGATATGACAAGTTGCTATACCCACACCCTCAACAACCAATCGGTTATCTACTGCGTGTGTTGCAAGAACTTTTCCCTTTTTTCCCTTATCTTTACCGGCCATCACCTGTACCATATCTCCACTGCGGATTCTCATAGGATGCAAACGTATAATAAATAAAATAACAATTCGATTTCTTTTTAAATAACTTCTGGTGCAAGACTGACGATTTTCTGAAATCCTTTTGCTCTGAGTTCTCGAAACACCGGACCAAATACACGGGTTCCTTTCGGTTCATTGTTATCGTTGATAATCACACAAGCGTTATCATCAGAACGAACATAGGTACCATCGTCTCGTCTCACAGAGAAAGCAACACGGACAACAACAGCCTTCACCACTGATTTTTTCTTGATATTTCCTTGAGGAAGTGCTTTTTTAACGGAACAAACGATGATGTCACCCACGGAAGCGTAGTGTCTTTTTGAACCACCAAGAACCTTGATGCAAAGAACTTCTTTTGCTCCAGTATTATCAACGACAACGAGTCTGCTTTCTGCTTGTATCATACTAAATAGTTTATGAGTTATTAGTGGGGTTTCTCAGTTCCGAGAAAATATTTTATTCTGCTTGCGTCGTAATCTTCCAACGCTTCATCTTGCTCAAAGGAATAGTTTCCTCAATAGTCACAGTTTGACCGAGAACACAGCTATTTGCCTCATCATGAGCATAAAACTTTGAAGAGTCTTTATAGCGTTTCTTATATTTTGGATGAGTCTTGTAAGAGTCAACGGTAACAACAATGGTTTTATCCATTTTTGTGCTCGTAACGATACCGGTTTTAGTTCTCATTGTAAAGAGTGTTAAAAATGTAGTAATTAGATACGTGTTTTCATCATATGAAGTTTTGCGAGGTATTTTTTCTGAGCTCCCAGGGTATGAGATTGTTTCAGTTCATTTGCTCGATTTTTCATATTGAGAAGAAAGAGTTCTTTCTCCGCTTTTGCAATTTCTTTTGCAAGTTCCGAAGCATCGAGTGCTTCAAGAGTCTTGATATCTTTTTCTGATTGTTTTTTCATAAGAAAAGTTGAAGGGAATTAAACGAGAATTTTCGTCTTAACCGGAAGTTTATATGAAGCCTCCTCAAAAGCCTCTCTTGCAACCTCTGGAGATACTCATGACATTTCAAAGAGTATTCGTCCCGGTCTTACAGGAGCTCGGTACATTTCTGGACTTCCCTTTCCTCATCCCATTGGAACTTCGAGGGCTTTTTTCGTATATGGACGATCTGGGAAAATACGTATCCAGAGTTTTCCTCATTTTTTGAGGGAACGGATGATAGAACGTCTCGCTGCTTCGATTTGACGAGAAGTAATGAATCCCGACTCTGTCGTTTTCACGGCATAGTCTCCGAAAGCAATTTCAGATCCTCGTGTTGCAATCCCCTTAAGGACTCCACGTTGAGATTTCCGATATTTGATTTTCTTCGGCTGTAACATACTGAATATGGTAAATAAGTATAAGAATTTTCTCTAAAAGTCAACAGTTTTTTATTTTTTATAGATGTCTCCTTTGTATATCCACACCTTGAGTCCGATTACTCCGTAAATAGTGTTTGCTCGCTCCATAGAGTAGTCGATATCAGCTCGGATAGTTTGGCGAGGAATCGCTCCTTCTTTGTAGGTTTCTACACGAGCAATTTCCGCACCGTTGAGACGACCACCAAGAATCACCTTGATTCCGAGTCCTCCTTTTTCCATAGTTTTAGAAATAGCATTTTTAATAACACGACGATACGGGAGTTTCTTTTCGATCTGACGAGCGATGGAATCAGCCACAAGTGCTGCGGAAAGCTCCGGTTTTTTCACCTCTTTTACCTCGATGATACATTTACCGGGGAAACGAACGGCGATATCTCGCTCAAGACGTTCCTTATTCTCATCATTCTTTCCAAGAATAAGTGCAGTCTTGGCAGTATAGATGCTAATAGTGGTTTCTCCGTTTGCGTGATTGATGAAAATATTTCCAACGGGAATTCCGGTAAGAAATTTCTGTACAAAGATACGAAGCTGAACATCGGAAGCAACTTTTTTACCATAATCTTTTTTATTATAGTATCCAGTACTCTTCCAAGTCTTGATGTATCCTATACGGAATGCGAGAGGGCTAACTTTGTGTCCCATAATGCGTATGCAAATTATGAAAATAAGAATTATTTAACTCGAAGCTCGAGAAGTACATTTGAAGTTCTTTTCAAAATCGGATGAGATCGTCCGCGAGAAATTGGATTTCCACGCTTGTAGACGATACCCTTAGTAACACTCACCGATGCGATAGCAAGGTTTACAAGTTCCTGCATATCATTGTGTGTTGCGTTAGCAACGGCACTGGCAAGAATCTTGTACATAAGTGCTCCTCCTTTGTTTGGCATAAATCTCAAGATATCGAGTGCTTTTTTTGCCTCCATACCTCGAACGATCTTAGCTACAACGTTGAGCTTCTTATCGGATATACGAATATTATTTGCAATTGCTTTCATAGAGAAAAATTGAAGTGAAAAATAACTATTATTTATTTCCAGAATGTCCAACAAATTTTCGAGTGAACGAGAATTCCCCCAGTTTATGACCCACCATATCTTCAGTAACGAAAACGGGAGTATGAACTTTTCCATTGTGAACACCAAAAGTGTGTCCAACAAATTCCGGAGTAACTGTACATGACCTTGACCATGTCTTGATAACAGTTTTCTTTCCCGACTCATTAAGACGTTCCACTTTCTGAACAAGTCGAGCGTCTATGTAAGGTCATTTTTTAAGACTACGTGTCATAGTGTTGACGGATTAGATGAAGTTAAATGTGTCGTATTGTGCATATATTGAGCCTATCCAAGAAGTTTTCCTCGGCGAGTTCTCACCACCCATCGATCAGTCGTTGTTCGACGTCGGGTTTTCACTCCACGAGCCGGTTTCCCCCAAGGGGTTTTTGGTCCATTTCGTTGTCCGAGTGATTGATGTCCTTCTCCTCCTCCGTGCGGATGATCCACGGCATTCATGGACATACCGAGAACGGTTGGTCGGATACCCATCCATCGGGAACGTCCCGCTTTACCGATAACGATTTGATTGTGATCCACATTGGAAACAACTCCGATAGTAGCATAACATTTCTTGTGTACTCGGCGGATTTCCCCCGATGGAAGTTTCACTTGAGTATATTCTCCTTCCTGAGAAACGATGGTAGCGGAAGCTCCGGCAGAACGAACACTGGAAGCTCCAGCGTTGATGATAAGCTCTACGTTGTAAACAGAGAGTCCAGTTGGAATATTTCCAATAGCCAGACGATTTCCATTCATTGGTTTTGCATTGTCAGCAGTGATAATCATATCTCCCACTTTCATTTCTTTATGAGCGAGAACATATCGACGTTCACCATCAACATAACATACGAGGGCGATATACCCGGTTCGAAACGGATCGTACTCGATAGTTTCCACTTTTGCAGGAACATCGAGTTTATCAGTGAAGAAGAAATCTATTTTTCGATAGAGTTTCTTGTGTCCACCTCCCTGATGACGAACGGTGATACGACCGGCACTGTTACGACCCGCCTGACTCTTCATACCATAGGTAAGAGCCTTGTGTGGCTCACTGGTCGTGAGCTCGTCGAACGTGTATCCAGTCATCTGTCGGCGTCCTGGAGTAGTTGGTTTGAATTTCTTGATTGCCATACTATATGATAAAGCAGTGAATAAAATTAATCTTTGATTGTAATTTTTTGAAGATCGGCGATTCTTTGTCCTTTTTTGAGAGTGACAATCGCTTTGAGACGACTCTTTCTTTTTACCTGAACACCATGTTTACTATTTCGGAACTTTTCACGAGTAGTAATCATATTCACCTTCTCTACCTGAACTCCATAGAGACGTTCAAATGCAGTGCGAACATCTACTTTCGTAGATTCTGACGATACCACAACAGTGTAAGCTCCTTCGAGCTCGAGTCGTTGACTCTTTTCTGTTACAATGGGTCTTTTGATTATAGTATATAGTGACATACGCTAAGAGATTATTGGTAATTACAAGTACAGGGAATAGAGTTTCTCGATCGATGCTTTTGTGAAGACAAGGTTATTGTATTTGAGGAGATCCATGGGATTCAAGTAATTGACTCCGATGAATTTTACCGTTGGGATATTCCGACCGGCGATAAATGCTCCATTATCTTCTGGGCAAACGGCGAAAACTCCGGATGTTACATTCATCTTGGTAACAAGATCAATCATACTCTTTGTTTTCATCGCATCTGCAGCAAAAGATTCTACAATCTTGATACCGTTTTCTCCTGCTTTCGCAGAAAGGAGAGAGAAAAGAGCAGCTCGACGTTCTTTCTTGTTCATACGAATCGTGAAATTTCTGTCTTTTGTGGGACCAAATGCGGCACCTCCACCTCGACGAACTGGAGAACGAGCATCACCCACACGGGCACTACCGGTTCCTTTCTGTTTATAGAGTTTTCGAGTAGATCCGATTACTTCTGCACGAGTTTTTGCGTGAGCAATAGCGATACGTGCGTTAGAGCGTTGAAGTCGAAGAAGTCGGTGGATGAGTCCCATCTGAACTTCTCGTCCGAAAAGTTCGTCTTTAAGACTGATTGTCCCATTTTCTTTTCCTTCTTGTGTATAGAGAACTGCTTCCATGAATAAGATACAATTAGAAATCTAAAACTACGAGTGAATTACGAGCTCCTGGAACTGGTCCGTGGAGAGCGATAACATTAATATTCTTATTTACGAGCTCAACTTGAATCTGTTTGAGAGTAATCTTGTCGAGTCCCATATGTCCGTGCATTTTCTGTCCTGGCTTTGTTCGGCGTGGTTTACGACATCCGATAGAACCGAGTGCTCGGTGGAATTTCGATCCGTGTCCTGCAGGCCCTCCGGCAAAGTTATGACGTTTCATAGCTCCGGCAAAACCTTTACCCTTAGAGATTCCATAGACAGTTACTGTCTCGATACCATCGAGAACATCAAGACTTACTATATCACCTACTTTAAGTTCGGACATAGCTCCAGTGAGTGGAACTTCTCTCATATGAGAAAGTTTTCCATCAAGTGCCTCAAGAACGATTGCCTCGTATCCATCGGTATCGATAGTTTTGATTTGTACTACTTTAATTTCTGGGATTTTAATAAGCGTTACTGCGATCATTGCATCACCTTTGATGATACGAGTCATTTCAAGCTTTTTCCCGATAAGTCCAGCCATCTGAATAAAAAAGTTACAAAAACTATAATTATATTCTTACAGATAAAAGAAATGAATCTGCATAAGTAGGGAATATTTCCCTAAAGTAATGAAGATTGAACTTTTAAATGACTTCTAGAATCTATATGCATTTGAGAGGTTGTCTTACAGCGGCAACATCATGCTTCGAAAATTGAAAGTGGTGGTATTGTATAGAAAAGAGACTCCGTGTCAAAAGATTTTTTGAGATTTTTATAATTATCGGAACAAAGAGAGGATATGATTTGTTTTCGTGAAGAGGGAAAAGTGAAGAAACAAAGAGATGTGCGGGAATTGTAGGGGGTTTTTGAGAGAATGCAAGTTTTTGTGGGAGGAGAATCTTCTATTTTTCGGGATTTCTTTTGACTTTTCTCCCTTTTTTTATAGCATACTCCTGATTATTTCCTATTTTGTAGACTCATAAATTATGACCCAACATACTGACGAAGTACAGACCCGTATCGAAAAAGTGGAACGAATGAAGGCACTCGGAGTTATCCCCTATGCCGCTTCTTTCGACAAGAAAAACGCAATCAGTTCGCTCGGGAGTTTTGATGTGAGTAAATTTCGAGAAATCGAAACCATTATCGCTTCTCCGATTAATAATGTGAAAACTGCTGGGCGCGTAGTGCTGTTTCGGAGTTTCGGGAAGATTTCATTCGCAAAAATCCAGGATGCGAGCGGAGAGATTCAGATTATGTTCTCTCGGGAGAACTGTTCCATCGTGACAAGTGACGGATTAAAAACCCAACTTTCCGAGGAAGTTTCCGCCTACAAATTTATGGAGAAGCTCGTAGGTATGGGCGATTTCATCGGAGTGGAGGGAGAGCTTTTTTTGACCCATAAAGGGGAACTGACGGTTTTTGTTTCCGCCTTTACATTTCTCTCCAAAGCTATTCGTCCGCTTCCGGAGAAGTTTCATGGGCTCAAAGACGAAGAAACCCTCTACCGACAGCGCTATCTCGATTTAATCACAAATAATGATACCTACAATCGGTTTCTCCTTCGTTCCCGATTTATCAAAGTGATGCGTGATTTTTACGAGGAGGAGGGATTTATAGAACTCGAAACACCGATTCTTGGAAACTCCGCATCTGGAGCTGCCGCAGCACCGTTTATCACCCATCACAACGATTACGATCTTGATGTATTCCTGAGAATTTCCCCTGAAACCGCCCTCAAAAAAGCGACAGTCGGACGATTCGAACGGGTATTCGAAATCGCCCGCGATTTTCGAAACGAGGGATCGGATCCTTCCCACTTGCAAGAATTTACGATGGTCGAGCATTATGCTGCGTACTGGAATTACGAAGATAATATGCGATTTATCGAGAAGATGATCAATAGTCTCTTTGAGCGACTAAAACTCGAAAAAACAGTGAAAATCAAGGATCGAGATGGGGTTATTCAGGATGTAAATTTCGGAACCACCTGGGAACGAATCGACTATATGAAACGGATTCAAGAAGTGACTGGAATCGATATCGGTAAATATGAGCCGGGGGATGAAGAAGTTTTTCGAAAAATTTTAAAAGAACGGAAGATTACAATCGAAGGAATGGAAAAAATGGGACTTACCACGCTCATCGATTACTTCTATAAGAAACTTGTCAGACCAAAAATCACAGGACCCGCATTTCTTTATAATTATCCGAAATATATGCAACCTCTTGCTCGTACTTCGGATCAATTTCCGGGGATTGTTGAGCAATTCCAGGTAGTCGTGAACGGATGGGAGATTATCAAATCCTATAGTGAACTTGTGGATCCCATCGATCAGAGAAGGAGGTTTGAGGAACAATCCCAAGCTGCCGCAGCAGGAGACGAAGAAGCCACTTCTGCTGATTACGACTTCGTTCTCGCCATGGAATATGCCATGCCCCCACAATCCGGTCTCGGATTCGGAATCGATCGATTTTTGACTCTCATCATGGGTCAGGAAAACCTTCGAGATGTAGTGCTCTTTCCTTTGATAAAACCGAAAAATGAATAGAAATCACTGAAAAACTCGTTAATTCTTATCTTCCATTCTCATGAACTTCCTCCGCTCACTCGTCGCCCTCGATTCGCCTCTTCGGGTATTTTACCATTATCTCCGAGGAGTTATCGCGTTTCATGTCTATGGAAATCCTGCTCGGGATATGGTAGTTATAGGAATTACCGGAAGCAAAGGAAAAACGACCGTCACAAATCTCGTAGCTCGCGGGCTCGAACATGCCTGAAAAAAGGTTTTTATGTTCTCGACGGCAAATTACAGCATCAACGGACAATGGTCGGAAAATAATATGAAGATGACTTCTCCCTCCCCATTCGTCCTTCAAAGACTCCTCAAGGAGGCCAAAGAAGCGGGGTGTGAATATGCGGTTATCGAGACTTCGAGTCACTCGATTTTTTACAACAGGAACTATGGAATCGACTATGATGTGGCCGTCCTTACAAATATCTCCCAGGATCACCTCGATCTTCATCGCACGATGGACAATTATGCCGCAACGAAACTGCAACTCTTCAAGAACCTCGTAAATTATCGCAGAAAACCGGGAGTGAAAAAAATAGCCGTTGTGAACATCGATTCCAATTATGCCAGTATGTTTCTCTCGGAAACAACCCCCGATATCATGTATACGTATGGAATGTCATCAAATGCACAGATTCGTTCGCAAAATATATATTATCGTAAAGAAGGAACAGAATTTGAGATCAAGATGCCCTCCAATACGGTTGCCATAAAAACAAGACTTCGGGGAAATTTTAATGTCAGCAACATTCTCGCGGCTGTCAGTGTTTTGGTATCACAAAAAGTTGATATCCCTACTATTGTCACGGCTATCGAATCGGTGGAGGTGATTCCCGGACGTCTTGAAGAGATAGAAAATACTCGCGGGCTCACGGTTTTTGTCGATTATGCCCATACCGAAGATAGTCTCCAGAATGTTCTAGAAACCGTGAAACAGATGGAGGGAATCGGACGAGTCATTACCGTTTTTGGGGCAACGGGCGACCGTGATACGAGCAAACGACCGAAGATGGGGCGGGTAGTCGATGCTCTGAGCGATGTGGTAATCCTTACCGAGGATGATAACTATACCGAAAACAGTCTGAATATTATCAAGGAAGTGTCTATGGGTATCAAACGAAAAGAAGGGGAATGATTCTGGATCGTACCATCGAGAATGGATGCTATCCGTACCGCCCTGCTCATCGCCGAGGAGAGCGACGTGGTGCTCATCGCCGGGAAATGAGCGGAAACCAGTCAGATTACCAATGCCGGAGCGATCGATTGGGATGACAGAATTATGACCCGAAAGATTCTTCGAGAGATTGACGAGAACGAAATAGTGATGGGGTAATTATTTCCCTCCGTTTTCTATATCGGAAAATATTTTATCGATATCCTCGGTGATACTTTGAACCTCCGGGTCTTTTTCCACGTCATTCGTTTCCTTGTCTCATTTTTCTATTCCCGTTCCGATACGAACATCTTCTTCATCACGAATAATATCCCCGCTCTCGGAAGAGACGGTTCCCGTTTCACTCGCATCCTCGGAAATACTTCCCGAACTATCTTCGCTTTCTCCATTTATATCACCGGAGGATGTAAGTGCTCCGGAATCTGAATTCTGTGTTCATTCTCTACTAGTGCCTGAGGCAGTATTTTCCTCGGAACTCTCTTGGGAAAGATTTGAGAGAGAACAGGAAGCAAGTCCGAAAAGTAAAACAGAGAGGATAATATATTTCATAGAAAGAGGAAATTATAAAGTAGATAGTAAGAAGTATAGGACTTTTCCTCCATAAATCAAAAAATCTTTTGACTTTACTATTTTCATCCCTATCCTCGGAGCTAAATTATCCCATTTTACCAGCTTTCATGAAAAACCTCGTCATCGTCGAATCCCCTGCCAAAGGAAAAACCATTGAAAAATTTCTCGGAAAAGATTTTATCGTCAAAGCCTCTTTCGGGCATATCCGCGACCTTGCGAAGAAAGATCTCGGAATCGATATCGAAAATAATTTCACTCCGACCTATGTCGTCTCCGATGAGAAAAAGAAAACGGTTACCGAACTCAAAAAGCTCGTAAAAGAAGCGGAGAAAGTCTGGATAGCGACGGATGAGGACCGCGAAGGAGAGGCTATCGGATGGCATCTCTGCGAGGCACTCGGAATCGATGCGAAAAACGTTTCCCGTATCGTATTCCACGAGATTACCAAACCCGCCATCGAGGCGGCCATCGCCAATCCTCGACATATCGACATGGATCTCGTCAATGCACAACAATCGCGTCGAATCCTCGATCGACTCGTGGGATTCAAAGTCTCACCAGTGCTCTGGCAGAAGATTCGTACCGGACTTTCGGCTGGACGGGTACAATCCGTCGCGGTGAAACTCATCGTCGAACGAGAACGAGAGATACAGGGTTTCAAACCGGAAGAGAGTTGGAAACTTCGAGTCGAAGCGGAGGCAAAAGGGGTTACATTCGGGATCGATTTCGCCAAACTTTCCGGAAAAGTAAAGAAACTCAAGAATACCGAAGATATCCAGAAGATGCTTTCAACACTCGGATTCAACGTGGATTCTCTCGTGGAGAAAGCCGATAAAAAGGGCAATAAATTCTACGAAGCGGCGACAACGCTCGAGTTCACCCTCGCGGATGCGGACAAGAAAAATACGACACGACTTCCAGGGGCTCCGTTCACGACCTCCACTCTCCAACAGGAAGCTTCCCGTAAACTCGGATTCTCGGTTGCCCAAACCATGACCGTGGCACAGGGATTGTATCAAAATGGGTTCATCACCTATATGCGAACCGATTCCGTGAATCTCTCCACGCTTGCTATGGACGCGTGTCAAAGCTACATCGATACCACATTCGGAAAAGAATATTCCATCGCGGGAGGGCGAAAATACAAGACGAAGCAAGCCAATGCACAAGAGGCACATGAAGCGATACGTCCCGCTTATATCGACAAGACTCCCGACACTATCGGCCTCGAGGGCGGAGAACTCCGTCTCTATCGACTCATCTGGGAACGAACGGTGGCATCGCAGATGCAGGAAGCGAAAATAGAAACCACTACGTTCATATTTTCCCCAACCGTCGCTCCTGATCAGGAGTGGATTTCCAAGGGAGAAGTCATCAAATTCCCCGGGTTTATGAAACTCTATGTCGAAGGAAATGACGACGAAGAAAGTGAGGAAGGAGCTGGACCGACCACTCTTCCGGACCTCAAAGTCGGAGAAACAGCAACTGCGACAAAACTTCTCGGATCCCAGACATTCTCAAGGCCACCTTCGAGATATACGGAAGCCATGCTCGTAAAGAAACTCGAATCCGAAGGAATCGGTCGACCTTCGACCTACGCTCCGACCATCGGAACGATCGTCGAACGCGGATATGTCGAAAAAATCGACAAGAAACTCGCACCGACCGATATCGCCTTCACGGTCAACGACTTTCTTGAGACGCGGTTCCCAGAACTCATGGACTACAAATTCACGGCAAAAGTCGAAGAAGAGTTCGATACGGTCGCAACCGGAGAACTCGAATGGACACAGATGCTCGATACTTTTTACAAGAAATTTAGCACTTATCTCATCGCGGCTATGGAAGAAAAAGGAAAAGTTCAGGAAAAGGTCGGAAGAGCCTGTCCGAAATGTGATTCCGAACTCGTCTACAAGTTCTCCAAGAACGGACGATTTATCGGATGTTCCAACTATCCGACCTGTGATTTCCTCGAAAATATCACAACACCCGAAGCGGAAGATCGCCTCGCAGAGCTCAAAGCCGAGCATGAAGGAAAAGAATGTCCGGCGGGTGGAACCATCGTCGTGAAAACCGGTCGATTCGGACCATTCCTCGCGAGTTCCCTCTACCCTGAGGTGAAGTGGATTGGGAAAATCCAAGATAAGAAATTATCGGCTCTCGAAGAGAAACATGGGGGAGGAACCTGCGACAAATGCGGAGAAGGAATCATGCACGTCAAGAGTTCCAAACGAGGCCCATTCCTCGCCTGCTCTGCCTACCCGGAGTGCAAGAACGCAAAGAATCTCCCGAAAGAAGAACCGGGAGAAGAGTAATTATCTTGCCTTTTTGCAACTCATCCCTATACTGTCAGGAAAATACTCACTTTCCTGACTTTTTTATGAAAAAAATACTCACCGGAGTCAAACCGACCGGAGACCAGATGCACCTCGGGAATCTCCTCGGAGCCGTTCTTCCTTTTAAGCGCCTTGCAGAGAAAAATGATGCGGCGATTTTCATCGCGGACCTCCATGCCCTCACGAGTGTCAAAAATGCTGCGGATTTGAAGCGGAATACCCATGAAATGGCACTCACCTACTTTTCCATATTTGGAATCGACACGCCCGTCCATATCTTCCGCCAGTCGGATATCCCGCTCATCCCGAAGCTCAACTGGATTCTCAACAATGTGACGCCGTATTCGCTGATGCTCCGGGCGCATAGTTTCAAGGATGCTTTACAAAAGCAAAAAATTTTGGAAAAATCATTGTTTCCAAAAATTGTTTTCGACATGGAAAAAAAATGTCTTAAAGCTGGAATTTCAGACAAGGCTATTATTTTTGAAAAAACACAAGAGGCTTATGATAATTTGTATGGAAATGCACCAAATCTCAATATGTGAATATTTAACTACCCCATCCTGATGGCCGCCGATATCCTCGCGTACGACACGGATATCGTTCCCGTCGGAGCCGATCAAAAACAACACCTCGAGATGACCCGGGATATCGCGAAAGCCTTCAACAAGACCTACAAAACGGATATTTTCAAACTCCCGAGTGAGTACATAGAAAAAGATGTTTCTATTCTCCCGGGAATTGACGGTCGAAAGATGAGCAAATCTTACGATAATTTCATCGGAATCTTCGACGACGACAAGACTCTGAAGAAAAAAGTCATGTCCATCGTGACCGATTCCAAAGGGTTCGACGATATCAAAGACCCCGAAACCTGTAATGTTTTCGCACTCATCAAGACCTTCGCCACTCCGGACAGAACCGAGTCGATTCGGGCGAAGTATCTCGTGCCCGGGTACGGATACGGACATGCGAAGCTCGAACTTTTGGAAATCCTGACTGAGTACCTCCGACCCTACCACGATGCTCGTGCGATGCTTGAGAAACATCCCGAGCTCATCGAACAAAAACTCCAGGAAGGAGCACGGATTATGAACGAGAGAATCGAAGCAAAGATGGAGGAAGTAAAGGAAGTAGTTGGACTCTAATGCTATTCTCGCGATAGCGAGCGAATGGGATTTCATTTCGATGTTCCTATGGCCTTGGTATATTTGAGGATTTCCACGGCTTCATAGGGATGAGAAATAAAATCCCATTCACGAGTCAGAAGTAAAACCTTTACTTTTTTCTCATTTTCCATACTATACCATCAACTTAATCTTTATCCCACCAATCTATGTTCAAACTTATCGAATTCTTCCAGAAACGTCCGAAAGACCGCACTATTCTATTTGGACGGATGTTTTTTGGTCTGATGATTGCCATCATTCTCGGGCTCAACCTCGAAAATATCATATTGCACCTTCCGAAAGCGTTGAAGTCTTACGAAACGAGTATTGTCTATGGACTCTTCATCTTCGCCATTGTTCCATTTCTCATGGGAGCAACGGGAATCTGTCTCCTTAAACGAAAATACCTCCGTATCGTCCAGATTTGTTTCGGTATTATTCTTTTTATCGCAGGAAATTGGCTCATCGACACAAAGATGTCGGTTACTCAAGATAGTACAACCACCACTCAGAGTGGTTCGCTCGATTATGGAACGATTTCCGAAATTACAGCTCCTTCCAAACCCGTTAATGTCGGATTCTGGATCGCTCTTCTCGGAATCTTCCCCCTTCTCGCTGGAATCACCGGAAAATGTATCACGAGCAAGTGTTTGAAATACGGCGAAGTCATTAAGAAGATACGAGTGTAAGAAACAAAAAAACTTCCGAAATTTCGGAAGTTTTTTTGTTTACGCGATTTCTACCAAAACTCCGTCAAAATCCACTTTATCCCCCTTTCGGAGCTTCTTTCGGAGCTGGAGTTCTGTCACGCCATTCACGGTCACGAGCCCCTGGGAGATGGCGATTTTCGCCTGTCCACCGGTTTCCGTGAGATTTAGAAGTTTCATGAGTTTGTTCATTTCGATATATTCGGTCGTGAGGGTGAAGGTTTTCATAAAAAGTTTTGGTAAGTAATTATTAAATTTCTATTTGTTTGGATTCGTGGTTATTACCTGTTCCTCGAAGTAACTCGCGAGAACCTGAATCCCGACGTGTTCCGTACCGGCAAAGAAGAGACCCTGTCCGACGGCGGAGTTAAGGAGGATGTACTTCTCCTGCTCCGTGAGCTTAAAGACATTCTGGAGGACATCGATGGAAGCGGGAGACTGCTTGAGGAGAAGCTGGATCGAGGAGTTTGTCACAATCGCCTTTCCATGAGGACTTCCCATGAAGTCTTCGACATCCTGCGTGATGGTCGTGACCCCGAGTCCGTATTTTCGAGCCCGTTTCACGAGCCCGAAGAGAAATTTCGCACTGTCCTCGTGTTGCATGATATTCCATGCCTCATCCACAACAAGAACACGCTTACGGAGAGAACTTCTCGTCACGTTCCATACATATCCGAGGAGCATATACATGGCAATCGGACGGAGAATATCATCAAGATCGCGAACCGAAAATACGACGAGTCCGTCGGTCAGATTGATATTGGTTGCTTCCGAGAAGACTCCGGAAAATATTCCCGTTACGTATTTCTCCAGTCGTTCGCAAATTCCTTTTGCTCCATCCATGGTTTCGAGTACGGAGTAGAGATCCTTCATAATCGGAACTTCTTTTCCGCTGATATCATCGTCCGTCATCGTAATTCCTTTGAGAGAATAGGTGGTGATGATGGCTTTTTCAAGAATGGATGTCTCGGATGGAGTACACTTTCCGAGCATCAGATTCATAAGTCCGAGAAGATTGATAACCGCACCTCGAAGGAGGTCTCCAGATTTCGTCTCAGTGTCCTTCAGAGCTCTCGGGAGATCGAACGGATTGATTCGCTCGTTGGAATTGAGGTTGATATTTACATAGGTTCCACCGACCGTATCCACGAGGGTCTTGTACTCGTTTTCCGGATCAAGAACGATGACATCGGTTCCGAGCATGAGCGAGCGGAGAATCTCGAGTTTCACTGCAAAGGATTTTCCTCATCCGGATTTGGCAAACACGACCATATTCGCATTTTCAGTACGAAATCGATCGAATATAATAAGGGAGTTATTGTGCGTGTTGATTCCGTAGAGGATTCCGTCATCCTGCGAGAGAGAGTTGGAGGTGAACGGGAAGGTCGTGGAAAGTCCTTTGGTCGAGATATTTCGATAAACTCCCACCTCATCGCGAGCAAACGGCCCCGTCGCCACAAACCCCTGCTCCGATCGGAGAAAAGCTTGTTTCGTCAGGATATTTCGTCCGGAAAGAAGCGTATCGAGCGTACTCGAAAGCTTCTTGATCTGATCCTCCGAATCAGCATAGATGCTGATATAAATAGAAAAATGAAAATATCGTTCCTGACCTCGCGTCAGACTCGCACGGAGTTCTTCTACATCCTGTACCTGTGCATCGAGTGCCGGATCGTTGATGAGACCCTTGTCGGCATTGAGAGATCGTTCCGAGTGAAGTTCCGTAAGACGTTTGCGGAGATACTTCATAATATACGCCGACTCCACCGGATAGATGAACATGGACATATCGAACTTCACATCCCAGTTGATAAGGGGTCCGAGCCAATTTCCTTCGAGGAAGTCCGGATATGCATAAGTGAAAAAGGTACGAATGTACGTATCTCCGATCTGAAGCTTGGACGCATCGATTTTCATCATGGAAGGAGCTATGGCGTCCTTCACGAAAGCGAGTGCTTCACGATATTCTTTTTCTCAGAGTCGAATCTCGTCCGCTTCCTGTTTCGTAAGTTTCTTGGATGAAACATCCTGAGGGGTAATCGTCTCAATAGCGGAAGGGGGGGCTATCTCTACCGATACATTCGGTAAGATATCATCGGAAGCGGTCACCTTAAGAGCGGATATATCCTCTTGTTTCAAAAGAGCCTGTTCATATCACTCTGCATCGCCTGTGTAGTTTTTCGCGATAAGTTCGAGAAGTGCTTGATTTGCCATAGTAAGAAATAATTCTAAAAGAAGAGTAGAGATGTTTTTTTGAAGTTCCTGTAGTATACGGAGACTTCGATAAAATTCAATTTTATAGTGCAAATGAGATTATCCCCTCCAATTCCACTCCGTTATAAACTGGGACGGAATTTCCGGAGCAACATTGTTTTCGATGATTTTGTCCCCTTTGTAATGCATGGATATAAGAGTAATGTCATCGAACTGCCGGTGTCCGTACCCCATAAATTTTGAGAGTTCTATTGTAATGGTATTGAAAACTCCTTGTGCCGTTTTCATGGAGGCTTTTTCGATAATTTCCACGAGCCGATCGATTCCGAGCATCATATCACTTTCATTTTTCCCATTACGAGCTTCGGTAATACCGTCGGTATAAAGAACGATGATATCATCTTTCTCTACAGAAATCTGTGTTTCCTTGAGGATTTTCGAGATATCTTTCGTCATACCAAGAGCCATTCCTCCCGATTTAATCTTAAATGCCTTTTTTTGTAAAGCTTTATAGATGATCAGGTATTCATGTCCGGCACCGGTCATATACATCTTTTTCTCTCACTCATTCCAGCGAATCATAAGAAGCGTCATGAGCATACTGGATTTTACGCGAGGTTTCACGATTTCATTCGTTTTTGCGAGAATATCCGCGGAACTTTCGATAATTTTGGAAAATCCGGATATAAGTGCGTTAACGATCATCATGACAAATCCCGATGCAACTCCATGTCCCGTAACATCTCCGATATAGATATAGTAGTTATCCCCCTGTTCGATGATATCATAACTATCCCCTCCTACTTCCGTAGCGGATTTCGTATCGGCAACGATATCGATGGACGGGATTACGACCGTACGTTTTTTCAGAACATGGCGCTGAATTTCCGAAGCGAATTCCACTTCTGATTTGAGTATACGCCCCGCCTTAAATTCTTCCTTGAAGTTTTTCAGAATCTCCAGACTTTTGTTGAAGAAATTAATAACGAATCGCACGTCCGGATTCATATTTCCGACCGTAAGAGCACCTCACTGTTTCGATCCGGTGAGAAAAAAAGCGATTTCCTTCTTGAGACTATGGATTGGCTTAATGGAAGTGAGGTACGCAAGCCCCGAAAGGATTAAGATTTCTATAATGGTAATGACGGAAATATATCGAGCGTACTCCGCATCGATAACGGTATCGCCCAAAAGAAAAAGTCCATCTATGACGAGAAAGAGGAATGCGAAAACAAAAAAAAGATTGCGGAAGAGAAAATTCATAAAAAAGAATGGGAATAGGTACTCCTTAAGAGTATCATATATACTCTCTATAAGCAAGAATAATGCACATAAAAACGGATTGACAACAACCCGTTTTTACGAACTCTCGAAAAAACCCGCTCTCCAAATATAGATTTTTGCGTTTCTTTAAGAAATTATTTTACGATGGACTCTGACTTCTTCTGACGAGCGTAGAACTTGTCAACAGAACTGGTCTTCAAAATACGTTTTTCCCCGGTATAAAATGGGTGACACTTGCTGCAGGACTCTACCTTAATCTCGGTAGTAATCGTGCTTCCGGTAGCGAATGCGTTTCCACAAGAACAAAGAACTTTTGTTTGAGCAGAGAATTTTGGGTGAATATCTTTCATAGGGACAAAAAAAATGAGTAAAAATAGTACTTGGGCAGTATTATATGGATAATTTATTTAATGCAACTTTTTCGTCTCATTTTTATATTATTTTCGAAAGCTCTCCTATGTGTCCCACTTCTATGAGCTGTACGGAAGCTCCTTTTTTTGTCTTTATTCCAGAATTTTTTGGGAGGACAATTTCCGTAAAACCGAGTTTTACCGCCTCATCCACCCGTTTTTGAAGCCCGAATATATTTTTCACAACCCCTGTCAGGGATATCTCCCCGAGAAATATACGTCTTCCGAGGGGCTTGTTTTTCTTGGAAGAGATAATCGCCGCAACGGTCGCGAGATCGATTCCGGGCTCGGAGATCGAGAGCCCTCGAGCGACATTCACATAGACATCGTAGCTCTCCAGTTTCGTATCGCTCCACTTGGAGAGAACGGCGATGAGGAGATCGACTTTCCCGTTCTGGATTCCCCGAGCGGATCGCTTCGGATAGCCGAACTTGGTATAGGTGGAGAGAGCTTCTATTTCGATGACGATCGGACGGTTTCCCTCAAGGGTGATACCGAGGGCGGATCCGGACAGGTGTTCGTTTTCTTTATCGATAAACTCCAAACCCGGATTCGCTATATCTACGAGCCCATTTTCCGCCATCCGAAAAAGTCCGATTTCATCCGTCGGACCGAACCGGTTTTTGAGAGCTCGAAGTATGCGGTAATCCTCGTATTTGCTTCCCTCGAGAAAGAGCACCGTATCGACCAAGTGTTCGAGAATCTTCGGACCGGAGATGGTTCCCTCCTTCGTCACGTGCCCGATGAGGATAATCGAACGCCCCGTTCGCTTGGAGAACTCCATAAATACTTCGGTGACATACCGAATCTGCGTGATGCTCCCCGATTGCGAACTGACATCAAGCGATGATATCATGCTTATGGAATCGATGACGATGAGTCCCGAAGTGTCCTTTTCGAGAGTTTCGAGGATATCTTCGAGAGTGTGTGCGGTAAAAATCCGAATATGCTCGTTCGCAATACCGAGTCGATGCGCCCGATCCGATATTTGGTGGATGTTCTCCTCAGCAGAAACGTACACAGCAGTATTCCCTTTGCCACTATACCAATCCGCTATTTGCAACGCAAGCGTCGATTTCCCTATTCCCGGTTCTCCGGAGAGAAGAATGAGACTCCCTGGAGTAAGTCCGTCGCCGAGAACCGTATTGAGTTCATTACTTCGAAGTTGTACCTTGGTGATGGACTCACGGAATGGAAGAATCTGGAATACTTCCTGTGTTTTTCCGCTCGCTTGTTTTTTGCTCTTGGAAATAGGAGTCTCCTCATCGAGAGTACTCCACTCTCCACAGGTTGGGCATTTTCCCTGCCATTTTTGGCTCGTGGCACCGCATTCTCGACATCGAAACATAAGAATTAGCCTTTAAGAACAAAAAAATTAAACAATACATAACTCGTCACCAGGAGAAATATACCGATAAGTGCGTATTTGATAATCGATTTTGCTTTTTTGAGTTTTTCATCGTCCCCCGCACCAGTGAGCACGAGAAATCCTGCATAGATGATCAAAATGACCGTGATAAGTCCGATGAATCCGTTAAAATAATTGATGGCCGTTGTCATGATCCGAACGGTGGCACCGAGATCTGGAGAGGTAATCTGACATATCCCGAAAAGTCCGCTATCACACTGTGCCCTTCCATAAATACTCTCTACCAGCACTCTCGGTATTTTAAGGAGAAGGAATCCGATAAGTGCAAAGATAATAGTTTGTTTTCCTTTTTTTACCTTGTCATCCGACCCTCCTGCGGAGATGATTCGATAGAAAGCGTAAAATGCCATGGCAAGAAAGGCAAATGAGGCAAGAAGTTCGAGCATCCGAACAAACGGATATATAATTTTATCGAGGAAATCAAAAGCGGTGACGCCACTCACTTGTCTATCGAACAGTGTGGCTATGAGGGTATAGGCTATTTGCATAACGACAATACCGATGGATGTATAGATAATTCCTAAACGCCATTTTTTCACATCCTCCTCGCTTCCGCCCGAAAATATTATTTTAATAACCATTATAAAGAGATATACGACTGCAAGGAGCGTTACAACATTCTTCAGGTCTCTTGCGATCGTTATCATGAGGTATTTCGCCCCCTTCTCTCCGGTCAAATCTCCCCCAAAAAAGAAAGTTCCAAAAGAAGATTTGAATGTCTCGATATACCCCTCTCTCGTTGTTCCGTTTGTAGCATCGTATCTCAGATCCAAATCGCGGGTGGTGGGCTCTGCAAAAGTAGTACCGAAAAATCCAACGATACTCGCGAGAAGAAGAAAAGTGAAAATAATGGTCCTCAAATTTTGGTACATACATCAAAGAAAAGTAATATTGTCCAGAGTATACACAAAAATCACCCCCAATCAAGTCGGGGGTGAAAATTTATGTTTTTACTATTTTATAATCCCGAGGCGTGCCTCGATTTCCATATCGACATATTCTTTCTTGCGTCCGTACATCTTGCGGGAATACTCCTTGATAACCTTGGCAACTTCCGGGTTCTTGTAGTGATTGTCCCAGATGGTCTTCATATCGAACGGACGAGTCGTCGCGTTGTCGATATTGAGCTTGCAATAGGTCGTAAAGTTGGCGATTCCGATGATGTCCTGTTGGGAGAGAAGTGGGGCGTACTCTTTTTCGAGGTATTCCGCATCTTCCGCACCGACCTTGAAGGACATAATAGTTCCAGCATTCCCGAATACCGCGTCTTTGATGGAGGGTTTTCCGTCCTTGGATTTGGAACCTCCGATCTGAGCGATATACTGATGTGCCATAATAAGTGCCAGATGGTACTTTCGGGCTTCGGACAAAATCTCCCCGAAAGTGTCCGTGGCGAAGTTCTGAAACTCGTCGACATAGAGGAAGAAATCCTTTCGTTCATCCTCGGGCGTATCGGCACGACTCATGGCCGCCATATTGATCTTGGAAACGAATATGAGACCGAGAAGCTGTGCATTGAGATCTCCGATCATACCCTTGGAGAGATTGACCATGAGAACTTTTTGATCGTCCATAACTCGACGGAGATTGAACGCGGATTTCGGTTGCCCGATGATATTTCGGATGGTCGTATTCGTGATAAACGGTCCGAATTTCGAGGAGAAATACGGAATCATTTCTTGTTTCTCGCGGTCTCCAGTATTCGCATACTCATGTTCCCAGAAGGCTTTTACGACCGGATTCTTCACTTTGGAAGTTTTGTATTTCATAAAGGCTTCATCGACGAAGAGTCGCGGAACATCTATGAGCGTTCCTCCTTCATCTTCATCATCCATAAGCGTCAGACACCCGTTTCGGAAATAGTGCTGAATACGCGGACCGAAGATTTCTTCGTTGAATATCTTGATGAATATCGAGGTCGCATCGAGGGCGGCACGATCCTTTTCGATTGCCCGGAGAGCGGGATCGGTCGCGATAATCTCCAGCATATTGAGTCCCATCGGACGCTCGTGATCCGCAGGATTGAATACGATGACATCCTTCGCTCGCTCTTTGGGAGTGAATGCGATAACGTCCTCGACGAGATCCCCGTGCGGATCGATGATACAGAGTCCGTCCCCATTCCAGAGGTCTTGACGTGCCATATATCCGACAAATACCGACTTTCCTCATCCGGATTTACCGATGATATAATGGTGTCGTCCTCGGTCTTTTCGATTAAAATAAATGGGGGTTTTATTGTTTCGGTATTCGTTCCATCCCATCAAAACCCCATCCGTAAATATCGGGAATCCGGCAATCTTTCTCTGTTGCAACTCTTGTTTCGGGGTCTTTCCTTCATCCACGGGCTTTCCTTTGTTGTCCCCGTCTGCAAATACCGCAACCACTTCTCCGGTCGTAGTTATAAAGTTCCGGGAAGCGTCTCGAACGAGATTCCAGTTTCCATCCACCCTCAGATGGTTTCCATCTATGGTAAGTACATTTCCATGCTTATCCCGAACATAATCCATGAGCATCGTCGGTTTCGTCGGTGTTCGGAGATTGTTCGGCGGCGTGAGCATCTTGTACTCCAACCACTTAATAATAGGGGATTTGTTGTAATTGATATCGGGAAAATGGTACAGAGTTGAGAGTTCATCCGTTGAGAACATGCTCTTGGTCTGAAGAAGACCTACCAAACGGAGACGAAACGCCAGATACCGAATCGGAGTGAAAAAGAAGGCAAACATACTTTCGATAATCTGCGGATTGTCGAGTTTGTTATTGTACTCGTCGGTATAGATGTTCATCGCAGAAATCAGGTTGTAGAGTCCCGATTCCGCACTCTGCGGAGTATCCGAAGCAACGAGTATTCGCATAGATGCCTGAAAACCCGGCTGTCCCGCCGATTCTCCGACCATTTTCTGAGCTTCCTGCTCCGCCTGATTGAATATCTTGTAAGAATCCCCCGAAGATGCCCCGGGAGCTCAGGAATCCCCGCCGATCGGCTCGTTATTAATCAAGCGCTGTGCTATCCAATACAGTGGCGAAAGAATAGACTGAATAATAGTAACGAGCAGTCCTCCTTTCGCTCCTTTTTTGTACGATCCTTTCGCCACTTCGCTCGCTGCCTTCTTCGCCTTGCGATTCCAAGAAGAACCAACCGGCTTGATAATGAGTTGAAATACCGCATGATCCGTCTTCTTAAGGTTACCGATATTATTCGTAAGACTGGAGAGTGGATCGTCCTCGAAGTATTTATACGTCTTAATCGGATAGATATCGTCATTTGCCTTATAAATGGAGGCGGCACGGAGCGTATATCCCACCGGTTTTATATCCCCGTACTCTTCCTTGGAGATTATTCTCACCTCCGCATCCGGATAGTTGGAAGTAATCTGCTGAGAGATAAGCGTTACATAGTCGCTGTACGTTACCGCATAAAACGACACCTGTCCTTTGTCATACACGATTTCCAGAGAAATTTTGGCATGATCGAAAATATAATCAAGAAAAGTTTCTTTGAGCGTTGCTTCGGAAATTTTATGAATACCCTTGTAAAAAATAGACATAATCCCCGTTTTTTCCTTGAAATCCTTCTTGGTTTCTTTTTCTTTATCGAGCTTGGAATCAGCACGAGGAAGCGTCACCCGCATGAAAACCAATTTGCGGGATGTGTAGATTTCATACACCAATCGAATGAATTTCAGGAAAAGAAAAAATACGATAACGATGAGAATGATATCCCCGATGTAAGAAAAAAGCATACCGAATCCGCCCGGAATGCCCGTTCCCGTCGCAACCGCCTCGGAAGTCTGTGCCGGAACAGAACCTATCGCAATCTTCGCAAAAGCCGTCGGGATAAAAGAAAAATCGAAATTCATAAGATGTGTGAAAAAAAATACTACTCCCTTTGAGGTAATAGTATCAGTTTTCTTGAAAAAACGCAAACGAGAGAGTAATTTCGTGTTTACAAGTGAAGGAAATGTGGGGGAATAGAGTATTCTATTGTCTGTCTTTTAATCTCTGAAGTTCTTCTTGAAGTAACGTAATTTGTTCTTGTTGTTCTTTTACTGCATTCACCAACACAGGCACAAGTTTGTTATAATCCACACTCCAGAGTTCTTTGGAATCATCCTTCGGTGCATTGACTGCTTCCGGGATGATTTTGGCAAGGTCTTGTGCTATGAATCCCAGAGTATTCAATCATTCCGATTTCACTACGAGGGATCCGCTTTGAAATTCCGAGGAATGGTGGAAATATTGTTTCGGTTCTATTTTCATAATCTCCGAAATTCCGTATCTGAGGTTCTCTCTGTTTGTTTTCACTCTTCCGTCAGAATATGTTACCCACGCATTCGCTTGTCATTGTCCCGCTACATTGGCAGTATTCGGGAGTTGGAGGCGGTAGGTTGGGGAAGGAATTCAGATTCAAATGTACCCATTACCCGCTAAGGTAAACAGCTCTCCTGATTCAGCATTGGCTGCATATTGAGACTTAATAGTTAATTTACTGACTCCGTTATCTGTTGTTCCCGGAGTCGTATAGAAATTAAATCTTGACTGTGAATATGACCCACTCACTGGTTCTGCTCTCAATACTAAAACCTTTTGCGTGTTTTGAGTTCGGTAATCCTGAAAACCAAAATATCCTACCCCATAAACATCCAAAGTCCCTTCCGGACTCGTCGTCCCGATACCGACTTTCCCGGTATTTTTAATAACCATATTTTCAGCATACCCGGTACCAGGGATATATTCTCTAAAATAAATTCCATCCGTACCGGCAGAATCCAGTCCAATCAGCAATTTCCCCGCACTATACGAAAAAGATGCAGCGGAACCTTGAGCGGTATCGCCTATGACGAAAGTACCATCTTGCACTTGCAATTTCGCCCACGGATTCGTCGTCCCGATTCCGACTTTCCCGGCACTGGTAATTCGCATTTTTTCATCCGTATTACCAAGTTGTGATCCGTCTTCCGCATTTCTTGTGAAAAAGCCAAGCGAAGAAGCATATCCGTTGGCGAGTTCCGCAATCGAATAAATACCCGCACGAGCACGACTGTAATTATCGGTTTGAGCAAAACTGATTCCCAGTTTGTCACCGATGGCTGTTGTCGGTGCTGTCAAAACCAATGGTTGTGCGTTCGGTGTAGTGAGTGTACTTGATTCGATTTGCAGTTTTGCATTCGGACTCGTCGTTCCGATACCGACATTGCCTGCACTTTGCACTAATCCATTTCCAGTAGAATCACGCAAAATGATTTTACCGCCAGCAACGGGATTTTCGATAAATAAATTATCACCATTAATGCCAAAGGCATCATTGAGACCAGCTTGAATCGTACCAATGGCTGTTGAGGTATTCCTACGAAAATCTATAAATGGTCGACCATTGGCGTCCGTTGAAACAATGCTCATCCCCATTGAAGCCGCCGAATCTGCTATGGTTAATTTCCTGTTCGGTGTCGTCGTTCCGATTCCGACATTCCCGTCTCCTCTAACAACAAACAGTGGGGTGCTATCTTTGTTTTTTACCAAAAGTGATTGATTGCCTGAAGAGCTTCAAGCTTGAATCAACATTCAATAATTATTTGTTGTACCTCCACCATCAAGTCGTAGGCCCCATGTATTATCCGTTCCGCTGATATGAAGATTTGCTCCCGGACTCGTCGTCCCGATTCCGACATTCCCTCCGCTTGCAAAGACTACTCGATTGCTTCCGTTCCAGAAACGGAGCTCTTCGGAAGTCTCGTCGTGGTAGATTCCCCAATGAGGCTTCGTTCCGGATTGTATGTCGAGTTCGGCATTTCCGGAAACAGATCCTACTTTCACTTTTCCGGCAGTGTAATTGATACTGCTTGTAGCTCCCGTATTCCAGAGATTTCCTCATCCGGAAACAAGAGAATCGACTCGAGTATTGAGATCATCCATATTTGTAATCATCGCATTCCAGATGCCTATGGTAAGGGGTTGCCCCGAAGTTGCCGGAGTCATCGTTGAATATGCCGCATACCCGACCGATAGCACGATGAGAGTGCCGAAGAATACGAGAGCGGAATAGAGAGCCTTTTTGAATGCAGTCATAGAGAAGAAATAAATAAGTAAACTGGTATGCGAATAGAATATCGTATTCTCTGAATAATGCAAATTATTCCAATTGCAGTTATGAATACATATTTTCTTTTTACATTGCAGATAAAATCATTATCATTATCGGAATAAGGCTCCCTAATCAGGCTTCATCGTATGTTCTCAAAAGTTTTCTCGGTATCGGTGAATGGACTCTCATGAAACAAGATAGATGTGGAGCTCGATGTGAGCAATGGAATGCCCGCATTCAATATCGTCGGACTTCCCGATGCCGCGATTCAGGAAAGCAAGGAACGGGTGCGGAGTGCTCTCAAGAACTCCGGGTTTTTGTTTCCATCAACCCGTATTACGGTCAATCTCGCTCCCGCGGATATTCGGAAGAAAGGACCGAGTTTCGATTTGCCGATAGCCATCGGAATACTCTGTCGCGAACACGATTTTTTGGAGGAATATATGAAAAACAGTCTCTTTGTCGGAGAACTCGCTCTCGACGGAAAACTCCGCAGTGTGAATGCCATACTTCCTTCGGTCATATTCGCCAAGGAGCAGGGTATGAAATATATGTTCCTCCCGACGGAGAACCTCGAGGAAGCTTCTCTCATCCCGGATGTTCACCTGATAGGCGTCGCGGATCTTTCTTCGCTCATCGCGATACTCTCCGGCTCTAAACCCCTTCCCGTTCATACCCCGATTGACCCGAAGGTATATATAAAAAAATATAAGTCCGGAGTAAAAATCACGGGATTTGAACATATTATCGGACAAGAGCACGCCAAAAGAGCCCTCGTAATCGCGGCTGCCGGAGGGCATAATATCCTCATGGAAGGACCTCCCGGATCGGGAAAAACCATGCTCGCCAAAGCCTTTGCCACCATCCTTCCCGATATGGATTTCTCGGAGATAGTGGACGTGTCCAAGATATATTCGGTCGCGGGACTCCTCTCGAAAGACCATCCTCTCGTGTTTGCACGACCTTTTCGTAAGGTGCACCATACTGCGAGTGATATAAGCATCATCGGAGGAGGACGCGATAGTCGTCCGGGGGAGATTAGTCTCGCTCATAAAGGAGTTCTCTTCCTCGATGAATTCTTGGAGTTCGACGGAAAGCTTCTCGAGATGCTCCGACAACCGCTCGAAGACGGGGAAATCAGTATCAACCGGGTCAATGCGAGTTATACCTATCCTGCGAAGTTTGTCCTCATCGGAGCCCTGAATCCGTGTCCCTGCTGATTTCTCGGAGACAAAGAAAAACCCTGTATCTGCAGTGAAGGACAGATAGAACGGTACCGATCGAAACTCTCCGGCCCCATTCTCGATCGAATCGATCTTTTTATCCGAGTGCCTCGGATAAAAGTGGAGGACTTCGCCGAACACAAAAAAACACCAAAAACTTCCGCGGAATTAAAAGAACAAATCGAGCAAGCCCGGGCCTTTGGAAAGACTCGATTTTCCGGAACCAAGAAAACCTACAATGCCGAAATGGGAAACGAAGACGTGGAGAAGTACTGTGTCCTCGGAAAAGAAGAGGATATTTTCATAAAAAATGCGATGGAACGATTGAATCTCTCGACCCGCATCTATTTCCGGATCCTCAAGCTCGCACGAACCATCGCCGATCTGGAAGGATCGGCGGATATCAAACTCCCGCACCTTGCGGAGGCACTCAGTTACAGGAAAATTTAAAATTAAAAAACTCTCCGCAACTTTTTACGGAGAGTTTTTTGTGATGAATTTTCTGGAATCTTTCAAAAGCGAAGTAATTCGAATGAAAAATGAGTACTGTAGTGAACCGTACTCATGTACGGAGAACGAAGCACGGAATTTTGAATTTGAAGAACGAGTTTTTCAAAGATTTCAACTTAAGCTTGCTTAAGTTGGTACATATTACGTCCCACCCGTTCTATCTGTTGTTTATTCTGGAGATTCATATAGATAGTGCTTGTTTTCACCTGTCGAGTTTTGAGCACTCGTGCGACAATCTCTTCTGTCGAGAGCGGAGTTTTCGCTTTGGTGAATATATCCATAATAACATCAAGTACGGTTCCCGGTTTGTATCCCCATTCTTTGAGAACATAGATACCTCGTCCGATGAGAACGAATTCGTTGTTTCGGATGAGCTCATTGTGAATAGTTGCAACCTTCACCGGTTCTCCGAAGTAATCAGAAATCTTATTGGCAAGTTCCACGAAGTGGATAGGGTTTTTCTCTTTTTTGAAAATATACACCGCCTTGTCCTTGAGAGTCGAAGGATTCAGAATTTTCCATTTTGTGAGTCCGATGTATTTTTCTTCTCCCTTCACCAGTTCGTCGAAAATATCCAAAACCGCATCGATAAGACAGGTATCCGTTTTTCCAAAAGCAGGAGCGATGTTTGATTTAATCATCTCGTAAAGTGCTGCCGTTTCCATAATATCCCCCTTCTTTTTCAGAATCATCATCGCCTCCTTATGAATGGCACCGATGAGCTTCTTTTGAATATCCGGAGTATAGAAATATGTCTCTGTCCCGATTTGCGGTTTGCTTTTTTGAATATTGAAATCCGATTGGACTATAACTTCGAGAATTCCTTCATTAAGCGTTTTTTCGATATGAATCTCTTCGATGAGAGCCATAACAAGTTTATCTTTTGTCATAAGTCCCCCGGAGACGGAAAGGATTTTTTCGGCAGTCTCTTGAATATATACGAGAGCACTCGATCGAACAATTCGCCCAATCTTTTTGATTCCCACATCCTCAATCTGACGAACCCGTTCCCTTGTTATTCCGTAGGTGTTACCGATAGACTGGAGAGTTTCTTTTTCCCCACCGAGTCCGATACGACGAGTGATAACCGACTGCTCTTTGTCGGTCAAACCGTCAAGAATAGAAAGAAAACTTTCTTGAATTTGCTTGGTATTGAGAGTTGCCACCATACTTTTTTTGAAAAAATGAATAGAATTACTATCCTGTATAATTTTTTTTTACGAAAAGTCAAGAAAAAAGTAGAATTTATGATGCTCTGTCAGAGTAAAAGTTATTACAATGGAAGCGTCATATTTTTTTTATCCGGATCGTTTCTTCCGAGTAAGTCCTCATACTCAGTAAGAAAAGAGTCGTTGGCTCCGGTATTTTCCACATACATCGTACTCAAAAAATCTTGTTTTTTCTCACGATAGTAGAGAAATCCTCCGATAGTAATAAAAATCGATCCGATACACTGAAATGTGATACCGTCACCTATAACGATGTTTTGGTAAAAAAGAACGAAACCCCGAATGGAATTAAAGATTACCAGTGTCAAAAGAAAAAGGGTGATTCCAGATGCTATAATAATGGTATGGTCGGAGAAAGTCAGATGGGCCTTGGTCTTTAATTTTTCTTTTCCCGTGCTCGAGAGCAGAAGAAAGCAGAGAATGCTATTTATAAGGATGATAATGTACCCGATATATCCCACATGAATACTGAATGCGTTTCCGTTCAGTGTGTTGTCCATAATGGAAAACCAGTTCAAAAAAAGGGAGATAAACGAAAGAAAAATACCAATGCTAATTATCCTCAAACTTCCGGAAAGATGGAGAAAATTAAAACTCAGACGTGCAAGAACCGCGTGTATTTTATTTTTTAGTTTCCGATTTTTGGAATTTGCGATATAATTCATATATTAAAAAGTGGATGATAGTTTAGTGTGGTATGGATTCGATTATAGGAAAATAAGTTTTTTGTAAAGAGGAAAGATGTTAAATCATTTATTTGTTTCATTCATCAAAACCGTATGCGAGAGAAAAAATTGGAGAAAAACACTATTTTTATCCTCATGAACCTGATAAAAGATTTTTTCATATCCCTTATACAGAGTCTCAGTCTCTTAACCAAAAGCTTGGCTGGAAAAAGCGAAAAAGCACTCAAAGAAAATGCCTTTCTCGATATAATGAATTTCTTTTTTCATATCGGTCCAAAGTCCTTTTGGAAGGCACCGTCCGGATTAAAAATCGGGAGAAGCATCGGAACATTTCTTCATTATATTTTTGAAAAGGAAAAAACTTTTACAGAAAAGAAGAAGTAGTTTTTAGTTTTTAGTTTTTGGAAAATATGAAATTTAATAGACTGGGACCGATCTCGAGTTGAGACCGATCTCAGGTGAAATGATTTACTCTCATAGAGATGCTTGTCTCGATTACCATCTTTGCTATTATCATCATAATGGCATTCGATTCGATGAGCAATATCGGGATACTGAGAACTATGGTATCCAGTCGTCTTGATCTCAATAACGAACTCTACAGTGCCACGGAAAAATTCGTCGATCTTATAAAAACCGGGGGGGATATCGATTACGAGGAGTATTGGAATAGACGAGTGGTCGGAACGAACACTTCTTCTGGACACTACGCTCTGTTTTCCGGTTTTGGAAACTATGGAAGCGGTGGTTCTCTCTCAAATTATGGGGACGGACTTTACTCCTGTGTGAGTGGAATGGGAATATCGATGGGAACCGGAGGTTGCATGAACGCTTCGGGAGCCGCTCAAAGATACGGGCAATATCGTCAGCAATTCATCGATTACAATTCCAATGCAAATAATGACCTCTGAGACGAGGACAA
The DNA here is from genome assembly GCA_028713325.1 of Candidatus Altimarinota bacterium. Lineage (GTDB taxonomy): Bacteria > Patescibacteriota > Gracilibacteria > BD1-5 > UBA2023 > UBA1545. Next base: position 63,038 of record JAQTON010000003.1, on the reverse strand, counting down.
TAATGACAACGTTCGATGAGATGATGACGATGAAGATCTCGGTATGGGTCCGAGCGTCTTTACCGGTGGAGTGAGCACAAAAGAGCTCTATTTGATAAAAAAATGATTGAAATCCGAACGTACCTATTTTCGCTGGGTCTTTAAACTCGATGAGAATAGACCGTCCGGTGCGACCTGTGATGCTACCGGAACGGGAACTGGTTGTCTCGGAAATATCCAGATACTGAAACTTGTCTGAAAGGATCTTGGACTCAGCCACACCGGAAACACATCGATTACTTCCACCGGAAGATATGATGGTATTATAGACACCTGGGAGTGTCATCCAGACTATAATTGTACCGGAACGAACAACCTTCCTGCGGGGGAGGATGCCGAGTGGGTAAATGTATTTCCCGAGTGGATACATGTAAAAAATGTGGATTTTTATCTGTATCCGGAAAAGGATTTCCGTTATGCCTGGAAGGAATCGAGTGATTCGATCATCCTGAATTCTTACATCCGAATACGCCTTACTTTGGGTCTTGCATGGGAAAAACGCAAAAAAATCAAGGGGCCCGCGAGTGATATGACCATCACAACAACGGTGAATCTATCGAGATAAATGTTATTATTTTATACCAGTACCATGAAAAAGAATCAATCATGATCCGCTCTCATTATCGGGATATTTGTGACGATGATTATCATCGTCATTGCCATCTATCTCCTTGAAAAGATTCTCCCGTTTTCTCGGGATATCAAAGGGGTGGAGAATGGAAATATCTCCTATTACCGAGCAAACACCGCTCTGGACGAAGCTCTTCTCTCGATGTCAGGAGATGATCCGAGTATAGAAACATCAAGCGGAGCTCTCATAAATGGATCCGGATTCACCTATCAAATAACTGCCAATGGACTCACCCTTCCGCAACCCGGGCAAGGGAATAGCGAATATGACCCTAATTGGGCGGTTCTTGCTCCGGGAAAACCAATCCAACTCGTACTACCAACCAATATTGAATGGAATGCTACTAACTATACTTTTCTTAGATTTCGAGTCCCTGATCTTGATGGAAATAATGCATGGGATCAGACTCTTACCGGGTGAATAGCAATGCCCATTATTAATTGGAATCTTACGGCAAGTGGAGACACCCTCCAAGCAAGCGGGAGTCAGATTAATGCGGATCAAATAAACAATCTAGCGACAAAAATACTCTTCCATCCAGGATCTCTCAACAGATTTGGGAAAACACTTTCCGGAAGTTCCACTACTTTTTATGGATTTTACAATAACATTAACTACTGTAAAGGTACTCAAAAGTGCACCATCAAATTTTCGCTCATCAATCCACTTGTTCTCACAAGCGGTGAAAAAGCTCCCTATCTCGAGTACCAAGCTCACTTCAACGTACCAGTCCCCCTTCAGACTGCCGTCATCGAGGCACAGGGGTATGCGGGAGGATTCCGAAAAAACATCACCCGATTCATCCAACAGATGACAACGAATGAAGCCCTTGACTTCACCGTCTTCCAATAGAACTCTCGGAAAAACTTGTTCTTCAAGTTTAAATCTCCGCTTCCTCACTTTCCGTACATTCGTACGGTTCGCTCCGGGTCTCGATTTGCACTCGAATTACTTCGTTTTTGCGAAAGTTCTGAGATTTCTTCTATACTTCTATAAATTTCCATCTTTTCATGAAACAATTCACCATCACTTCGAACGATGCGAATCAGCGACTCGATAAATTCTTGAAGAAGCTCCTTCCTAATGCGGCACTGAGCCTCATATACAAACTCAATAGAAAAAACAGTGTAAAAGTAAACAGAAAACGCGAGGACAACGAGTATAAAATACAGGAGGGGGACAGTATCGAGCTCTTTGTCAAAGATGAAGAATATGCGATGCTCACGGCTGTAACAAAATCCGTTTCACAAAGAACGGACAAAGAACGACTGGACATAAAAGACATTGTCTACGAGGATGGTGATCTCCTCATCGTCAACAAAAATCCGGGGACCATCGTGCATCCCGGGGATTTTAAAACGACCGAGCTCTCGCTCATCGCTCAGGCTCAGGACTACCTCGGAGAGAAGCTCTCATCGCTCACCTTCAAGCCGTCTCTCATCCATCGCATCGACAAGGACACTTCCGGAATTGTCATGATCGCCAAGACCAAACCCTCCCTTGACGTGATGCTCTGAGCACTCCAATCGAATAAAATAGAGAAAGTATATCTGGCGGTTTGTCTCGGAACTCCTCCGGAAACACGCGGGGTCATCCGAAGGAAGCTCCGACGGCTCGAACACGCAGAACGGGAGAATAAAATCGTCGTGGATGACGAAAATGGACAAACCGCCGTCACGCATTATCAGGTTCTTGAAACGGGAATTCACGGGAAATACAGTCTCATCGAGTGTACTCTCGAAACGGGACGGATGCACCAGATCCGTGTCCATCTTGCCTCGATTGGATGTCCAGTCCTCGGGGACAATGCCTACGGAGATAAACAGGAAAATGCCTTTGCAAAACGAGCGTATGAGATTGGACGACAACTCCTCCATGCGAGCCGAATCGGTTTCGTACATCCGAGCAAGAAAGTACCGGTAACCTACACGGCGAAACTGAAGAAAGATATGGCAGGGTTACTTGGGAGAAACCAGTAATTTACAGAGATTTTTCAAAAACGCTGAAGTTCAAGGAATCCAGTTAAAACTCCAATGATTCGTGGTACCGCTACAACGAAGAAATTTTAACGCGGATGACGAAGATATTCGCATTTTGGGAAATCTCTACTTCCCCGGACTTTGTGCGTTGGAAGCCTTGTATATGACCTGTCCGATAGGATTCAAAAGTTTCTTCAGAGTATCTCTCAAATCGAGATAATCCTGGAGGATGAATTCCAGAATTATATGAGAAGCATAGGTTTTTTCAAATTCCGCAAAAGCCACCATTGCCTGAGGGAAAACCTCTCTCGTATGGGCGATTTCCGATGTGATTTTTCCCGCAGATTGGAAGATTTCCATGGCAGCAGAATCGGTATTTTTGAGGAGGTTTGCATTCTCTGTTGTATTTCCCTCCGTATGTATCTTATAATAGATGTCGAGGGATTTTTTTGAGGCACTGTCAAGATAGTAGAGATATTGGCGATAGTTACAGTACTGATAGGCAGTATTGTCGAGGAGTGTTTTTTTGACGGAAAGCTCCGAGGTATCTCCCGTTATTCGACACTTTTCTCCTGCAATTTTCTGTATATAAACAAGCTGTTTCTGGTACCGTTCTTTCGTATTGGATTGCGTCATGGGGATTTTCGCCATAAGAGTGCCGATGATTCGAACTTTTGCATTCATAACCGCACAAGCATAGACAGCCCCCATAGTTTCCTTATACACATAGGACGCTTTTTCAAGAAAGGTTGGTCCAAGGGAAAAATTCTCTATAGTATCTATCCTGAAAGGATCGGCTTTAATCTCTCCGAGATATCTTTTATACTCTGTATCTCCCTGCTCTTTTTTCGTAATATCAGCATATATCACCTGCTCTTTTTTTATGAGACTCTCTTTTTCCCAGTCTCGCCATAGCTGATTTCTATTTGGAACAGTTTTGTCCAGTTTGCAGTATTTTTCTACATTGTTTTTATAACCTTCATAGCTCATGAGGTCAGCAACAGGAATTTCATCCGCAGCAAAAACTCCCGCAAATGAGAGGAGAAAAAGGATGATAGTGAGAGTGAATTTCATAAAAAAAGGAATTATTTGATCTGGATTGCTTCGTGCCTCGCAATGACAATTATGCAAAATGTTTGATTTTCCGGAACCTCTCAAAAACGAAGTAATTCGAGTGCAAATCGAGTACCGGAGTGAACCGTACTAATGTACGGAGAACGAGGCACGGAGATTTAATCTCGAAAAACAAGTTTTTCAGAGGTTCTAAGCACCGATTCGAAAAATGATTTCTTTCTCGATAAACTCCCGATCCCGTCCGTACTTGAGACGAGAAAGCTCCTTGTAGGCTCGGGCAAGCATCGGGTCGCCCTTTTCGAGATACGGGTTCACGGGAGTCAAACTGAACGCGGAACTTGCCTGTCCATCGATACAGAGTCGCATAACCGCCTTGCGATTATCGATATTCACGAGGTCCTGATTACTAAATACCGGGGCGAAATCCTTGGAGATGAACTCCGCATCCTCCGGTCCGATTCGGTAACAGATCTTGTTCGCGACGTTACCGAAGATGGCGTCCTTCAGATTCAGGTTCGATTTCGTGAGAGCATCGGACTTTTGGAGCTGTCCGAGGTACTGGTGAGCGATGACGAGTCCGAGACGGTATTTGCGGGCTTCCGATAGAATGGATTCGATGGAATCGGTAACGTAATTCTGGAACTCGTCGATATAGAGGAAGAAATCGCTTCGATCCTCTTTAGCGACGTTTTGGCGACGCATCGCCGCCATCTGAATCTTGGAAACCATAATGAGTCCGAGAAGCGTCGAATTGATATCTCCGAGCGTTCCCTTGGAAAGGTTGATGAAGAGGAGTTTTTTCTGTTGCATGACATCGAATACGTCGAAGGAACTTTTGGTTTGTCCGATGATATTTCGCATCATCGTATTGGTGATGAATCCTCCGAATTTCGCCGCAAAATAGGGGATAATCTCGCCTTTCTCCCGATCCCCCATTTTGGCATACGTAAAATCCCACCAAGCCTTCACGATTGGGTTTTTGAGCGTACGACGACGTTCTTTTTGGAAATCCTCGTCCGTAAAGAGTCGCATAATATCCGTGAGAGCGCATCCTCCCGGATAATCCATAAGCGTCAGAACTCCGTTTCGGAAGTAATCCTGAATACGGGGTCCGAAAATCTCCGCCCCGAAAAGCTTGATCATAATATTCATCGCATCTTGCGTCACCATTTGTTTCTCATCGTCGGTGGTCGCTTCGAGAATATTAATCCCCATGGGACGAGACATATCCGCCGGATCGAAGTAGATGACATCGTCCGCCCGATCGCGGGGAACGAAAGGAAGGAGGTCGAGAGCGAGTTCTCCGTGCGGATCCATGATACACGCCCCGTTTCCGAGTTTGAAATCCTGTCTCGCCATTACCTGGAGTTCGGTCGATTTACCCGTACCCGTCTGTCCGATGATGTAAAAATGTCGAAAACGGTCTTCATTCTGAACGCGAACCTCTTTCGTGATGCCTTTATAGGTATTGTATCCGAGAAGTATTCCTTCCTTTGGAAGATTGACCGGTGCTTTCACGATCTTGAAGTTCTGCCAACGGATCTCGGGAGTTTTGTTGTATTTGGAATGAGGGAAGTGGAATATGGAGGCTATTTCCTCGATATTGAGAACTGACTTGGAACCAAAAGAAAAAGGGAAATGCCGAAAAATATATTCGCGCATAAAACCGTCAAGATTGGTTTTCTTCTCGCTTTTAAAACCGTTTCCCATGGCGATGGAATACTGGGAAAAAGAAGACGTGATGTTTTTTATCTCCGACTCTACCATATAGGGATCGTTCCCCGTTGTGATGATGCGAATCACGACCTCGTATCCCGTCTTTTTGCGTTTTTCCTTCATAACCCCATCCTCATCCTCCCCCTCATGAGAATCGTCCTTCTTTCCCTCATCTGATGAAGAAAAAAGAACACTCAAAAGACTCGCTATCCAAGAAAGCGGATTCAGAGAGAATTTTCATCCCTTATGCTTTTCTGTTTTCTTCACGGATTTCTGCCAAGTATCCGATATGGGTGAGAGAAGGATCTGGATAGAAGCCGCTTCCGTTTCTCCGAGTTTCCCAAGAGTACTGAGCAGTGTGTTCATCGGATCGCTTTCCAATTTTTGATAGGTCTTAATCGGGTAATGAAAAGATTTGGAGAGAACGAGTTCCACCCCTTTTACCACCTTTTTATCCTGAAAGATATCAATCTCTTCGGTTTCATCGATAACCGCATCGCTATAAAAAGCACTGATCTGTTTTTCGATCAAGTTCTTGGCTTTTTTCGGAACCACGACGTAGAAATATATCTCCTGTTTATGTGCCACATACTCCAGAGAGAGATAATCCTGACCGAAAAACTTCGATTTCAAACCCCCGGAATGGAGGGACTTGAGAGAAGCGAGAAGTTGCTCCATCAGGCTTATCGCCTCCTTGAAATCTCGAGTCGTTTCCTTTCGATCATCCTGTTCGCTCTCCTTTTTCGGGATCAAAACACGGAGGAATACCATATCGATGGAACGCCGAAAATCTATCCGTCTTTTCGCGTAGAGAAACGCTCCGGAAAGGATGATAATACTGACGATAAGAATAATGATGAGTTCGCTTGGAGTCATGGGCTTAGGTAAGAATTTCTTTTATTGTATCAGAAAAGTGGAAAAATTCAAAAAGAAGCAGTTGATTTTTTGTGTTTTATCTTATACTAAAGAAAAGTTTCTAAAAATAATCATGGAAAATGAACAATATTCTCACGAAAATCCTTAAAAAACTTGCACTTTCAGATGCGGAAAACATAACAAAAGATATCTTGAAGCTCTATGAAGAAAAGGGGAATTGTATCGTCCATTTTCTGTATTTTGCGAATATAATCCTCGGGAAACTCGACAGGGAAAACGCTGTTTCTCCGAAAAAGGAAACTCTTTCGAAAGCACTTTTGGAGTGAGATTTCCTCTTGCCTGACGGAATCGCACTGAAACTGCTCTACAAAAAATACTTCGGAAAAGAACTTCCGAATCTCAATGGAACGGATTTTCTTCCCTATTTCCTCTCAAATCTCCCAAAGGATAAAAAAGTGGAAATATTTCTCTACGGAGCTACTGATGAAGTGGTTCAAAAATCGGCAACATATATAACAGAAATTTTTGATTATCTGATTCTCTCCGCCCAAAATGGATTCGGGGAATTCAATTGGGATGAGATGCAACCAAAACAAAAAGGAATAATCCGAATACTTCTCATCGGACGCGGAAGTCCTCTTCAAGAAATCTGGGTGGAGAAAAACAGGAAAAAAATAGAAGAAATGGGGTGTCTGGTGTTCACGGTCGGTGGACTTCTGGACTTCTGGTCCGGAGCTGAGAAACGTGCTCCCGAATGGATACGAAAATTGAAAATAGAGTGGCTCTACCGGGCACTTTCTCATCCAAAGAAAAATTTCCGAAAGACGCTCGTGAGTTTACGATTATTACAGTTTTTGATTAAAAAATAATCCCGGCTCGGGATTATTTTTTAATCATTTCCTGTTTTGTTTTTCATCCACGAGTTTTTTCCTCTATTTTCTTCTCCAGTTTTCGTTTCGCATTATTCACTTTATGCATCACTTTTCTCTCCGCTTTTTCGGCGAGTTTTTTCTCCGTTTTTCGGCGAAATCAGGCTTTTTTTGTGGCTTTTGCGACTGCTTTTTTTCTCCGAATAGCATCTTGGATTTCTCTCCTGGTTTTCTTGGGTTCTTTCTTTAATATTTCCATATTCAAAAGAGCAGATTCCATATATTTATTATTTTAATAATTATCGTCATCCTGAACTCGTTTCAGGATCTTCCAACTTCTGGAATTTCTTTATACAAGGTAGATTCCGAATATTTTTCTCGGGACATTTTTCTCTTCGTGATATTCTTTTTTCAAAAAATTTCGGAATGACAGTATTTTATTTCCCTTCCTGTTCTTTGAGAGCGAGCTGTCCGCACGCCGCATCGATATCGTCTCCCATGGTGTGACGGATGGTGGAGGGAACTCCCGCTGCTTCCAGGGCATCCTGAAACTTTTTGATCATAATCTTCGATGTTGGTTGCATCGGACTGTCGGAGCTTCCTTCTCCCGGATTATAGGGAATAAAGTTCACATGAGCGAGTCGTCCATGAAGCAGGTCCGCAAGGGCTTTCGCATACTCCGGACGGTCGGTGAGACCGTTAATCATGATGTACTCATAGAATATTCGTTTATTCGTCTTCGCGACATATTCATCGAGTGCTTCCATGAGGCGATCGAGCGGATAAGTCTGCTCGACGGGCATAATAGCACGACGGGCTTCGTCGGTCGGTGCATGGAGAGAGATGGCGAGCGAAACCTGAGGAAAGTCTTCGGCAATCTTCTGTATCCCAGGAACGATTCCGCAGGTGGAAACCGTAATCCGTCGACTCGAGAGATCGAGTTTTTTCTGACCGCAGGCGATTTCTATCGATCGTTTCACATTCTCGTAGTTTAGGAACGGCTCTCCCATGCCCATATATACCACATTCCGAAGTTTTTTATCCTCTTTTGCGAGGTGGTGTACCGCAATCATCATCTGTTCCACGATCTCGGTAAAATCGAGGTTTCTCGTGAGTCCGAGTTTCCCCGTCGCACAAAAACTGCACGCCATGGGACACCCGACCTGACAGGAAACACAGAGAGTGTTTCGTCCCGAGAGATGCCGCATAATCACCGATTCGAGGAATCTCCCGTCATGTGTTTCGAGGAGGAACTTGGTCGTCTGTCCATCGTCCGAAGTCACGCTGGATTTTATCTTCAAAGAAGTGAAATAGCAAGCGGTTTTCAGGAGTTCGCGAAGCTCTTTCGGAATCGTCGTCATAGCATCGAAATCGCACGCGAGATCCTTATAAATCGCGTGTTCTATCTGGGCATACCGGAAGTTCTTGTGCCCGTGCTCCAGAAGGAATGCCTTGAGTTTGGTTTCGTCGTAGAGGGAGAACATAAAAAATTTATTGGTTATTTTTCCGGGAAAAGAAAAGTCGGTACTACCCGACTTTTTAAGTGATGTTTCATTATGCCTCGTAAGTCTTCAAAAGCCTTTCAAACTGGAGGGAAAAGAATGCTGCCACCTTTTCGCTTGCGGTAGGATACATCCTGTTTCTCAGTGAATCTTCTATGCAAAAAATCCACCCATTTTCTTCTTTTGCATCCATCTCCATTCGTTCCCAATTATGTCCTCTTTCTATAAATGTTCTCTCTCGGAAAGTTACTCCACAAATACTTACAGCTATTCTTTTAATCTCTTCCGAAGAGAGTGGCTGAATAGACTGAAAATAATCTCTTGTTTTTCTAGAGAAAAGAAACTGTTCTTCGGTTTGCCAACCGTATAAAAAAAGTTGTTTAAATTCTTTGAGAACACTCATGGGGATATCGATACTCCTTTCCGAAAGAGTGACCGAAATATGAGCATTGGCCCCTTCTCGGGTGCTGAGGTCATCGAAAGATGATAAAGCTTGCACTGACATATTGTTTTAGGGTGAGAAACTAAACATTCATGAGTACCATCGCCACGATGATTCCGATAACACTTCCGGCAAACGCCTCTTCGGGAAGATGTCCGATGGACTCGTTGAAAGTATTTTTTCTCCGTTCCAATTTATGGGGGATTTGCCTTTCTCGACGCTCCACTCCGTGAAAATTAATCTCATTGAGTGCTTTCGCATGAAGACCCGCCTCAAATCGGACATTGATGGCATCGTAGATAATGATCATCGAAAATACGAGAGCGAGACTGAAGATATCGGAAAACACTCCGTATTTAATCCCGAGGGCCGTAGTAACACTGGTAACAAGTGCACTGTGCACACTCGGCATTCCTCCGGAACCGAGCGTCTGTCCGACAGAGAATTTTTTTATATGAAGTCCATAAAATCCCTTGATAATCACTGCAGTAAACCATGCGATTATAGGAACAAGTATGATATACTGAGCGAAAAGATTCATAAACTGCAAAAGATTATTTTATCTCCATAATTTTATATTCGAAAGCACCGGAACCAGCCTGTCCTTTCACGGTATCACCCACCTCTTTCCCGATAAGAGCTCTTCCTATGGGAGACTCATTCGAAAGTTTGTTTTCAAAAATATCGGATTCGGTGGAACCGACGATTCGAAAAGTATCCTTCTTTCCATCTTCCGCAGAAACGATAGTTACGAGACTTCCGACATTCACTCCCGTTTGTTTTTTGCTTGTTTTCTTCGTATCGACAATTTCATGATTCTTCATAATCTCTTCGAGTTCCGCGATACGAATCTCGAGTTGTGCCTGCTCACTACGAGCGTCTTCATACTCAGAGTTCTCAGAAAGATCTCCGTAAGAGATGGCTTCTTTGAGTTTTGCGGCAACTTCTACACGACGAACCTCTTTGAGGTGTTGAAGTTCTTTTTGAAATTCGAGAAGTCCTTCTTTAGTAAGGATTGTTACTTTTGACATAGCAGTAAAGGTAAAAGTGATAAAAAATGTAGAGTAAAGTTTTTGTCGTCGCGATGACGGTGCTATTTATTTTTAAGAAGCATCTTTTTGAGGGTTGCATAGTATTCTTTTGGTACCTCAACGCCAATTGCCCGACCTTCCAGAGCTGTTATAAATCGTATCGTCGTGTCTTTTGGGTCTTTTTTTAGAGGATTCAGGAAGAAGGTATATCCGAAAAACTGATCTGTTTCATTGAGAGAATATACCCTGCTCGTAAGTTTCATATTCAGAAGCAGTGCGTCATAAGTATCGTCGAACGCATAAATTTTTATTTTCTTTTTTTCGTCAGAATAGGTGTTGTAGCGTATCTTTCCCATGACCTGTATACCGAAAAATCCATTATTTTCAACTTTTTTGAGGGTGATTTCCGGCATAATCTTCGAGAGGAATATGCCAGAGAGAGGAATATCGGATTCTTTTGGAATACTCTCTTCCTCTGGAAGAAGAGCTCCCGAGGCAATATTCACGATGCCGGTTTCTGTGCTCACCGCCCCGCTCACAGTAATCGAACCGGTATCCGCCTTCTGTATCTTGCTCAGAGATTCTATGTGGCGATCGATGCGATCGAGTGATTCCACCAAACGGGTCGTTTCCTTTATTTTCTCATCTCCTTCTTCTTGACCTGATGTCCTCTCGGAAGAGAAAATACCCGTTCGTACGTTTATGAGAAAGCCTCTATATGCAGGCAGTGAAAAGGAAAGGGCGATATTAAGAACAAAAATCGTAACGAGGGCAGTGAAGATATACGAAAAAATACGCATATGAGGGCAGAACAAGTTACTGTTCGTAGACGTTTAGGGAATACGAACCAAAGACTAAAAGATTTTTATTTTTTCAATTTCACATTGGTAAAATCAATCTCCACGGGAGTGTCCCGACCGAGGATATTGATTTCCACTTTCACGAAACCTTTTCCTTCATTGATCTCCGTGATCTTCCCCTCGCTTCCCTCAAAAGCACCGCTTTTAATAACGACGAATTCTCCGATTTGAAACTTGATGCTAAATGCGGTATTCTTTTCGGTAAGCGCTCCTTTCAGTTGATCAAGTTCCGCCCCGCTCACAGGAACAGGAATGGTACCCGCACCGAGAAATCCGGTAACATTCGGAGTATTTCGAACAATATACCAACTCTCGTTGCTTACCACCATTTTTACGAGAATATATCCGGGAAATATATTCTTTTGTTTCGTTACCCTTTCCCCGTTCGCACGAACGGTAATCGTATCGTGAGTCGGAACAAAGACTTCCAAGATATGATTTTCGAGATTGAATGCTTCTCGACGTTGCATGAGCGACGACCGAACGTTCTCTTCTGTTCCGGAAATAACACGGATAACATACCATTCGCCCTTCGGGGCAGTGTTCATACTATCAAAAAGCATATGTGAAAGATACAAGAGAGAATAAAATTATTTTGTCGGAGCAACTGGAGTGGCGGTTGTTTGTACATTGTCCAATTTCAAGTCTCCTACCGGAGCTGAGGTAGTGGTGGAAGTATTTGAAGTAACCGGAACAAGTTGCTTCTTTGCGGCGAAGAGTCCTTGAGAAAAAAGACTTCCGACGACAAAAAGAAATACCGTCAAAACAGTAATCATGGAGACTACCGTGATAAAATATTTCTGGGTTTCAGCAGGAGTTGGCCAAACGATGTGGTCAAATTCCTTCATGGATTCTTTTATAAAAGACATAGAGACACGTTACAATATAGGATACGACGCGCGTATGCGGGGGATTATATGAAAAAGTGGTCATTAGTCAAAAGAAAAAGGCTTCCGGGAGTTAGTCATTGTTTGTGGTTGCGAGAAAGAGTCCGAACACCCGCTTGGCACCGTTTTTTTTGAGAAGTCCCGCACACTCATTGGCAGTGGATCCCGTGGAGATAACATCATCCACGAGGATGATGTCTTTTCACCGAATGATCTCCAAATATTTTTTCCGAAAAGAAAAACTGTTGCGGACATTTCGGAGACGATTCGATCTGTCCAGTTTCGCTTGATGTTTGGTTAAGCGAGACTTTCGAAGAAGGTTACGAAAGGTATTCCCTTCCTGTTTCGCCACCCCTTTCGCGAGAAGCTCCGAGTGATTGTACCCACGTTTCAGATGCGAGAGAAAATGAAGTGGCACCGTCGTGATAATAGCATCCCTGTCGGTATTTTCCAGACAAAAAAGTTCGAAACATTCGATGAGTTTCGGGAGAAAGAGCTCCTTTTTCTCCCTTTTGGAATAGTACTTGTACGCCTCCAATTCCGTTTTCAGCTCGTCCGTATATTCGAGTGCCACGAAAGTCCCATCCAAGTGCCAATGTTCTCACAGATTTTCTTTGTAATGAGGATTTTTGTCGATAAAAAGCTCCCGGAAGATGATGGGCTCTTCAGGCGAGAGAAAGACGTGAAAAAGAAATTGTCTTATTCGTGCAATCATACGGGGGTTTTTAAAAACTCCACGAGCGTCATCACTCCGAATCCGGTCGCTCCTTTCGGAAAATATGAATAAGAACCGGTCCGATAGGCGGTTCCGGCGATATCAAGATGCACGAGTTTCGAGTCCTTGATGAAGTGAGTCAAGAATGCGACTCCCATACTGGAACCGGCTTTGTACCCGGAAGTGACGTTTTTCACGTCGGAAATCTCCCCCTTAGTTTTGTCAATCATATCCGCATCGAGGGGAAGTTGCCAGAATCGCTCTTCACCGACAGGATTTGCGAGAATCTCGGCAATCATCTCCTGGTTATTTCCCATGATACCGGCATAGTTCTGTCCGAGAGCATGGAGAACCGCACCGGTAAGCGTTGCAACGGAGATAATAGTACCCGGAGCATAGGTCGCTTCAAGATATCCGAGAAGATCGGCGAGAACGAGTCGTCCTTCGGCGTCCGTATGACAGATTTCCACTGTTTTTCCGTTGTACCCTCGGATAATATCGAGCGGTTTCATAGCACTTCCGCCAAGGAGGTTCTCGGTGAGTCCAATAGCGGCCACAACATTGGCTCGAAGATTCGTCTTGCTATCGAGTGCGAGGAGAGCTCCGACCACGGTCGCAGCCCCCGCCATATCGGACTTCATATCGAGCATACTATCATCGGGTTTTATCTGGAGCCCTCCGGCATCAAACGTCACTCCTTTCCCCGCGAGAGCGAGAGTCGGGAGACTTTTATCAATCATACGTTCGAAGACCAAAACACATGGATCTTTGTCGCTTCCGGCACCGACCCCGAGAAGGAGATTAAAACCTTTGGTTTCGAGTTCTTTTTTCTCCATGAGCGTCACTTTCGTATTGCGGAATGGAAGTTTCATAATCTGATCCGCAAGCTTCTTCGGATACTTGAGCGAAGCGGGAGTATTGACCATGTCCCGAACGAGACAGACGCAGGAGAGGAGCTCTATACGATCCGTCATTTCTTCCCGAATCGCTTCGCTTGGATTCTCGACGATAAGAGCGAGCTTTCGCGGAGTTTTCTTGGTAAGGAATTGCTCGAATGAATACGTCGTGAGAACAAGGCTGTCGAGAATCGAGATGACTTGTTCTTTCTTGCTCGTATAGAAGGCGATATCTCCTTTGAGTTTTCCGAGCATATCGGAAAGCTCTTTGGTATACGCTTTCTTATCATGAATATAGAGGATGTGGAGTTTCTTCGCATGAAAAAACGGGTGATAGGTCGAGATGACGAAGCTCGTTTTCTCCGTCTCTTGACTCTTCGATGCTATCTCCGCCGTGATATTCTCGGGCAAGTGGATGCGTTTAAAAAAATCCAGATTACTGAGCTCTTCCGCCTCGATGACGAAGTTTTCAAGGGTATTGCTTTCCGGATTATCGAGAATATCAAGCACAAAAGAAGCAATGGACATAAGATGATATGCGAAGAAATAAGTAGAGTGATTATAGAAAAAAATAGAGATTTTACAAATGGAATTGTTTCGTATTGTCTAAAAGTAATCTGGGGACAGAAAAATTTATAATAAAATCAAATTTTATTGACTTTATACCACACTTATATATCCTACTGACATCTATCTTTTAACTTTTCTTTTTTATGAAAGTGAAAAACCAAATCTCAGCACTGACACTTCTCTCTATCGTCGTGCTTCTCTCTGCTTGTACTAAAGTTGACAATACTACACAAAACGCAACAACTCCCGCAACAGAAACTCCCGCTCCCCTTCCGGTGGCTTCAGAGTATAAAGACGGGACCTATCTCGGAACCGGGAAATATATATTCGGAAAATTTACTGTAGATTATACCGTATCTCTTACGATTGCTTCCGGAAAAATCTCCAAAGCATCGTTCGTAAACTTCACCGATTCGGGAAATGGACTCTACGCTCGTGCTCAAGGAGATGCGACACTTCAGAAGCTCGTTGGCACTTCGAACAGAACCATCGATACGGTTACCGGAGCAACCGGTACTTCCGTTGCCATACAGGATGCTATAAATGACGCACTTTCTCAGGCAAAAAACTAATTAACCAATCTTATTAACTCCCCTCTCGGAACATGTTCCGAGAGGGGAGTTTTTTTGAATTTCTTCTCAAAAAAACACAAAGTTAAATGACCCACACTTGGTAGTGGGGTCATTTGGGTGTTTGGTCTCCAGTGAGTCCATTCCGTGAAGGCTCTAAAGGCGTTCAATGTGGAAGGATCATGGTAGAAGGGTGCCGTAATCGCAGGCGACATATTCACGAGTATTTGTCGTGAATACGACTTACCCTCCTTGGGGAGATTTATTAGAGAGACATTTTCGCCTTTTCTCTTTGTTTTTTATTGGTATAAGAGAGAGGAGTACAAGCATAATACAAAAAACTTTTGGATCATGATAGTAGTCCTCTCCCAGAGTTTTTGCAAGCTTCTCGACACAAGGTCTTCGAAACGTTTGTATTTTTATTTGAAAAAATTTTTATTGGAGGCGAGCGAAGTGATTAGGTTCGTTGCCGTTCTAGGAGAGTAAGATTTGTTAATGAGCTTTATCAGGGGGAAGTATTTGTTCTCTGCCCTGAATACCTAACTATCATATCCGAAAATGAAATATATTGCGAAAGAAGAGATATTGCCATTATTCACATTTATGGTGTTGAATAATATCTTTTATGAGAAATCTCTACTTTAAGCCAAAACTTTTTTCTCTATAAAAAATTCTCATTTTTCTGAATTCTGCTCTTTTGCACAAGTTTCGCACATCGATGAACAAATAAATAATTCTATTTTGACTTGATTAAATAGAGGAAATCCATATATTAAATCGTATATTTACGCCTAAAAAATATTTAACATATGTCTGTTATCGAACAAATACTACTAGATGTTGTGGTTTCCTCGTTTCCGGAAGTATTGAGTCCTACTATCACCCTGGATACACCTCCCAAAAAAGAGCTCGGGGACTTCGCTTTTAATGTATTTCCGTACGCGAAAGTTACGAGACTTGCCCCACCGGTGATCGCCGAGAAAATCGCGAAGGCACTCCAAAACCATCCCAAACACTTCAAAGATGTATCGATTATGGGCGGGTATGTGAATTTCTTCCTAACCAATACATCATGGATGGACTTGTTCGGATCTCTTTCTACCCAATCGAAACCCGCCAATAATGAAACCGTGGTGGTCGACTATATCGGTGCCAATGCCGGAAAACCCCTCCACATCGGACACCTCTGCACCCCATCCATCGGTCAATCCATCATCAATACCCACGAATACCTCGGTTACACCGTCATCGGAGATTCCCACTTCGGAGACTGGGGAGGGATTTTCGGGAAGTTGATTTACTGATGGAAATATCCTCACGAATATCTTAGTGACAGCAAGCCACTTTCAGAAGAAGAATATAGTCTCGAAAAGGAAAATAGATTGCTTGAAAAATGAGTATCCTACTTAATGGAGTTATATCAATTAGGATTTAAAATAATTGCAGATAAAGATCATATGAGTGTTGATGAGGATTCCAGAAAAGAGTTTCAATACCTCTCATGAATTGGTATTGATTTGACCAATCCTGAAGAAAAGAAGCACCACGAAGAAAACGTCGCACTCTGGAAAAAATTCACTTCCATCTCCATCGCAGAGGTTAATAAAAAGCTCGAGCTTATTAATGTTCAACCAAAGTACAACATCGGAGAATCTTTCTATGAAGGACTCAATCTCCCTCGCCCGAACGCCGAAAAATATCCGAATCTCCAGTGGAATATGAAGGATATCGTGAAAGAACTTATTGATTTAAAAGTGGCAACACAAAATGACGATGGTTCCGTCGGAGTGGTATTTCCCGAGGAAACCAAAATCCCTTCGTGTATTCTCCAAAAAAAGGACGGAACAGGACTCTACCTCACTTCGGATCTCGCTGCCATCAAGTACCGGATGACGAACGGGTGGAACCCATCGAAAATCATCTACTGCGTGGATTCCCGACAGCAACTCCACCTGAAGCAAGCGTTCACAATTGCCCGGATGGCGTGGCCAAAAGAACTGGAGAAAACAGAACTCTTCCATGCATTCAACGGATTCATCAAACTCAAGGAAGGGGCGATGTCCACGAGAAAAGGAACGGTCATTTTCCTCTCCGACCTCATCGATAAAGGATTTGAACTGACAAAGAAGATACTTGAAGATAAAGGACAGTCCCTTTCCGATACGGACATTCAAGCCATCTCCATCGGAGCCATCAAATACTCCTACCTCGCCCAGGACCGCGAAAAAGACGTAGTGTTCGACTGGGACAAGGCCCTTTCATTTGAAGGAAACTCCGGTCCATACATCCAGTACTCGTATGTCCGCGCGAAAAATATCATCGACAAAGCCAGGGAAATCAAGAAATTTGAATCAGAGAAATTGAACCTGTCCGAATACGACCGAGCCTGCCTCCGACGTCTTTCCTTCTTCGACAAGGCAGTCACTGACAGTGCGACGAAATATAAACCCCACATTCTCGCAACGTATTGCTATGAACTCGCCTCCGAGTTCAACGCATTCTATGTACACACTCCAAAAATCCTCGAGGAACAGGATGAAGACCTCCGAAACTTCCGTCTCGCACTCATCGAAAAAGTAAGCGAGACTCTGAAAAAGGGGTTCGAACTCCTCGCGATCGAGATGCCGGAGAGAATGTAGGAAAATATATATGAACCTCATTATTTTTCTTCTTGCTTTTTCTGGAGAAAATCGTACAAATAGCCCTGTTTATATTTGCATCATTTCTGCCCCGTGAACGTATCATACCGTACCACCCTTCTCTTCGTAGCACTTGTTTTCCCTCTCACCCTCCATTCCACCGATATTTTCGTATCGTCCCAGGGAGAGGTGAAAATTCTTGCAAGCCTCAATCCTCATATTATCCCGGGGAATCCAAAGCTCGGGAACACTATCCTGATTGTCAATGCTCCGAAGAAACAGAAAAACATTCGAATTATCACCTCCTGTGAACATAAAGAATCAATCCTCTATAAAGAATCAAAGGAAGATAAAAAAACGATATACGTTATACAGGTATCGTTCCCCGATTCCTGTGAGATTCCAAATATTCGTATAGGAGATCAGGAGAATGTCTTTACCGATACTCTTTTCTCGCTCCCCATGGAAGCTTTCGGGAAGATGGAAAATAGTCTCGTCAATACCAATAGTAACGAGCTTCTTTCTATAATGAGGAAGCAATCGATAGCACCATCGAAAGAAGTCGGAGCTACTCTCATGAAGAAACTCCAGTCTTTACAAACGCTGTATAAAAATCTAGACATAATTATGCGGAGCGATATCGCCCGAGATATTCTCCAGAATCGAGAAAATATCAGATATTTTTCTCCCGTTGCGGGATATGAACTCCCGAGCAAGGATAAACTCATTCCCTGAGCCTCTCGCTCCTACAGAAAAGACACAACCGATGGAATTCACCACGGATGGGATGTTATGGCACCGACGGGAACGCCCGTGCAAGCCATCTCCAAAGGGAAAGTCATTCGAGTGGTGAATGATTGGAATTGGGGTAAATTCAACGCAATAAAAAAATGAAGTCTTACGGAAGACGACCGACTTCAAAACCTCGACATCTTCCGAGGAAATCAAGTCTGGCTTCAGACTTTGGATGGAAATGTGACGTTCTATTCCCATCTTTCCCGCATATCCCCGAACATTGCAATCGGATCGTATGTGGACAAGGGAAGTTCCTTGGGAAATATCGGAATAAGCGGAGTTCCCGACAAAAACTATAGAGATGTGCATCTTCATTTCGAAATCCAACAAAACCCTTTTCGGGAGAACATGAAAAATCCCACCTATCTCGAAATTATGCGGTGGAATTACGTAGGGAAATCTCTGAAAAAACAAGAAATTTATGCGAAGATGCGAATGATTTTCGGATAGGAATTACTCTATCACTCCGCTCGCGATAAGTTCTTCCCCGTCGTACGCGACAATCGTTTGTCCGCTCGTTATGGCTCTCTGCGGAGCACTGAACCGGACTCTGACGCGATTTTCGCCATCAGAGACACATTCGATGTCTTGGTCGTCCTGGCGGTAACGGATCTTGGCTCGAGCACGGAATGGAAATTCCCGAGGTTCTGCAACCCAATGCCAATCGATTGCCGTGAGTTCACTCGAATAGAGTTCCAACTCCGCTTCCGTTCCAACCGTAATCGTATTCTTCGCGATGTCTTTGGCAATCACGAAAAGTGCCGGACCTCCTCCGACCTGAATCCCCTTTCTCTGACCGATGGTGTAACTGAAGGCCCCTTCGTGTTGTCCAAGGACTTTTCCGCGGGTGTCGATGATATTCCCGGGCTTCTTCGGGAGTCGTTTTTCGAGAAATTCTTTCATACTCACTTTCCCGATAAAACAAAGCCCCTGACTGTCCCTGCGTTCTGCGTTCGGGAGTCCCGCCTTGCGGGCAATCTCCCGCACATCGGACTTCTGGAGGTGTCCGATGGGGAAAAGTGCGTGCGAGAGCTGAAATTGATTGAGCCGAGAGAGAAAATACGACTGATCCTTATTATGATCGATTCACTTGAGGAGATGGAATATTCCATTTTCCTTTTCTATTCTCGCATAATGTCCGGTCGCAATCTTGTCGAACCCGTATTCGAGTGCTTCTTCCAGGAAACAGTCGAACTTCACGAGATTGTTGCAGAGGATGTCCGGATTCGGCGTAAGTCCCTTTTGATACCCCTCGTAGATGTAGTTCACGATGCGCTTCTCGTACTCCTCCCGGAAATCGAATGTATGAAACGGGAGTCTGAGGTACTCGGCGACTTTTCGCGCCTCTTCCATATCGGCAAGCGTCGGGCAGTCTTCGGTCTCGGAGATGTAGTTGATCATAAATCCGCACGACACCTCATGCCCCTCCTCACGCAGGAGGTAGGCAACCACGGCGGAATCCACTCCGCCCGAGAGTCCTACGAGGATTTTAGCCATGTGTTTTTTGAATATCATCTATGATTTCTTGCCAGTTAGTCACTCTTTTTATATTCTTGTGTTGTTCGGCTCTCTCCCGATTCCACGGTTGAGTGAGCACATAACTTTTGATGCCGTTTTCTGCAAGCTCCAAGGCAAAATCGAGATTATCCTCAATCATAAGACTGATTCATAAACGTTTACAGACCTCAGACTTGTGAATCTTTCATTCGGCTTGTATATGGTTTGTAAAAGTAATGCTCTCAAAAGTGTCCGGAAAGTGACGAGCAATCCATGTTTCCGTGGATTGTCTTCGTGAAGACTCTGTTCGACCGGTAATAGCATAAAGATTATATCCATGTGCCTTCAAAAGACGGAGTCATTCTTGACTCAAGGGAACGGGTGATATTTTCGTGTCTAACGGATTTGTATCACCGAATTGTCTCCAGCACTCGATTGCTTCTTCTTTCGAAAAGTTCAGAACATCTATATTCCACCAATCATGATTGGTGAGATCATTAAATTTCAAGTGTGAAAGATGGGGACGGAGTATTTTCGTATACTCAAGAACCGCTTCAAATACGCAAGCAATGGTTTCATCGAGATCGATACCGATTTTTTTATTTTCTGGGAACATACTATTGGAGGTTTAATTGATTCGTTTTTGCATCTCTTGTTCAATCATACGAACGTCTTCCGGGGCAAACGCCTTGTATTGTTCGCATGTTTCAAGAATAACCCGTTCTCTGAGTCGCTTGAAATAACGATCTTTTCTTCCATCATTGATCCTATTTGCCGGTACCGAATAATAGAGTCGTTCGATAATCGATGAAGGGACAACGGAAACGTTTCTCGGGGTTTCAAGCTCTTTGAAGAGTTTCCGTTTTTCGGTTCAGGATTTGTTGAAACGGTATTGCGAATTTTCCGCGGGATGTCCTACAAAAACATAGTAGGTGGGGATTCAGAGTTCGGAGTATTTATTGTATCCGGAAAATGCATCCTCATAAATAACGGGGCCGTTTCACGGGGCAAATGCCTTAATTTCAAGAAAAGCGAGCGATCCATCCTCTTTTTCTACAAGCAGATCCGGGAGAGATCGTCTAAAGTCTTCGGATTTTTGTTCTTCGAGTATTTTCGCCACTTTCCACTGAATGGCAGTGATTTTTCGCACAACCTTGATATCCGAATGCTCAGTGAGAATCGATCGAACCCAGGCTTCATAATAATACCCGATCCAACTTCCAACCTGACTGTACTGTCCGATATGTGTCCACATACTGGGATGAGATCCCGATTGGCATCGAACATCGAGGGACTCTCCGTTATTCTCCACATAGAGCCTGTTTTTCCCAGTCCATTTTTTAACGGCAAAATCCTGTTCATGAATATTTTCATGATCCGAAATCCCGATAATCTGCTGCATGTTCATATAAAAGTTTTTTATCAATTACCTCACTTCCAAGTTCCCTTCCGTATTTTCATGAATCTTTTCGATGAAATATTCTTCCAAGGGTTTATCGAGATTTTTTACGAGATCATTGGCCACAAGGTGCCCTTGATGGATGATGGCGAAAGAATCGCAGATGGATTCCACATCGGAGAGGATGTGGGTATTGAAAAATACGGTTGTTCCATTTTTTTTGAGTTCGAGAATGAGGTCCTTTACCATCTTGCGACCGATGGGATCAAGTCCGCTCATCGGTTCGTCGAGAAATACGACGGAAGGATTGTTGATAATCGCCTGTCCGAGTCCGATTCTCTGGAGCATCCCTTTCGAATACTTTCCGAGGAGCTTGTCTCCCACAGTATCGAGCCCGACTTTATGGAGGATTTCCTCGATTTTTGCCTCCAAATCAATATCGGAGATCTGAAAAAATTTCCCGTTGAATCGGAGAAACTCTCGTCCGGTGAGGTACTTATAAAGATATGTATTCTCCGGCATAAACCCGATTTTTTCCTTGGTTTCGTTAGAGAGAGTCGAATCGCCGAGAATACTTACCGTTCCTGCGTCCGGGAGGATAAGTCCGAGAATTGCCTTCATGGTCGTCGTTTTCCCCGCTCCGTTCGGTCCGAGGAATCCGAACACCGAACCGGTACCAATGGAGAGATTGATACCGAAAAGCACCTGTTTTCCATCGAGGTATTTATCGAGGTTTTCTATAAGGACTGCTGGAGTTTTTATTTCTAAGGTACTCATAAAATAGATAGTTCCGTAAAAAAATATTTCTCTCATTATAGAAAAATATTCCGTTTTTCAAAATTTCTTGCAAAATTTGGAACAATTCATATCATTATATGTTCCTGTTGTGGTAGAAATTGTACTGTAAAGAAAAGCTTGTGTCCTTCCGAGCGAAGTCGAGGAATCCCTTTTTATCAAGTCATATGAAGCAAGAATATAAAATCTCTCGTATCATCCATATTTAGTAATATCGTTATTGCCCAGTGTCAATGATTCGATCTAAAGGGATTTCTCCACTACACTACGCTTCGGTCGAAATGACAAATTCCTCACACTCAATCCAAAATACGAGCTATCTTTACAATTCAGTCCATCATGTTTCAGGACTTTCTATTTTTTCATCTTTTCAAATTATGTCTCATTCTTATGATTTCGAAGAAATTTCATTTGTGAAAATCGACGAACCGGCTCCTGGTTTTGATCTTCCGGCATATGATCCGAGGAAAGACGACCAAACACAGATTTCTCTCGAATCTCTTTCCGACGAGTGGGTAGTACTTTTTTATTACCCCGCCGACTTCACTTTCGTCTGTCCGACGGAACTCAAGGACATGGCGGATATGAAAAAACGTTTTGACGAACTCGGAGTCACGATTCTCACCGCTTCGACCGATACGCATTTTTCTCACCGAGCATGGGTGAAGCACGAGAAGCTCATGGAGAACTTCCCCTATACCATGCTCTCCGACCATAACGGAGAAGTGGCTTCCATATACAATATCCTCGACTTCAACACGGGACTTGCGGGACGCGGGACTTTCGTCATCGATCCGGATGGAATCGTTCGGGCCATCGAGGTTACTTCGGGTCCGCTCGGACGAAACAGTGCCGAGCTTATCCGAAAGATCGAGGCACTCCAGTTTATGCGCGAGCATCCGGGAACCGCTTGTCCGGCAAAGTGGGCAGTCGGAGCAAAGACCCTCACTCCGTCTATGAAGATTTCTGGGGAAGTATTTGAAGCATTACAGTAAAAAAATGATAAAATTCCCAAATTATCTACGTAATTCGGGGTTTTTCATTTGATGACGAAACATTCCATCTGAGATTCTTTGCTTTTCTCGCACAAATGAGATAGAATGGAAGCCATTATTTGGTATTCATGCGATATATATGTTCCGCAAGCTCCACACCCTCATAACTCAGCCTCTTTTTATAAAGAGGGCTGATTCAGAGACTCCATCGAGCGAAAGGGGACAGATGGAGAAGGTACAGATAAAAACCGCCCACAATGTACAGTCGGTTATTGCGGGAGGAGGAGTCCGTTGATTTACGGAGGATTATCGTGCATTCATAGAATCACCGAAATTCACAGAAAATCTTTCAAAAATACAAAACGACAGGGAAAATTTTTCTGAAAGAATGGATTTTCACGCGACCCATATTTCAGATCATTTTTTCACGATGCTTTTTTCTGATCCGACAGAGATAAAAGCAGCACTATACTTTTTTTTAGAACTCATTACGGGTTCGAACAGAGCGAATATCCAGAGCGAAAAAAGTGGTGTAAAAATACGCACAGAACGGTTCGACGTGTTTTATTTCTCTCTTCTCTCCCGTTATCAGTCTCTAAAACAAGAGGATCAAAAGAAAGCAATGGGTGTTCTTGTTAAGACATATGGCAATATCGACGGGGAATCCTCTGTTATTTCATGAAACAATCCGGCAAAAGGTTTTATCGGAACATTGATATACAGCATCTCGGAATTAGAGAATAATCCACGTCCGGAATTTGTAAGACTTTGATTGGAGTGAGATATTTTTTCTGGCTTTGGTTTGCGTATTACTGCGAAAAATGCAGCCATTCTTTTTTCTGGAAAAAATATCATGAAATCACAACTCTGGTTTTCCAGAATCGAAGGGGATATCGGGATGTCCAATTTACATTTTCACCACAAAGCTGGGCAGTTCTGACACTTTCGCAATACACTCAATGCAAAAGAGGAGATGAATTGGTATTCCAGAAACAAGGAAAGGCTCTCTGTCACTTTTCACGATAACTCTGGAGCATATGCCTGGATAGAAAATTCATGTGCCTATGGGCGAGTTTTAAAAAGACCGACCACTTCCTATTCTTATCATCATCCGGATGATATGGATGCTTTCATGCCGGGAGCACTGAAAAAATCTACACCGGGAGCACTTTGATGTTCTACCATTGAAAAAAATTCATTTTTTCGTGGAGAATTTACAATCGGAGGAAGATATTCCCACTGGAATGATTCAGGACTAAGTTTGATAGTTGGATCGGCTCACTCAACACAAAAAGACGATGCTGTACTTTATGGCACTCAGTCCAAAAATAGTTTCAACGGAGCATTTGTATTTCGCGGTTTAGAAAAAGCTTCTTTTGACGAAGGGTTTGGCAGAGCTTTTGTCCTTTCCGGACTCCAAAATGCTCATTTTAAAGATGCTGGTTATGCTTCCGTATTTATAGCGGACGCTCATAGAAAAATTGGTGAAAATGCTACCTGGGAGGGACAGAGTCTTGCGGAATGACTGTTTTTTGGACCTCATTGTTTTTCTCATACACTCACTGTTGATCGTCAACAAAGAGTCTATCTCAATCAACAGGATTCCCTCCACAAGGCGATGTGTATCAATAACGCATTGAGCAAAAGAAGGTTTTATGGAAACACCCTCAGAAAAGCGGAATTTATTTGAGGTGCCAGTAGCTCTATTTTTTTGGATGGAGCGGCAAATAAATCCGTTGTTTATCCCAACAGTCTCAATAATACGACTATTATGGAGGGGACATTTTTCTTTTCAAAAATCCTCGGGGGAATGAATGATTCACATATTTATGGTGGACTCCAATCCAGTATGCTCTGTTCTGACATAAATGTTCTTCAGAGATTTGTATCAAAAGCAAAAGAAGAAATCGGCCGAAGAACAAACATTGCTTATGCAAATGATTATCATCAAGGAAACAATACCCATTCTTATAATGAAACTTGCGAGGATATTGCCGTTCAAGAAATCTGAAAAGTAAAAGATTGGATAGATTTGTTTTTTCAAGCATCTTTCAAAAAAACGGATTTACGCATTCCTTTTGCTCGTAGCGTTATTGATGAAAAAAATACATCTTTTATATTGGCCAATGCTTTTATTTCTGAAGATGTTTTCTCTCCCCTTTCCAAAAAATTTCCGGAATTTGAAAAACTTCGTTCAAGCAAAGTTGGAACATACTCCATTGTCTCAAATGAAGATATAATAAAACTTATTATTTGAGAAAATTAGAAGAATAAAAGAGTTAAAATCTTTTTACTTTTTCTCATTTCTCTATATACTGCGGTCAACTTTTTAAGTAAAACCGATTTTTCGGTTCCTTTTTTGGTACGGAGTCTTATCATATTTATAATTTTTCTTTTTTTATGCAATACAGAAATATAGCCATTATCGCCCATGTAGATCACGGGAAGACTACCCTTGTAGATGCTCTTTTGAAACAGGGTGGTGCATTTAACAGCCACGAGCAGGTAGCTACTTGCGTCATGGATTCAAATGATCAGGAAAGAGAGCGTGGAATTACCATCTACGCGAAAAATACCGCCATTGAATACAAGGGAACGAAGATTAATATCGTGGATACCCCAGGGCATGCCGATTTCGGTTCTGAAGTAGAGCGTGTTCTCCGAATGGTAGATAGTGTTCTCCTTGTCGTTGATGCGTACGAAGGTCCGATGCCTCAGACGAAATTCGTACTCAAGAAAGCTCTTGAACACGGACTCAAGCCTATTGTTGTTATCAACAAGATCGACAAACCGACTTCTCGTCCGGCAGAAGTTATCGATATGCTTTTCGACCTCTTCGTACAACTCGGAGCAACAGACGAACAACTCGATTTCAATGTTATCTATGCTATCGCCCGTGATGGAGTTGCCATTCTCGACCTCAAGGATGAGAAGAAAGACATCACTCCTCTCTTCGACCTCGTCCTCGACAAGGTTCCAGCAGCAGCGAATGACACAGAAAAACCATTCAAGATGCAGATTGCCAACCTCGCGTACGATAATTACCTCGGACGTATGGGTATCGGACGTGTATATGAAGGAAAAGCGAAAGTAGGACAAACCGTTACTATTATAGGAAACGATGGAGTACGACGAACTGGAAAAGTAAGTAAAGTATTCACCACTCTCGGTCTTCGAAAGGTAGAAGTTGCAGAAGCGGAGGCAGGTGATATCATCACTCTTGCTGGTATCCCAGACATCTACGTAGGAGAAACAGTTTCTTCTGTACCAGATGCGGAGCCTATGGCACCTATCACCATCGATGAACCGACTTTGAAGATGGAGTTCATGGTAAATAGTTCTCCATTTGCTGGAAGAGAAGGAAAATACGTTACATCTCGAAATATCCGAGATCGTCTTGAGAAAGAACTCGAGATGAATGTAGGTCTCAAAGTAGACCTCGATTCTGAAGGAAATGGATACATCGTATCCGGACGTGGAGAACTCCATCTCTCGGTTCTTATCGAAACGATGCGTCGTGAAGGATTCGAACTCCAAGTAGGAGCTCCGCAGGTAATCTTCCATGAAGTAGCAGGAAAGAAGATGGAACCTATGGAGAACGTGGTAATCTGGGTACCGGAAGAATGTTCCGGAACTATCATCGAGCACCTCGGAAAACGAAAAGGACTTATGACTGATATGAAGACAGAGAACGGAATCACTTCTATGGAATTTGAAGTTCCAACTCGTGGACTCCTTGGATTCCGATCCATATTCACGGTTGATACAAAGGGAGAAGGTATCATGTACAGCTCATTCTCCAAGTACGATGAATACAAGGGAGCTATCGAGAAACGTGAAGTGGGATCTATGATCTCTGGATTTCCTGGAACTGCTATGGCATATTCTCTCTGGAAGCTCGAAGAACGAGGACCAATCCTCATCGAACCGACAACAGAAGTATACGAAGGTATGGTTATCGGAGAGCACCTCAAGGGAGGTGACTTGATCGTCAACCCAACCAAGAACAAACAACTCACCAATATGCGTGCTTCCGGAACGGATGAGGCAGTTCGTCTCACTCCCATCCGAAAGATGACTCTCGAAGATTGTCTCGATTATATCGGGTCAGACGAGTATGTAGAAGTAACTCCTTCTACTCTCCGAATCCGAAAGAAATTCTTGACAGAAACAGAACGAAAACGAGGAGGAAAAGCATAGTTTACAAAAAAAGAGCACCCCAAGTATTCGGGAAGCTCTTTTTTTCTTATCGGCACTAAAGCTAGCCCAATAAAAAAATCCTCTCCAACCGGAGAGGATTTTTTTATTGATTATACCTTAATGGTGGGCCCACCTGGGATTGAACCAGGGACCAATCGGTTATGAGCCGACTGCTCTAACCACTGAGCTATAGGCCCAAAGGGATTTATTGAAAAAATGGTGGTGGGTGAGAGATTCGAACTCTCGCGACACCTTACGGCGTCCTACAGGTTTAGCAAACCCGCCTCTTCAGCCACTTGAGTAACCCACCAGAAAAAAAGAAAAACTTAGCCCCTATCATTAGTTCTTAGGATTATTTCTAAGCACTAAGTTCTAAGTTCTAAGTTTGTAAAAAACATATTTATAATGGCGGAGGAACAGAGATTCGAACTCTGGAGGACTTTCATCCTGCCGGTTTTCAAGACCGGTGCAATCGACCACTCTGCCATCCCTCCGCAAAGCTTTCTTATCGAAGCGGGAGCATTGTATGGAAAAAGCCTCCATTGTCAAAAAATTTTTGGAAAGAAGGCACTTGCTTTTAAGTTCTTTTTTCATATTATCTCTCATATATTTTCAAACATCACAAACAATGAGTCAATCAAATGAAACAGGAGAGATTATGCGTCTCCAAAAATATATGAGTCAAGCGGGAGTATGTTCCCGAAGAAAAGCCGAGGAATACATCACTCGCGGGCTTGTTTTGGTGAACGGAGAAAAGGCTACTCTTGGGCAATCTGTGAATCCGGAGGTGGATGAGATCATCATCAATGATAAGATTATTGAGGAGCGAAGCGAGCTCGTATATTATAAACTCAATAAGCCCCGCGACATTATTACGACCTGTAAGCAGGACGGAGAGTCTTCCATCCTCGACGTTGTGGATATTCCCGAGCGTGTTTTCCCCATCGGACGATTGGACAAGGAAACGACTGGGCTTATTCTTCTCACGAACGATGGACGACTCTCCAACTATCTCATGCATCCGCGATATGAACACGAAAAAGAGTATGCCGTGGAAGTTTACGGTCGCATCGAGGATGAGGCTCTCGAAGACATGAGGCGGGGGGTTATGGTACTCGGGAAGATGACAAAACCGGCAGAAATTACACGGCTCAGCTCCGGGAAATTTGCCATCGTCCTCACCGAAGGACGGAATCGCCAAATCCGCCGTATGGTCGAATCGGTGGGACATACGGTGAAGAAACTGAAACGAATCCGCATAGAGAATATCCTGCTCGGAGATCTGGAAGAAGGGGAATATAAACCATTGAACAAGGCAGAATTGGACGGTCTTTTTAAGAAGTTGGGGATTTAAACCAGAAAAAACATCTATAATTTTCAGAATATATTTTTCGAGCACGACCGAGGACTGTTTGAGTCATCAATAAGAGACGAGTTCCGCAGGAAAGCTAAAGCTCCCCCTTGTGGGGTCGGAGAAAAGATATATTCTGAAAATATTATACACATAAAAACCGTATTGTTATTATGAAAAAAAACATCTACCTGCTCACGATTTTCATCATTTTCCTCTCCAGCATAACCTCAGTGCTGCTCCTCTTTTTCTATATGAACCTGGAAAACAACATGTTGGTGGGGATTACCATCATGGGCATCGCCTGCTTTCTGGCAGGGAGTTCCTTTTTTACCCTTGCTCTCTATCTTTTCAAGAAGCTCTATTATCGGGGAAATGTCTATATATCCACTATCCATTCGTCTCTGAGACAGTGAGTACTTCTTGCTCTGGGAATTCTCTGACTTGTGATTTTTTATTCTCTTTGAGTATTGAATCTCAAAACCGGAGGACTGCTTTTTATTATAACCGTACTCTTCGAGTTCATGATACAGAGTATCAGCGAAAATTAAAAATTTTATTTATTTGAATTCAGTAAATAATTCCCCTTACCTTTCTCTTTTTATGGATACTCTTTTCTCTCTCATGGAAACAATTCGTACGTTTTTCGTCGGAACATTCTCTGTCATATCTTCCAACATGAGTCTCGATCTCGGAATCAAGCTCGTGCTCGGATATTTTTTCATCATCTGGGGGGCTTTCATCATTTGGGTTATCAAGGATATCACGAACCGTACAACCAATATTCTCGTTCAGGCCTTCTCTATTTTTATTATCCTCTTTTTTACGCCTATCTTTGGACTTCCCATCTATCTTCTCATTCGTCCCCGAACGACTATTTTTGAACAATATTACGAGGAAGAGGAGTTGGAAGAATCCACCGAAACGGATGACCTAGAAGAGTTCTACCACTGTCCTGCGTGTAAGCATACAGTGTCTCGAGATTTCAAATTCTGTCCAAAATGTGCGTTCGAGCTCACCATCTCGTGTCCCTCCTGCAAGAAAAAAATCCACACCGATTGGGCCCTCTGTCCGTATTGCGGAGAAAAAAAGATTATCCGAGAGAAGCCAATAACAAAAGAAAAAAAGATACCCATAGAAAAGGTTGCAGAAAAAGGAAATAAAGAAGAACAGGAAAATATTGATGATAAAAAAGCTCTCCTCAAAGAAAAAGAATCCTAAAAAATACCATCCCGAGGACTCGGGATGGTATTTTT
Organism: Candidatus Altimarinota bacterium; assembly: GCA_028713325.1. Taxonomy (GTDB): domain Bacteria; phylum Patescibacteriota; class Gracilibacteria; order BD1-5; family UBA2023; genus UBA1545. Next base: position 33,455 of record JAQTON010000003.1, on the reverse strand, counting down.
TTAAAACGTTGCAGTGATATTTTTCAGAAGCACCCTTCTGTCTTCTGGAAATTTGATGTTTTCGGTATAAGCAACTACTTTTTGAAAGATGCAATACGGGCTGTCAGAATTCCAGAAAAAACCGTTTCCCTCAAACTTCATCGGATTAAATTCCCGAAGCATCCCGGAGAATACATTCTTTTCGGGCATAATAGGAGTGATTCCCGCCTTCATATACTGAATAACATCGATTCCTTCGTGCTCGTTATCAAAGATAAAAAAATCAAACCCGACAAGTTCGTTTTGAGAAACCTTTTCAACGGAGATAATATTCATGATGTCTGAGCTCCCCCCACCGATAACAAGAGCCCCAAGTCCGATGGCGGCAATTCCTTCGAGAACAAACTTTCGCTTCTCCGGATCCTTAATAGCGATGATTCCGAGGGAATTAATCGTTTTTGGGAAAGAGTATATGGACTGGAGATTTTTCTTCGCCATTTGTTTGATTTCCCGGATAGAGGTTTTCTCTTTATTCATTTCCATGAGATAGCTGTATTTATTTGATAAGAAGGGTTGAGTTTTTCCCCGATATCCATATACTACCACACCTATGAAGGATTCTCCAAATATTTCCATTTATTTTCACTTGACGAAAAGAGTCTCTCATTTTAAATTCTAAGTTCCCGAACCCTTCTCCTATGTCAAAATCCTTCTGGTCCGATCTTGCAAAACAAGGCCCCATCTCTGCTCTTGCACCCATGGACGGATACACCGACAGTCCCTATCGGCAGATAGTAAAAAAAATAGCTCCGCGTACCGTATGCTTTTCCGAGTTCTACAGTGCGGACGGACTTGTCCACTCGAAACAACTCCAACAATCTGCTTTCAAGCACGATGCAAGCGAAAAGCCGCTCATTATCCAGATATTTGGAAAAGACCCGGAGATGTTTCGTAAAGCGGCTATTTTGATCGAACAAGCGGGAGCTGCCGGAGTGGATGTCAATATGGGATGCCCCGCAAAAAAAGTCGTCAAGAGCGGACATGGATCGAGTCTCATGATTAATACCGACACCGCCTTTCGGATCATCGAAGAGATGAGCAAAGCGGTGAGTATTCCCATCTCGGTCAAAACCCGTCTCGGGTGGAACAACTGGGAAGAACACCTCATCCCATTCGCACTCTGACTCCAGAATGCCGGGGCGAACCTCCTCTCCGTGCACGGGCGAACCTACCAGCAGGCATTCGATGGAACAGCTGACTGGACGGGAATCTATGAGCTCAAAAAACACCTCTCCATTCCGGTCATCGGGAACGGGGATGTGCTCGATTATGACGATGGAATAAAAAAACTCGCAAATCTCGACGGATTTATGATTGGGAGAAGTAGCTTCGGCAATCCTTGGTGTTTTCTCCCGGGCGGATATATTCCCACTCTTGGGGAAATCCTCGCCATCATGCACGAACACGGACAGCTTCTCGTGGAAAACAAAGGCCGAAAAGGGATTCTCGAGAGCCGTAAACACCTCGTCCAGTACCTTCACGGATTTGCGGGAGTCAAAGAATACCGAAAATCGCTCGTATCCGTCGAGAGTCTCGAAGATATAGATAATGTGCTCTCGTGTATCCGAAGCGAGCATACGGGGCTTTTAAATATGAAACTCGAACGTGGGAAAGAAGCGATGGTGGAAGTGTGGGAGGGGGAAGGGTGTGGGTTGTAAAAATATATTTTTCTCTTTCCTTGTTATTCCCGCTTCTATGTATCCCGGAAACATTCTCTCGTCTTCGCAACGACCAGCCGATACTGCTCGGAGATATAGAAATGGTTCCAGAAAGAGGCATGGAGAGAAAAGAGGAGTTTTTTGCGAATAGTAAAGCTGTCGTAGTGTCGCATAAGTCCAAGGTACGAGTTGATATTGGAGAGAAAGAGTTTTTGTGTTTTTCTGTCCTGTAAAATACCCGTATCTCCAACAATCATACGGTTTATCTCCTCGATCGTCTCGAAGAAACTTCCCTTCATTCGTTTTCCGACATAGATCCTCCATGGTTTGATGTACGCACCGAGAAAAGCGACGCCTTTGCTTGCATGCTGGAAATGTATTTTTTTCGGGTGGAGTTCGAGCCTCAGGTGCTCTGACAAAAATGTCCGGATCAAGACGATGGATTCCTTGAGGTATTCCGAATCCTCGTGAACGAGAACGAAGTCGTCTACATACCTCCCGTAGTATCGAATCTTGAGCTCTTTTTTCACGAATATATCGAGCTCATGAAGGTACAGGTTCGCGAAAATCTGGCTCGTCAGATTGCCGATCGGAAGACCGACTCAAGGAGCCGAGAAAAAGAGGCTTTTAGACCTCGGAAGTCCGACCCAACCCTCTCTCCTGCCCTTAATCGTACAGTTTTTCGTCGGGTCGTTTTGCACAACCTTCGTGCAGAGCCAGAAAAGCTCTTCGGCATCGTCTGACGAATACTTCGTGTCGATGATGTTTCGAATCTGGGAGAGAAGGATAGTGCGGTCGATATTCATGAAGAAGCCCTGTATATCGAGCTTCAGTACATGCGCATCCTTCGTGTAGTTAGCGGTCGCCTGTCGTATGAATCGGTCGATTCTCCGTATTCCGAAAAGCGTCCCTTTTCATACTCGACAGCTGTACGAGTCATGAATGAAAAGCTTCTCGAAAACGGGATTGAGCTTGCGAATAATGTAATGATGAATGACTCGGTCGCGAAAATCGCCTGCGAATATCTCGCGTTTGACGGGTTTATCCACGATAAAAGCGATGGATTTCCCTACACGGTAGGTTCCATTCTGCACTTCCGTGTAAAGAGCAAGAAGACTCGACTCGTAGTCAAGCTCAAATGCGAGCGCATTTGCGGTGCCACGCTTATTTCGACGGCACTCGTAATAGGCTTCGAAAAGTTCATGAATTTCCATAAAAAAACATGTGTTAAACAATATAACCCCACCCAGCCTCCTCTTGTTAAGGAGAAGTTAGGTGAGGTGAAATCAAATCCTGGTTCTTGAGACAACGCACAGAGAACCCGTTCGCCCGATTATTGTTATTCAACGGGTTCACCTGCGTACCGCTAATGTTCACATTGTAGCCATAGATGCCAGACGGGGACGAAGACCAGTAGTTCCCGTTCACGCCCTGATTGTTGTAGCCGGCAGTGGAGTTATTGCGGTTGCCCGAAAAAATGGCAACTAAATTTGTAGGTGTGCCCAAAATAAGGACGCACGTATCTTTTATTACTCCCTTTCGGAAGTGTACCATCAACTAGGATGCGGTTCTCTCGGCATTTCCTTGGAAGTGCCGACTCTGACCGTTTTTCGAGAAAGATATGATTCGTTTACATGCTCTTCTGCCAAGAGAAAAGCTGTTTCGATACCGATTCGATAATCGTGTTTAGAAACACGAAACTTTTGAGATTGATTTGATTCAGATCCTTCGTGAGTCGGAGATAGAGTCTGATAAGCTCGAGGCTCTCACGAGCACCCGACAGGTGTTCTTTTCGCTTGGAGAAATCCGAATTCGCCCGATAAATATGACTGATCAATATGATCATTTCTTTTTTGATACTCTCCCCGAGTGTGTGTTTATATTCTCTTGAGAAGGTTTTGACGAACCGGAAAATCTCCACCAATAAATCGTAACTTGCCTTGTAAACCGGCAAGTTATCATATGTAGCCATAGTATTTGTGAGTTTTGAGAGATATTTAAAGAGACAAAGAGAACGAAGAGTCGAATGACGAAACCTCATCTCGAGAAACTGCCTCATTGCTTACTTTCCTAGTTCTTGAGACAACGCACAGAGAACCCGTACGCCCGATAATTGATATCCAACGGGTACACCTGCGTACCGCTAATGGTCACATAGTAGCCATAGATGCCAGACGGGGACGAAGACCAGTAGTACCCGTACACGCCCTGATTGAAGTAGCCGGCAGGGGAGTAATAGCGGCTGCCCGAAAGAGGGAGTTTGAGAGTAGTAGCAATCGAAGTGTCGTTCTGCCAGGCGGAAGTGCAGGTAAGTGCCGGGTTGATGGATTGGGCTGCCGAGCACCATTCGAACTGAGTCGGCACATGGTAGCTGGTAGGACACGGTCCTTGCATCGTGGCAGGCGAACCCTGAGAAGCGAAGGTTCCAGCAGTGCTGGTCGTCCCAGCACCTCCCCAGAGATTGTCGTTTTGTGTCGCTATCCAGTCGTACGGAGAGGTTGCGTTCGTGATGAAGTTCGAATGTCCGACTCCTCCGGCGAGAGTTCCGGCGATCGCTTGGGTAGCGGTCGGAGTTCCCTGAGATGCGACATTATTATTGCGTCCCCACTGATAGTACCCTCCGAGGGTGGACCGAAGAGCGAGATCGCAGTCATTTGCGGATCCTGCGCAATTCGCGATTGATTCTCCGACATAGGCAGTGGTGGCTCCGACATTACAAGCGGACCAGACCTGATTGTTTGCGAGTTTGATGTTGGCGATATTGCAGTTCGGATAGGATTGGGGAGCATTGCAACTTGCGGTCGTTCCTCCGTTCGATCCGTTACAGCTCCATGTCCATCCCGTTCCGGTATCGGTGACAATGGTCGGATCTCATGTTGAACAACGAGTGGCAGTCGGCGAAGTACTGGTGAGGAGATTGTTCGCGGTTCCGCAGGTTCCGTTAATTACCGGTGCTATCACCGTCAAAGTCTTCGCAATATTGTCGGCACAAGCTCCTCAGACTGGGGTAATATCGGTGGTTCCTGCAGAGAGAGTGGTGATGGTAGTTCCGGCAATGGTGGCAACTGCCGTATCGGAACTGGTATAACCGGTTGGAGCGGTACTACAGTTATTGGAAATAGTAGGATTGGTTCACTGTGTGACGGATGTTTGAGAGAGAGTGAAAGTACCGGTTGCTCCTGCTACGGTACATGCTGCGAAGGTGTAGGTTCCACTGAGAGTTCCGTTCGTACAGGTTCTCTGTTCGCTCGTACAGGTATTCCCGAATGATACGGAGGATGCGAGGTAGGCGGTAACCGCTGTGGCGTGCGTAACGGGACTGGAATTGAAAGTACAGTCATTCGGTGCGGGAGGAGTAATAGTGGCGGTTTTCCCGAGAACCGCGGTTTCTATGAAGGTGATGTTTCCTCAGAAGCTTGCAAGGAGAGCTCAGGTGAAGAAAGCGGATACTCCGGTACTGGTAGTTATGTTATCGATTCTTGCTCCCGTAAGCGTAGCGGTTGTGGTGTTGGCGATGGCTTGGATGATTTCCGTTGCGTTCTTGTTTCGTGTCTCGGTTTTATCATCCAACTTGTAGGGAAGATTCTGTTGTTTGTTCACGACGAAATAGGTTCCTGTGGAGAGGAGATTGGTACTTCCTGTGTTATTGAATATGAGGGAAGGGATGTTGGCTATCCAAGTTTCTGAACCGCTACTGAATTTGATATATCCGGAATAATTTCCATTGACTCGGGCTTGGAGGGAAGAGTTTGCTGCGTAGGTTTGAGAAATAAAAGGAGAATTATGTGCTACGGCATTCTCGAGGGTGGTGGCGATTTGATATTGAGTTTTGCTTGTGTTGGTTCCGTAGACATAGTTGGATTTGGAGAGGGGATCTGTGGGAATCTTGTTGATCTTGATGATGCGGGAAATAGTGTCTCCGATCTCTCAGACGGAAGCAAGGATGTTTCCGTTGACAGTTCCGGTTCCTGTGATGTTCTCGGGAGTCGGATACTGTCAAGATTTTATCTGGAAGAGATCGAGTCCACTCTCTATATTCTTAAGAGTAGTAACCCGGTCGGAATCGCGGGCATTTCATGAGAATCCCGTGAGGCTCGTGAAAGCGATGGTTCCGAGGATGACGAGGATAGTGATAACCACGATGAGCTCGACGAGGGTGAAACCAGAGAGTTTTCGTGAAAAAGAAGATATATTTGATCTGGATTGCTTCGCTTCGCTCGCAATGACAGAAGAAGTGTTTTTTAATGTTTTCATATAATGTAAGAATAAAAGAAATAAAAAATATTTTAAAATGAAATTATTCGGATCGTAGGGGCAGACCTCTGTGTCTGCCCTGATGATTCTGATTCGCGATATGGCAATCACGGAGGATTGCCCCTACGGTTTGTCTCACGGACATGGCGAACACAAGGGTTCGCCCCTACGGTTTCGTTACGGTCCCGACCGAAACACAAAAAAATCCCGAAACACGGAAAAAACGGTGCTTGGGATTTTCGGGAATGAAAGACGAACACAGAGGTTCGCCCCTACGGTTCTGACGGCTGACGGCTGACGGCTGACGGCTGACGGCTGACGGCTGATAAATTATATGTCGGCATTATCGTTGTCAAGGGCATTTTTCGGGAAAATGAGGATGTAGTGCAAAGATTATAGCAGGAACCGGGAAGAATGCAAAAGAATTTGCATTTCCTCATCTCTTCTCTATAATACCCACATACATAGAAAAATAGGGAGTTTTACAGGAAGGGTTGGAAACCTTCTTCTCTCGCATTTCTCTATAAAAAGCGTCGTGATGCAATCACGGAATTTGGGTGGAACCGCCGGTCGAAAAATCAAACTGGTCCCGAAATCTCTTTCAACAGAGGTTTTGGGATTTTTTATTCGTTTACTTTTAAAATATATGTCAAACGTCGAAATGAAAGACCTCGTGGAACTCTCGAAAGTTCGAGGATTTGTATACCAAGGATCCGAAATATATGGAGGACTCGCAAATAGTTGGGATTATGGACCGTACGGATCAATGCTCAAGGAAAACATCAAGAACGCCTGGATACGGGAGTTCGTGCAGAAGCGTCCCGATATGACTCTGCTCGATGCGGCGATTCTCATGAACCCGAATGTCTGGGTGGCTTCCGGACATGTTGGAGGTTTTTCTGATCCTCTTGTAGACTGTAGGGCTTGTAATAATAGAGAACGTGCTGATAAAATTCTTGAAGAAATATATAAAGAAGAGGTTATAAATATTAAGCAGAATTGGATTCGTGCCAGTGCAAAGTTATGGGTCAAACACTGGGAATCCCTATCTGCGATTGAACAAAAAAAATATATTACAAACAATGATCCAACTATAGAAGAAGTAACTTTTATTCATAAGCTTTCACAATGAGATTCTAATCAAATGGAGTCTCTATTTCACGCAGTATGAGATTTTAATTCAGCTTACGGATTATGGGGACGTCAACTTATTGCATTAGATAAAGATATAAATCTTTTTTTATCACATTTCCTAATTTTTGAAAAAATTAAATGTCCAACTTGTGGAAAATGTGACTGGACTGAAATTAGACGATTCAACCTCATGCTTCAAACGCATCAGGGGGTGACAGAGGATTCTACGAGTCTTGTATACCTTCGTCCTGAGACCGCTCAGGGGATATTCGTAAACTTTGCGAATATTGCCCGAACGAGCCGAAAGAAGGTACCATTCGGAGTAGCACAGTGTGGAAAAGCCTTCCGAAATGAAATCACTCCGAAGAACTTTATCTTCCGTACTCGTGAATTCGAACAGATTGAGATTGAATTCTTTTGTAAACCGGGAACCGATGAGGCGTTCTTCGAAGAGTGGCTCCGGGAAGAACAGAGATTCTTCACGGAAGTGCTCGGATTTAGTGCCGACAAAGTGCGATTCGTCGAGATTCCGAAAGAAGGACTTCCTCACTATTCTCGCCGTGCCGGAGACTTTGAGTACCTTTTCCCGTTCGGATGGGGAGAAATCTCCACGCTTGCGAATCGTACCGATTACGATTTGAAGGCTCATATGACTCTCTCCAAGGCGGACCTGAGTTACTTCGACCCATTTACCAATGAAAAGTACATACCATACGTTATAGAGCCTTCCATAGGACTTTCCCGACTCACTCTCGCAGCCCTCTCGGACGCCTATACTCGAATGGAAACAGAAGAGGGTTCCCGAGTCATTATGAAGTTCAAGCCGTCCATCGCTCCGATCAAGATTGCCGTTCTTCCTCTCGTGAAAAAACTCGGGACGGAGGCGATGGAGATATACAAGCTTCTCTCTCCGCACTTTATGTGCGAGTACGACGAGACGGGAGCGATTGGGAAGCGGTACTACCGTATGGATGAAATCGGAGTTCCGTTCTCCATCTGTGTGGACAGTGAGAACTATGATCAAGGGCAACTCACGATTCGGGATCGCGATACCGGGATTCAAGAGATAGTAAAGATTAAAAACTTAATCGAGTACTTCCGAAACAAAGGATGTTAGAAACAAAAAATACCCGTTGCTAAGGCAACGGGTATTTTTTGTTTAATTACTGTAGATATATCCTCGAATCGACGGATCACTCTTTGCTACTCTTCGAATGGTTATTTCATTCAATCTTCGATAGTTCATATCTTTTATCACGACATCATTCCCATCTACATCCACCACGAGTCCCACATGCCCATAATAGGGATTATATCCCGATCCCTGAAATGTTATAATAGCACCCGGTGTTGGGTTTTTCCCGGTCGGAACTCCTGCGGCGGCAGCATTTCGAAGCCAAGCATTGGCATTTCCTCGCCATGTTACATTCTTATGATTTGCTACAAAATACGTACAATTTCCCCAAGCGAATCTGTTTCCTTTTCCTGTGTATGTTGTCGCATAGGTTTTATATTCCGTAGTTTTTGATGTCGGTTTTTGTACAATGGCCTTCTTGATAATGACGGGTTTTGGCGGTGTTATTTTTATCGCTCCCGGAATCAAAATTTGCTGACCGATAAGAAGCTCTTGTTTTGCCGCAAGCTTGTTCTGTTCAACAATCTTACTGACTGAAACCTTATATTTTTGAGCTAGACTTTCTACCGTATCGCCTTTGACAACCAAATAAGTAAGTCCCGTTACCGGGGGTATTTTAATAATACTGTTTGGATGGAGTATCGTATCTGCATTGAAATTATTAGCCCAGATAATGGAGTTTACGCTCACGTTGAATTTCGAAGCGATATCTCCGAGAGAATCTCCCTCCTGGATCGTATAAGAAAGAAGTTTATTGATCCCGCTTACATCACGGGTATCATCGAGTGTGCTGTTGGATTTTATAAATCCTGATTCTTTTGAAAATATGGAGGAATCTTCACTGTCTCCTTCGTAGGCAGTGATAATGGTTGTCTCATCATAGTTACCTACTGCCGTCTCTTCATTGAGCCCAAAGGCTCAAAAAGAAGGGTATATAGGAAGGATAAGTACAATAAAAAGTGAAAAAAATTTGAATTTTTTTAAGAGAGAGAAAACTCGTTTCTTATTTAAAGAAGGACTGTTACGAGCATGTCTTTTGAGACGGGATTGAATGTTGATTTTAAGTTTCATTCAGGTGTTTTAGGAATAAAAACTCCTCCTTCATAAAAGAATATACGTATCTCTTATGAAAGAAGAAATCCTCCTTATGCAATAGCGGTAACTTCGAGCTTTGTTTGTTCCGGTCGGAATCCGAAAGTTCGTGCGTAGCGTTTCTTTGATTTCATTTTGAAAACACGAATTTTTTCTCCTCGAAAGTCCTGAATAACCTTAAGAGATACCTTTGCACCCTCAACTACGGGAGTTCCTACCTTTACAGTAGCTCCATCTTCACTGGATACAAGAAGTGGTTGTACCTCCATAATAGATCCTACCTCCGTATTTTGATTATCTACTTCGATAATATCTCCTACTTTTACAGTAAATTGGTTTCCTCCGATTTCTACGATCGCAAACATGAAATGAAAAATGAAAAAATAATTATTAATTTTGTGTAACTATATGAAATTCCCGAGAAAAATCAATTTTATTTACCTATTGATAGCTATATTTATGGTTGGGGATGAGGGATTCGAACCCCCGAATGGCGGAGTCAAAGTCCGCTGCCTTACCACTTGGCGAATCCCCAAGGTATAGGGTCTCCAAAGAGAATAAACCAGTATATTTCTGTAGCGTTTCCTATTTTTAGCCCGTGTATTATATGTTTTATTTAAAAATGTCAAAAAAATGTATAATTATGCAAAATATTTTTGCTTTCTTTACAGAGTAATGGTACTATATATACAGTATTATTTACCATAAAAACAATGACGGAACAAAAAACAATCAATAATACCCTGCGTTATATTCTTGATCTTCTTGATCCTATTAATCATTATCCTTACCACAATATCAATCATACCCTTGATGTCTATGCACGAGTGGGGTATTTAACCGATAAAGAGTGAATATTTGGGGAAGATAAGACCGATCTTCTCCTTGCGGCTCTTTTTCACGATGCCGGTTTCACTGTTCAATATATGAACAATGAAACCGTTGGTGCTCAAATAGCCCGCACCTATCTTGAGAGGATTTGATATAAGGAAACGCGTATACAAAAAATAGAGCGTCTTATCCTTGCCACCGTTCTTTTTTCAGAAACGCATGATATTCTCGAGGAGATTATTCAGGATGCTGATTTGGATAATCTCGGAAGAAAGGACTGTTTTATCAAAACCCTTCTTGTGAGAAAAGAACTCAATACTATTGCCCATATGAACATCTCCAAGAGAAAATGGCTGGAGATAAGTTATAATTTGATACGGACGTATCAATACCGAACGCTTACGGCAAAATGAGAACGGGATAATATAAAGACTCTTAATACTAAAAAACTTGAAGAAAAAATCACATTCAAAAAATAATTCCCGAGTACTCGGGAATTATTTTTTGAACCGTAAATAACTTACAAACAAGAGAATGGACTCAAAAAACAAAATAATAGAGAGGGATAATATATCGTTCAGAGAACCTGTTCGAATAAAATAATAAACGAGAGCCAGGATATTGACTCCTATTCCCATGAAATGCAGAATATAAATCTCTCTCTGACGTGTATTATGAATAAAATAACTTATTCCGATGCATATAAAAGGAAGAAGAAAGATAAAAATAAGATGCGAGACGAACGAAATAACTCAGAATATGAAAAATATTTTTATGTAAAGAAATACAAAAGTAAAAAGAAAAATAATATAGGAGATATAGTTTTTAAAAAACCTATATATCATGTAATGATAGATGAGAGAGCTACTTACAATACAAACATAAAAAAAGGAGAAAGATTCCAATAAAATAGAAGAGACGACAGAGAGAGATACTATATACCCCAGATATATACCGACGCTTTGTGATATATTCTTAAATTGATTAAAAAGAAGCAGAGAAGGAAATACAAATGTAGAGATAATCATAAAAAACGATGCTACTGTGAGAAATATATACCAAAGCGGCGTTGTTCAGAAAATGGTAGCCATATAATATATCCCCGCAAGAAATATATAAAAAAGGAAAAGAGGATAGATATATTTCTTTTTTTCTTTGAAAAAGGTATCAAAAATCAAAACACTCAGGAGCGTGATAATAGGAAATATGCTATTTATAATAAAAAATATACTCGGGGAAATATTTTTACCGAGAAAAAAGAGAAGGAAAAAACTATAAATAAGAGTGAATATAATGCAGTTCGATCGAAAAATAAGAAAAATGGTTTCTTGTTTTTTTTGGAGAAAAAAGAAAAAGATGCTCGTAATAAGCAAAGAGAGAGTAAAGGTTATATAGTGAAATATTTCAGTAAAATGAGAGAAATTATAAAGAAGATTTATACTATAAATAAACCCGTAAAGAGAAGTATAAAAAAAGAGGAAAGCTATATAATAAGATCATTTTTTGAAATATTCTATTATATTTTTTATAGGAAATTTTTTTATTTTTTTACTGTGAGTATCTATTTCCTTATGATCATTTTCTTTTTTTTCTATAAAAAAAGAGAGTATCTTACTAAAGAAAATAATAAATAATACCGATATTATTCAAAATAAAATACTCTCTATATACTGTCAAAACAAGAAAAAAAAGAGTGTAAAGCTTATATTGATAAGAGAAAATAAGAAAACCATCTCTTAAAAGTTAAATTGTAAAAAAAGATAAAAAAAGATAAAAATACCGATATATCCGATAAGAAAAGAATTGTTTTTTATAAGCCTTGTGAGAAAGGAAAAAAATAAAAAAATAACAAGAAAAAAAAGTATGGAATAATTAAAAGAATATATTCATCCCAGAGAAAAATATATAAAAAATAAAGAATATATAAAAATAATATAGATAAGATAGTCTCCTATTATTTTTAAAAGAAAAATACTTATATCTGTATAATATACCAATCATTTTACTACGCTCGTATATGAAAATTGCGTATTTTTAATACGTTTTTCTATAAGTTTTATATTTTGAATAATAAGTTTTTTTCTTATGGAAAGACGTATAATTTTCTCTTTTTGAAAAAAGACAGTCGCAATAAAAAGGTTTTTTTGAACAGCATGAAGTTTTTCTTTATAAATATTCAATTCTCTGAGATTTTTATAAAAAACATATGATTGTGTATCTATTTTTTTTTCTTTTGAAGGAATTCTTTTTTTTATAGAAATTTGAAGAAAGAAATCTTTTATAATACGTTGTATTTTTAAAGATATATCTGTTTCTGGATTACGAATCTTTGTTCATGATCCAAATTTTTTTAAAAGTTCGTTTGTTTCTTTTAAAAATTCCTGTTTTTCTATCACTTTATTCGATTGAATAAGTTCCAATTCTAATTCTCCGATTTTTATGAGAGCATTTTCTGAAACAATACGAAGTTTATCAATATTGGTAGTATTTTTTAATTGTTTGAGAGTTGTAAGAAAATTCTGAAGTTTTCCTCTTCTCTCAGACTCTATATATTGCCCATAAGTACTAAGAATAGTTTCAATTTTTTGGAGAATTCTATCAATAAGAAGATAATATCTTTGTATCTCTTTTCCAATAAAAGTATTGGAAATATCAGAATATGCTGCTTGTATTTGGGTTGTTTGTTCTATTTTTTCCTCTTTTTTTTCCTCTTTTTTTGTATTTTGTTCGAGATAGAGAAGATATCAGGAATGAATTTTTGATGTGGTGAATCTTTTTTCTTCTTCTGTGGCGGATATATTATCATAAATGGATATAACTTGATAATGAAGATCACTCACAAGTTTTATATATGCTTTAAAAAGATCGGTGGATTGTATTTGCCCGCTCTTTTTATTTCCATCCAATATAATATCAAAATAAAATATTTTTCCTTGATTTTCTCTTTCTTCTATAGCTTTTATCTCAACAATGGAATATCCCTGTTTATGAAGTGCCTGTCGGGCTTCTTCCAAGGAATTATATTGAACAACCAGTTCTACTTTCTGATTATTTTTAGCACAGATAGCCTTAAAACTTTGCATATTTTTTTAAACAATAGTGGTTTTAAATTTTTTTAATTCTCTAGTTGCATTCTTTTTAGTTCTTTGTATTTCCTGTTCGTAAGCAAATCATTGAATTCATCCAAATAATCCCAAAACTATTTTTTTATTGTTTGGATCAAGAAAAAAAATATCCATTTTTTCTTTTACTTGTTGAATTGATGAAGATAAATTGTTGTTGATTTCAGAATATATTTCATTACTCATAATCTAAATATTATCAAATAATATGTTAAAATTTGTAGTATATTTCTCTTCTTTCTCTTCTTTTCCTTGTATTTCCAATATTTTCTCATTTTGTTTTTCCTGTGAATTTATTATATCTTTCTCCTCGAGAATATCGATGAGAGCCGTGAGTTTTTTATAAAAAAGATCCAGATATTCATCATCGAGTATATCAAGAGATTCCATATAGAGTTGTTCTTGTTTTTTATCTAATGAAAGACGAAAAATAACCTCACGAATAATCTGACGTTTTTCATTATTTTTTGAGAATTTTTTAAGGAGACTTCAGAGAAACATTTATTATTTTATTTTTAATATAAAATATTCATACTGAGTATATCACTTTTATAGAAAATAACAAAATATTTCTTACATCAAATACTTACTGATTTTTAATTAATATTTAACATACTTGTTTATTATATTATTAATTTAATATTTAATAGATAGTAATATATAATAATACGACTGAGAAAAAAATATTCTGAATCTAGTTATAGTTTTATTCAAAAAAGTTTTTAACATTTTTTATTATCTATAATAACCCTAGTATCTTCTTTAAGAGAAAAAAAATACTTTCACACATTCTTTTTATTTGAAAGAAATAAATCATTTGACTTGTTTTTTAAAAGAAATTCGTACTATGAAACCTGTAAAGAAATTTTCTTCTATTTTTATCATTTGTTTCTAATATTATGTCATTTTTCTGAAAGAATACATTTATAGTTTTAATTTGACTCCTCTCCTTTTTATTCTGAATAGTGGTAAACAGTCTATTTCCCCTTAGGGCTTTTGAACAAAAGGCACAATCTTTCATTCTATGAAAATTTTGAATAGAAGACATTTTTGTTTCCCAAAACAATGTCCCGACAAAAGAAAAAACCCCTGTAAATCTTGATTTATTTTATGAAGCGTATAAATTTTCTGCAGAAAATTATTATGGATTTGATACTCTTTCTGAAAAGGATCTTATTTCCGGGATGATAAAAGGGTTTATCGGTGCTTTCGGAGATAAACATAGTGAATATTTTAATCTAGATGAAACAAAAAAATTCAACGAAGTACTTTCCGGAGATTTTGAAGGAATAGGTGCAGTGATAGAAAAAAATGATTTTTGAGTTATTATCGAACGACTCATAGCCGGATCCCCGGCGAAAGAGGAGGGACTTCTCTCGGGAGATATTATCATAAAAGCGAATAATGAAGAGTTAAAAGATCTCACTCTTATAGAAGCAGTTTCAAAAATACGGTGAAAAGAAAATACTACCGTTACTCTCGAAATTATTCGGGCAGGACAGAAAGAAATTATGATAAAAACTATTACAAGAAGGAAAATAGATATTCCTTCCGTGGATGGTAAAATTATAGAGGGTACAAAAATCGGATACATTGCTCTTTCTATTTTTGGAGAAAAAACCGCAGATGATTTTTCTAAAACTTTGATTGATTTAGAAAATCAAAAAGCCACAGGATTTATTATAGATCTTCGGGACAATGGTGGTGGATATCTCGAAACAGCCGTTTCTATTCTCTCAAATTTTGTAGAGAAGGATAAAATTCTCGTGACTACGAAGGAAAAAAATCCGTTTCTTAATAAATCATATTTCTCTTATGGGAACACAAGAAAATCACTTCCTATAATCATTTTAATAAATGAAAATTCCGCATCCGCATCTGAGATTACCGCGGGAGCACTGAAAGATTATAATCTCGCCATTCTTGTCTGACAAAAAAGTTACGGAAAAGGCTCCGTACAACAACCGTTCAATTTGAGCGACGGAAGCGAGATGAAAATAACAGTGGCAAAATGGTACACCCCAAAAGATTACGGAATTGATAAAATAGGGATAAAACCAGATATTGAAATAAAATTTTTAAGCGAAGATTATGAGAAAAAATATGATAGACAACTTGAGGAAGCTAAGAAAGTACTTCTACGATTTATTACAACAGGAGACAAACAACAAACTATCGAGGAATATATAAAAAATAAAGAAATTCTCGAAAAAAAAGCACTGGAAACAAATAATGGAAAGAAATAGAGAATCCTCAGTTCAAAATAAAAAAAATAATCCCAAACGGGATTATTTTTTCAACAGGTTTTCGAGATAGAGAACACTTGCTTTAATTGGATCCATTCTATCAAAAAGAACAGTATCTATGACGATGACGGGTCATGTTTTACAACTCCCCTGACAACCACACTCCTCGATGGTACTTTTGTGAGTGGTATCATACTTTGCTTTTTCTGCGAGGAGTCGTTTGAAAATATAGGGAGAGAATCGCCCCTTGCAAGATGCACCGGTACAAACTTTTACTATCATAAAAATAAGTGAGTTAATAATTATATGAGTTATTTCTCCGATAGTTTTTCATTTCTCGTCCATATGAAGCCGTGGAAATCCTCAAATATACCAAGGCCATATGAACATCAAAATGAAAATACTACCGGTGAGTTGAATATATCTATCTATTACTCTATCTTTATGCCTCTATAAACCCCGTGAATATTACAACTCAATCGAACTTCATATTCGTCGAACCCAGGATTTTCAAAAATAAGAGTATCCTCTTCCGGCTGAAGCTTCAGTTCGATAATTTCACCATCTGTCTCAAAAAGTCCAACATATTCAATAAAGTGATTTTCTTCTATTTCATGGGGAGTGTCATCGGTTCCTATTTGAATTACTATGGAATCCCCCTGTTCTTTATAAAAAGGAATATGACTGGATTCCTGCTCGGTTATTATTCCCGAGCGAGAGATATCTTGAATATTTATGGGAGTTTCTATAAAACTATCTTTATCTTCTCCGCAATGAGGACATATCCAAGACTCATCCAGATATTCAAAAGCCGTCCCAGAAGGGATATCTTCTTCTCAAACAAAGGGATTATATATATATGAACAAGCGGTACAGGTGAATTTTTGCATAATAATGAGGGGGATATTAACGGGGCTTCCCGTGCGAAAATTGACTTTTTATATTTTTTCTTATAGTACTGTAAAGGAGAAGAGTATTTTTCCTTCAAAATTTGATCCAAATCTTTTTACATATTCCTTTATAAGAAGAGTAGATCTCTATAAGAGTATAGAGAAAAACTTATTTTATGCAATGGTACATTTTATCTTTCCTATCAACAATCATTTATGCAAACCCTTTTAATGGGCATCTTTTCCGGTGCTATCGTATCTGGTATTCTTGTGTATTTTCTCCTTGCTTTTTTTACAAAGAAACAGGATTCAAGAGACCAAGAAAGCCTTAATAAACTTCTTCAGTCCGGACAAGAAGAGGTAAAAACCCTTATAGCAGAAGCAAAGAATCAAGCATCGGAAGAACGAAAGCGTATCGAAGAAGAAAAAACAGAAATTCGCGAGAAAACAAAAAAAGCAGAAGAAATCGAAGCGAAGATTATTCAAAAAGAAGAGAGAATAGAACAAAAACTTGAAGAGATTGATAGAAAACAAACGGGACTCAGAGAAAAAGAAGACGAGCTTGAAAAAGCCCGAACAGGCATGGAAGAAGCAAAAAGAGAGCTTCAATGAAAATTGTCAGAAATTTCTAAACTCAGCGTAGAAGAAGCAAAAACAATGCTATTGAAAAGAACCGAAGAGCTGTACGAAAAAGACATACTTGCTGTTATTGAGAAGAAAAAAGTGGAACTCCGCGTGAGAGAGAAAGAACTTTCTCGTGAAATTCTTATCAAATCCATTCAACAATACTCCGGAGATGTGACGGCCGAAATGACCCAAACCCTTATTCATCTTGAAAATGATGATATAAAAGGAAAGCTTATCGGAAAAGAAGGGCGAAATATCATCGCATTTGAGCGAGCAACGGGAGTTTCTCTCATTATTGACGACAGTCCAGATACGGTGTTTATCTCCAGTTTCGACCTTTTCAGGCGTTATATCGCCAAGAAATCCCTTGAACAACTCATCGAAGACAAGCGTATTCAACCGGCCCGTATCGAGGAGATTGTCGAGCAGAATCAGCAGGATGCGGATAAGGTTATCTATGAACTCGGAGAAAAGGCTCTCAACGAAATGGGGATTACCGGAATTCCGGACGAAATCATTCCGCTTATCGGGAAACTTCGGTTCCGAACGAGTTACGGACAGAATATCCTTATCCACTCAAAAGAGGTTGCCTATATCGCCGAGGCGATCGCCAAGCAGATCGGAGCAGATTCGCAACTGGCTCTCAAGGGAGGACTTCTCCATGATATCGGGAAGGCTCTCGATCATGATATCGAGGGAACACACCCGGAGATCGGAGGGAAGATCGCCCGTAAGTACGGACTTTCCGAAAATCTTATCAATATCATAGAAGGACACCATGATGCGGTTCCACAAATTTGTATCGAAACAAAAATCATACAGATTGCAGATGCAATCAGTGCAGTACGCCCAGGTGCTCGTCGTATGAACGCGGAAGAGTACATCAAGCGTATCCAGGAGATGGAAAACGTTGCTATGAGTTTCTCGGGAGTTTCCAAAGCATACGCACTTTCCGCCGGACGTGAGGTTCGGGTATTTGTCGATGCGGCAACGGTTTCCGATTATGAAGCGGAGCAACTCGCTCAACAAATAGCCGGATCTATCGAGGCGAACCTCTCTTATCCGGGCGAAGTGAAGGTGAATTTGATTCGAGAGAAGCGGGTAATAGAATATGCAAGATAAAAAATCTCTGTAAAATGCGAACTTTACGTTCAAAGTTTCGCTTCCTCGTTCTCCGTACAGTCGTACGGTTCACTCCGGTCCTTACTTTTCGCATAAATTTCATCATTTTTCAGGAAATTTTCTTGAGAATACATACAAGGTTTTATTTTTAAGTAAAAGATTATGTATCCACAAATAGAAATACTTGGAATAACGATCTACACATTTGGACTGGCACTTTCCATTTCATTTATTCTCTTTTTTTTCATGCTGTACAAGCTTTCTGAAAAATTTGGAATCAATGCGAATTTTTTCCTCGGGAATGTTCTTTGGTTTTTTCTTTCCATGTTCGTCTTCTCGAGACTTTTCTATATCGTCGCCGAATGGCGTGATTTTCAATTTCTCTGGAGTCAGGGTATATTGAAGTTTCTTCTCATGTCCGACTACAATTTCTCCCTTATGGGGGGAATACTCGGGTTCATGGTCGTGCTTCTTTTCCAACTCAAACGATTTATGATTTCTTCACGCAAATATATAGATGCCATCGTTCTCGCCTTTCTTTTCGCTTCCATTATCGGGTTTATCGGAGCATTTTTCGGTGGACAGATTTATGGGCGACCGACCGATTCTTTTATGGGAATAGCTGCAACGAGCGATGGAAGCAACACTCCCTATACGTCCCCCATGTTTCCTCTCGCTCTCCTGTACTCTTTCGTTTCATTTTTTCTCTTTTTCTGTCTCTATCTGATTCGTAAATTCACCAAGATTGAAGGATTGGTCGGGTATATAGGGATTCTCCTTTTCTCTATCATCCTCTTCAGTGCCGAGTTCTATAGCGGAGGAACCGATATCTTCAAGGCATATGTTTTTTTTAATCTCAATCAAATAGGTTCCGTTTTTCTTTTCTTTTTGGGAGCACACTGACTGCATAGGATATATAAAGAAGTTTAAAAACTTTCCATGATGAAAAATCTTCGCATCCACGATCAAACGCTCTTTTTTCTCGGTGCAACTGGTGTTATGTCGGGGATTTTTTTAACGAATATTTTTCGGGAAAATACTCTTTTTCTTCTTCTTTTTGTCTGTATCGTATCTATTCAGGTTCTTTTCTTTTTCCGTTCAAAATTCCTTTATGTTCTTATTTTTATATTCTTTTTCTGTTTTGGCGGATATTTAAGTATAGAAAGGCTTCAAAATATCGAAACGATAACGAATATTTTTGAAAAAGAGACCGTATTTTTCACACAAAAGGTTTCCATAAGAGGAACCCTTACGGAAAAAATCTCCGAGAACGACAAAAATGCTCGGTATATCCTCCGAAACCTTACCATAGGAACACGGGTTTTTCCTTCAAAGGTCTGAGTTCTTGTAATATTTCCTGACAGTCGCAAGAAAAATATCGACGATATTATCTCGTTTACCGGGAAGCTCATGCTCCCGAAAAGTAATGAAACTTTCGACTATCGCACCTATCTTCTTTTAGGTGACATCTATGTCACAACGTCGGTATCTTTTCCTGAAATAGTCGGGAAAAACCCGTCACCGTCCTGGAGAATATTTATCCGAGAAACCCGAGAGAAATTCCTCTCCACCATAGAATACATCTATCCGGGAGAGACGGCGAAACTCCTCGAAGGAATCCTCATCGGCGAGCGGGCGAA
Organism: Candidatus Altimarinota bacterium; assembly: GCA_028713325.1. Taxonomy (GTDB): domain Bacteria; phylum Patescibacteriota; class Gracilibacteria; order BD1-5; family UBA2023; genus UBA1545. Next base: position 13,665 of record JAQTON010000003.1, on the reverse strand, counting down.
TCTCTCCGTGGAAACGAAGACCCACTTCAATAGTGCGGGACTTACGCATATCATCGCCGTGAGCGGATTCAATATTACGATCATCCTCATATTCCTCTCGTTTCTCTTTCGGTCGTTCCCCATAGTTCTCCGACTTTTACTCGCACTTGTCTGTATAGGATTTTTCACGCTCATAGTCGGCCCGCAGGTATCGGTTCTTCGGGCGAGCGTGTTCGGACTCATCGCCTATACCATCCTCCTTTCCGGGAAAAAGATGCGATCTTTCTCCATCCTCCTCGCGGTTGCAGTCGGATTTGTCGTGCTCGATCCGTTGGTTCTCAACCATGACATAAGTTTCCATCTCTCATTTCTCGCCGTGTTCGGACTTCTTTTTTTCGGAGATTTTTTCACCCGAATGTTTTCTTTCCTTCCGAAGTGGTTCGGACTTCGGGAATCGCTCGCGATGTGTCTCGCTGCCATGGTATTTACTCTCCCCATCCTTATGGTGAATTTCGGACAGATTTCCCTCGTCTCTCCGCTTGCGAATGTCGCCACCGTTCCACTCATTCCCCTCGTGATGCTCGGAGGGTTTCTGAGTATGGTTGGAGCCTTCTTTTCCTCGACTCTCGGAATATGGCTCGGGTTTCCCACTTGGCTCGGACTCTCGTACATCCTCCAGGCGGTTGCCTGGTTCGGAAGCTTTTCCTACGCGACACTTCCTATTGATCTCGGGGTATATACATATGTTTTTGAAATCGGGTATCTGATGATGGTGACTTTTTTGGTGGTGTATTTGAGGGAGGAAGAAAATTAAATCCCCTCCAATTTCAACCCCTTCAACTTCTTCTCCACCTCTTTCAATATAAACTCTGTATAGAGCGAGGCTTTATCCCCGGAAATATGGACATTGACCCGGAGGAGGAAGAATATAAGGACTCCGGAGAGGAGTTTCACGACATCGTGTTTCTCTTTGGAACTGAGGATCGAGAGAAAACGCTCGGTCATAACCACGGAAGGATCATGGCTTACGACGGTGAATATATCCTCCACCCATTCATTGATACGCTTCCTGATAGCGGGGTCGATGGTCTGGTCGTCAAATTCCACCGGACTCGCGAATGGCGTGAGTGCAAAAGTTCTGTGAGAGTACTTTTTATCTGCAGACGTCTGATTGGTAAGGGCGAGACTGTTGGTATCCGAGATATAGTGATCTCGAATAATATCCGATGCACGTTGGTACACAAGAGAAAAAGCTCCGATGATGATGTGAGAAGGGATTCCCGCCCCAAAAAGAGGGAAAATATACGGGATGAGGACATCGTACTTTTCCGATACGATAATCTCACGAAGACACTCGTGAAGGTGGTCGTTGTCGCGTTTCGCTTTCCCTTCATCCTTTTGTATCCGCTTAATCCCCGCAAGGGATTTCGCGGCTTTCGCCTTGGAGGCTTCGGACTGTTGCTCCGAACCACCCTCCACTCCGCCTTCATCACCGTCAAGATTATCGAGACCGTCGAGTCACATAAAATATTATAGGTTATACGTTTAAAAGATTTTATTTTCTTGTTCCAACACGGTCGAAACATTCGAAGTGTACTGCATCATCCTTGAATACCTCGATAACTTTGTAAAACCCCCGGGTATACAAAGTATTATTATCCACAAAGTGAGTTGCTTCCAGGATAATAATACTTGCCTTTGGTCGGGAGAGATTCCCATTTCCCTGAGTTTCAATGAGTGGTATCTCTCCAAGAAGCCAATAGTTCCGTTGATCTCGCTTCAAGAAAGGATACATCCTCCCAACTTCAAGATTCTCAGGGATACATTCCTCTATTTTTCTCTTGTTATTCGCAAACTCGGAAATATTTCTGAGTGCAAGGTCGGGATTGAATTCTATTTGGATGCCCATAAGTTTAGTTTTTAGAATAGAGTGGAAACTTCACACAAAGCGTCTTTACTTCCTGCTTAATCTTCTCGAGTTCACCTGCATTTTCTCGATTTTTGAGGGTTCGGACAATGATTTCTCCGAGGATTTCCATTTCTTTTGCCCCCATTCCGCGAGTCGTGATGGCGGGAGTTCCGATGCGGATTCCCGATGGATCCATGGGTTTACGCGGATCGAACGGGATCATATTCTTATTGGTACTGATTCCCACTTCTTCGAGGGCCTTTTCTGCTTCTTTTCCGGTAATTCCGAAACTTCCGAAGACATCGAGGAGCATCAAGTGGTTGTCGGTTCCACCAGAAACAACCCGAAGTCCTTGTGAGTTGAGATTTCTTGCGAGTGTTTGTGCATTCGCAACCACCTGTTTCGCATACACTCCGAAAGATGGGAGAAGGGCTTCTCGGAAGGCAACCGCTTTTGCGGCGATGAGGTTCTCATGAGGACCACCCTGAACTCCGGGGAATACGGCACGAGCAAGGGCAGGACCGAGATTCTCTTTCGACATAATGATTGCCCCTCGTGGTCAACGAAGGGTTTTGTGTGTGGTTGTCGTAACGACATCACAGTACGGAACCGGATTTTCGAGAACCTTTCCGGCAACGAGTCCCGCAATATGAGAGATGTCCGCCATGAGGTACGCACCGACTTTGTCTGCGATGTCTCGGAATCGTTTCCAGTCGAGATCCCTTGAATATGCGGAGAATCCGGCGATGATCATACGAGGTTTCGACGCAATCGCGATTCTTTCGACCTCGTCCATGTCGATCATTTCCGTCTCTCTGTCCACTCCGTATGATACGATCTTATAGAGCAAACCGGAGAAATTGAGAGGATGTCCGTGAGACAGGTGTCCACCTTGGTCGAGACTCATTCCGAGAACCGTGTCTCCGGGCTGCAAGAGTCCGAGATACACAGCGAGATTCGCGGGAGAACCGGAAAGGGGTTGAGCATTCACGTACTCCGCACCGAAGAGTTCTCGAGCTCGATCAATGGCGAGATTCTCCACCACGTCGATATTCGTTTGCCCCGCATAGTAGCGTTTTCCCGGATATCCTTCCGAGTACTTGTTCATAAGGACACTACCCGCCGCTTCCATAACCGCTTTCGAGGCGTAGTTCTCGGAAGCGATGAGCTCGAGTTCATATTCTTGGCGGGTGGTTTCTGCTTGGATGGAAGCGAAAATCTCCGGGTCTTGGTCTCTGAGTGATGAAGGGGACATAGACGGTGTAAAAACGTTAAAATATAGATATTGCTAAAGTATAGGAAAAGTCAGTATTTTTACAAATAAAAATACAAAGACTTCTCAAAAATGAAGTAATTCGAGTACAAATCGAAGCTATTTAGCTCCCCTCGTGGGTTACTGGAGTGAACCGTACGGCTGTACGGAGAACGAGGAAGCGGAGATTTAAGCTCGAAGGACGAGTTTTTCAGAAGTCTTACTCTTATTTCTTGAGCTCGATACTCCCCGTCTCCGCAAGTTCTTTCCCATCGATAATCACGCGAATATCCGAATGAGATTTTTCGACATCGAGGGTATTACCGTGGAGATGGAGCGAAACCTGGAGAGATTGCTTCATGTCCTCGATTTCTTGTAACGAGAGACTCTTTCCGAAATAGTACCCGACAAAGAAACTGGAAGTTATGCAGAAGAGCGTGACGAGAAGAAGAGTGGTTTTGTTCATGGTTTTTAAGAAATGGTATTATTTGATTGGATCCCCGGGTCTTCGTTGTACTTCGCCCGAGGATGACGAGGAGATAATCTGTCATCCTCGCGAACGCGGGGATCCAGTATTAGGGGGCAGTTTTGTGGTAAGTAAAAGTTTTCGGCTGGATTCCCGTTTTCACGGGAATGATGATTACATCTGACCCTTTGCTGCCAAATACGTATTTTCCATAAGCATCGCCACCGTCATGGGGCCGACTCCGCCGGGAACGGGAGTAATGAGAGAGATGGGTTCGAGTGCTTCGAAATCCGCATCTCCCTGTATTTTCCCGTCTATGAGCGTGAATCCGACATCGATAATGGTAATTCCCGGGCGAACCATATCTTTTTTGAGGAGTTTCGGACTTCCTGCTGCCATGACGATGATATCGGCATTTTCCGTGAATTCTTTCAGACTTTTCGTGTCTTTATTGCACACTGTGACGGTTCCTCCGGCATTCATAAGGAGGAGAGAAAGGGGTTTCCCGACGATATTGCTTTTCCCGACGATGACGATATTTTCTCCGCGAATTTTCACGTTGCTTACCTCTAGAAGCTTCATAATTCCTTTTGGGGTACAGGAAACAAGGTTGGCGGTTCCGAGAAAGAGCTTCCCGATATTGTGACTCGTGAAACCGTCGACATCTTTTCTCGGGTCTATCGCCTCGATAATCTTATCGGTGTCGATATGACGCGGAAGGGGAAGTTGCACTATCATCCCATGAATTCCGACATCTTTATTGATCTCGTGAATAATAGCAACAAGCTCGGTTTCTGTCATATCGATAGAAAATTGACGAAGTTCGAAATCAACCCCGGCAATGTTTGCTGACTTCTTTTTTTGCGTAATATAAGAGAGGCTCGCGGGATTTTCTCCCACGAGAAGCACTGAAAGCTTCGGTTTTACCGAAAGTTTTTGTATTTCTTCTTGAAGGTTTGTAAGGAGAGTATTTGCAATGGAGCGACCGTCAATAAGCATCGGTTCTTTTGTAATCGGATAAAACGCCTGTATAGTATGGATTTTTTCATAAATACCAAGTTTTGTTGTTGATTTTTTTCGAATTTCCGTACAATAATTTCTATTATTTTCTTAAACCTTTTATAATATGGCAACAAATGTTTTTATCAGTAGCGACGCAAGTTTCGAACAAGACACTTCCGCTGGGGTGGTTCTCGTGGATTTCTGGGCAGAATGGTGCGGACCTTGTCAGATGATGATTCCACGGCTCTGAGAACTTGCAACGAAAATGGGCGAAACGGCAAAAATCATGAAAATGAATGTCGACGAAAATCCTGTGACTCCACAGAAATTCCGTATCATGAGTATCCCCACTATGATTGTTTTCAAGGACGGAAAAGCGGTGGAACAGCTTGTCGGAGTGAAGAGCGTGGACGATTTATCGGCAACTCTCAAGAAATACCTTTAGAAATCCTCTTAATGCTCTTTCCATTCTCTTCGCATGCCACGTACATCAACTCGGGAAATTCTTTTTCCCGAGCTTTTTTGCTGGAGGAGAACTTCAAAAACGGCAAAAATCTCCTCGTGTTTGATACCAAAAAAGAAGCGGAAGCATTCGCCAAGATTCTCTCTTTTGTCATTAAAGAGCCCGTATCTTCTGTTTTTGACCTCGCTCGTACGATCGATTTTTTCCATCGGGAGAACGGGTGGTTTATAACGACCAAAGAACTCTTCGAGGTAGCGATCAACTGGAGATACCATGCACAAAAAAACACGATTGTGTTTGAAAGAAATATGGAAATTTCACCGGAAAAATGCATTATCGATCTCATTGATTCGGGGTATATTCATTCTCTCCATCTTTCCAAGGCGGGAAGCTACAAAAAAGACGGAGACGCTCTTTCTATTCGGCTTCCGTTTGAGGAAAAAGTTGTGGTATTGAGCTTCTTTGATACGGTTATCGACGAGATACTTGTTTTCGATATTCATGGGCAGTTTCTCTTCAAAAAGGATACGATACAGCTTTCGTCCATCATAGACAAAAGAGCGTTCGAAGAAGTCGAAACTCGGGAAATTTCCCTCAATTCCGAACTTTCTTTTTTTCTCAAAAACATCCAGATTGTTTTCATGGATCTCGATTTTTGGGAACCGCTTCAGGAAGTGTCGAAAATGTGTCAAAAATCGATAATTTTCGCTGGAAGCACCCCGTGAAAATCCATCGATATCGGCATCAGAAGTATAAAAATAACCTCTCTTCAGGAGTTGGAGACTCTTGTCAAAAACTTTGGCAATAATGTCCACTTTTATACGAAACATATCAAGGCTCTCCGAAATTTTCTCGAGTATAATAATCTGTCATCCGGAGGGGTTGAAGAGGTGAATGTTGGAGGATTGGACAGTTTCGCCAAAGGAGACGAGTACTTTATCGCAGACGACATACTCGGAGATATCTTCATCCGAAACCGTACGAAAAAAAGCATCGCGAAAAACCTCGATTTGCTCTTGGAGATACGACAGAACGACTATGTGGTTCATCGGGATCACGGGGTGGGCATTTTTCGGGAGATTGTCGAAAAGGATGTCGGAGGAAACAGACGGGAATATATGCTCATCGAATATCGAGCGGACGATAAGCTCTTCGTTCCGCTGACGGAGATTCATCGCGTGAGTAAATATATCGGAAACGAAGAGCCGATTCTCACGAGGCTTTCCTCGAATGAATGGAAAAAAACTCTCGAGAAAACCGATGCGGATGTGGAGAAGATCGCCCGCGAACTCCTCGAAATCTACGCGAAACGCTGTATTTCCGAAGGGTTTTCGTTCACGAGATTCCCGGAACAAGAGGAATTGTTTCGGAAAGATTTCCCGTACGAACACACCATTGACCAACAGACGGCTATCGCAGAAATACTCGCTGATATGGAGTCGAGCAATCCCATGGATCGGCTTCTTTCCGGAGATGTCGGGTTCGGAAAAACCGAGGTGGCGATGAATGCGATATATCGAGCATTCCTCAATGGAAAACAATCCATCCTCATATCTCCGCTCGTAGTATTGGCGTACGAACATATGGAATCACTCCAAAAACGCTTGGCTCATTTCTGAGTCCGACTCGCCGTTTTGACGCGATTCAGTACCCAAAAAGAGGCGAGAGAAATTCTTTCGCGTCTCGCCGAAGGAACCGTCGATTGTGTGGTGGCGACGCACCGAATCCTCTCGGAAGGAGTGGTTTTCAAAAATCTTGGACTCCTTATTATCGACGAGGAACACAAGTTCTGAGTCCTCGACAAGGAGAAAATCAACTCGCTGAAATCCAATATCGACATTCTTTCCCTCTCCGCCACCCCCATCCCGCGAAGTTTGAACTTAGCGCTTTCGGGGGTCAAGAAGATTTCCGTGCTTGCGACACCGCCACCCATGAAGAAAGCGGTGACGACCATCGTCGCAAAATGGAACGAAGCGGTTATAGAAGAAGCGGTAAAAAAAGAACTTGATCGTGGCGGACAAATCTTATTTCTTCATAATCGGGTTGCTTCGATCGAATCGGTAAGGAAGCAACTCTCAGGGATTCTTGGCAAACATGTCAGGGTCGCTGTTGCCCACGGGAGGCTTGATGGGATGCAACTTGAGGATATTATCATCGACTTCAAAAACGGAAAATATGACATTCTCCTGTCCACCACTGTCATAGAAAACGGGGTCAACTTCCTCAATGCCAATACGATTTTCATCGACGACGCGGAAAAGTTCGGTTTGGCGCAACTCCACCAGCTTCGCGGACGCGTGGGACGAAAAGACCGAGATGCCACCTGTTATCTCCTCTATCATAACGACAAGCTGGACTCCGACGGGAAGAAACGACTCCTGACCATCGTCAACAATTCCGAGCTCGGAGCGGGATTCGAGATAGCTCTCCGAGACCTCGAGATTCGCGGAGCGGGAGATGTCCTCGGAATCAAACAGTCCGGGAAAACTCACGATACGGGACTTTCGCTCTATTTCACCCTTCTCGAAGAGAAGATCGAGGAACTTCGAAGTGGGAAAATGCCGGAGAAAAACGATTGCAAGATCGAGCTCGATATCTCCTATTTCATCGACAGTGATTTCTTCGATTCGGAGCTCGACAAGATCCGTTTTTTCCGAAATATCGAATCGGTGGAGACTCTCGAAGATCTCGAATACACACATAAAACCTTTGAGGAAGCAAACGAGAAGCTCCCGGAATCTTTCGAAAATCTCTTCCTCCTCCTTCGAGCCAGAATCGTTTTTCGCAAACTTAAAATACTATCGCTTAAAAAAACCGGTTCCAGCTACGTTTTTGAGCTGGATTCCTCCACAGAGGTACCGATGGTGCGGAAGTTCCTCGAACTCGATACCACGGGCGATTTCGTGCTCATAAATATTCACAAGATAAAAGTTCCCACTCATGTCTTCAAGGGAGATAAAGATTTTTTGGAAACGATTTTAAGAAGAAGCGTATAGAAAGTTATTTTTTTGGTTTCACGATGAGCATCACCCCGTCGTCTTCATCGATTTTCAGAATCGAGTGAGTGATTTTTTCTTGTTCGAGAAACTCGTAGAAACCGGACATTTTTTCCGAGAATTTGATGACGTCGTCGACGATGAAAAATCCTCCGTCTCGGAGGAGCGGATAAGCGAGCTGGAAAAAATCGAGAGTTCGTTTCTTCTGTCCGTCGATAAATATCATATCGAAGGATGCTTCCGTAAGTTTCGGAAGTTCCACGAGTGCATTCCCGAAAATAAGCGTGGCGATATCGTCCATCCCCGTTTTCTCTATATTCTCCACCGCTTCGTTGTACGAGGGGAGAGAATAATCAATCGAGGTGAGCTTGCCCCCGTTTTCACGAAGTGCCATACAGAGGTGGATGGTCGAATATCCGTTGGCGGTTCCTATTTCGAGGAGATTTTTCACCCTGCCGATATGAATCATATCTCGGAGAAACTGAGCGTTCTTATCGGAGATATTCGGGATGGTGTTCGCGAGTCCGTACTGACGGAGATCGACGAGAAATTGTTGGATGTCCATGATAATACTGAAGAGAGAATAATGAATGTCCAGAGTATAGGGAAGAGACCGAAAAATGCAAAATAAAATCCCCGTACCATGTCATTCTCGGGCAAGTGAAACGAAGGCCCGGGAATCCAGCCGATAAAATCGGAATGATTGATTGGATCCCCGCGTTCGCGGGGATGACAAATGGTACAAAATAAAATCCCCTCCGATCGGAGGGGATTTTATGAAATCTCTTTTGAGAGAGATTAGAAGTTACCAGTAACGGTAAAGGTAACAGTATCAGTATAATTGGAAGCGGCAGGAGTCATAAGATCAATAGAAGACGTTACATCGAATGTAATATCGTTTACCCCAGTAGAATTTTCTGGTTTATTTGTCTGGTAGATAGTGTGAGCAGTACCATCAGTTACTTCTGTATTCTGAAGTCCAGTAATAGCGTAACCCGCAACAGTAGAATCACTTGCTGCTCCAGTAGCAGAAAGGAATTTATAGCTCTCAGCTACTCCATCAGCAGCAAGACTGTTAATAATACCGGAAGCAGTAGTGCTTTTAAGTCCACCATTGAAAGACTGAGCAGTAATAACCACTCCGTTATTTGCATTGGTTCCTACCTCAATACTGAGGGAAGCAGTAGCAGTCGTAGCAGAAAGTACTCCAAGAGCAAGACTACCAGTGCTGATCTCCATAGTAAGAGTTGGAGCAACGGATGCTGAAACGATAATTCCAGTTACACTACCGGAAGCAGTCCCAGGAAAAGCACCATCCCAGTTAATAGTACTATCAAATGCACCAGATCCTGTAACAGATCCTGTACCGATTGGTGCAGCATATGCAGCATTCATAGCAACGATAGTAACAAGCGTTACACTTGCCATAATCTTCTTAAAAGACATATTCATAAAGAAAAAAAGAAAAATAAATAAAAACTCTATTTTGTATGTTACTTAAACACACGACCTTCAAAGTATATGTGACTCATTTACCAGTCATCAAGGGAATATTTGTTTTTGATTATTATTTGTTTGATGGTTTGTATTATCGCTTTTTTTCGAAAAAGTCAAGTGAAAATGTAAAATAAAAACCCCGTCCTTTTTGCGAACGGCTTTCTATTGATAGCTATCGTGTCGCGAGCTGTTCGAGAGCACTTTCTTTCAAAAATTGCTGTTCGAGTTCGACATAGGAATCCATATCCATAGCATCGCTCCTACTTTTATACTCTTCAAGAAGCCTCCGTGCTTCTTCTTTTTTTGCACGGACGGCATCGATGTCCAGATTCTTGCCATCTTCTACCATATCGGCCGTGATGATTACGCTTTCGGCCGTTATTTCCGCGATGCCCCCACCGATAGCATAGGAATTCTCTTTCCCATCGACACGAACGATGAGAATCCCGGGAACGAGTGCGGTAATGAGCGGTTCGTGATTCGGGAGAACGGTAATCTCTCCGTCGCGCGTTGGGATGGTTGCCCATTCGATAGCGGGAAGATCGAGAACTTTGCGTGTTATGGAAACGAGAGTGAATTGCATAATTCGGGAGTATTATTAAGGTTTATATTGCGAATTTTTTTAAGAGAATTGCGGTCACAGCCATTTCCACAGCCTCTGCTTTTTTTGTCATGGAATTACTATCCATGGTGGGGGATATAAGGTCCATTATCATTTTTATAGTCGTGAAAAATGTCTCTGCCTCTTCTTGTCGTTTCTTTTTTAGTTCTTGTCTCTTTAGAAGCTCCTCCTTTCAGAAAATCAGTTCTTCCACACTCGTCTCATAGGTCTTCTGTTCCAATGCTCGCCTATGATGCGACTGAATTTCATCGATCCAGACATATGTTCATCGTAATTCATCCCTGAGCCAATCTTCTGATTTGTTATGTTTTTTGAAAGTATCGAAAATATGTTTTATATCGAAACTCAAATTCATATATGCCCCAGTCCAGGAAAATATACCTTCATCTATTGCTTGTTGAAAAAGGCTTTTAACAAGTTCAAGATAACTGTTTAGATCTTCTTTTGTATCAAGGAGAGTTTCTCTGTTATTCGTAAAGGTAGGTGCGTTCATAGAAGGATATTATAATAGGATTATTCTCCTTTTTCTTTTTTGTAACTTGCTACCACTTCCTCGATAGAACCCTTATACATAAAGTGTTTTTCTCCTATGGAGTCGAGTTCCCCGTCGATAATCATCTTGAATCCGCGAACGGTGTCCGAAAGCTTGGCATAGACTCCGGGAGTTCCGGTGAATTGCTCGGCAACGAAAAATGGCTGAGAGAAGAAACGTTGAATCTTACGGGCTCGGCTTACGGCGAGCTTGTCTTCCTCGGAGAGTTCGTCCATACCGAGAATGGCGATGATGTCTTGAAGTTCTTTATATCGTTGAAGGATTTTTTGAACGTTTCGAGCGATCGTGTAGTGTTCTTCCCCAACTATTTTCGGGGTTAAAACCGTGGAAGTCGAATCGAGAGGATCCACTGCCGGGTAGATTCCGAGCTCCGCAATACTTCGATTGAGTACTACGGTCGAGTCCAGATGGGCAAAAGTATTTGCCGGAGCCGGATCGGTAAGATCATCTGCCGGAACATATACTGCCTGTACGGAAGTGATGGAACCGTTCTTCGTCGAAGCGATACGCTCCTGAAGAGCTCCCATATCGGTTGCAAGAGTCGGCTGGTAACCAACCGCGGACGGAATTCGTCCGAGAAGAGCGGAGATTTCAGAACCTGCCTGGGTGAATCGGAAGATATTATCCACGAAGAGGAGAACGTCACGTTTTTCCACATCGCGGAAGTATTCCGCCATAGTAAGACCCGTCAGGGCAACACGGGCTCGAGGCCCCGGAGCTTCGTTCATCTGCCCGAATACCATCGCCGTTTTGTCGATAACTCCGGAATCCTTCATCTCGTGGTAGAGATCATTTCCCTCACGAGTACGCTCTCCGACTCCGGCAACGACCGAGTATCCTCCGTGTTCGGATGCGATATTGTGGATGAGCTCCTGCATGATGACCGTTTTACCTACTCCGGCTCCTCCGAAGAGCCCTACTTTTCCTCCTTTGAGCATGGGAGCGATAAGGTCGACAACCTTAATTCCCGTTTCAAATACCTCCGATTGTGTCGAGAGCTCGGAAAAAAGAGGAGCTTTTCGGTGAATGGGAAGTTTAGTTGCAGTTTTTGGTGCAGCAAGTTCGTCGATGGGATCTCCGAGTACGTTGAACATACGTCCGAGAACTTCCGGACCGACCGGAACCTGAATAGGTGCGTCGGTTGCGATAACCTCCAATCCACGCTTTACCCCGTCCACGGGATTCATGGCGATACATCGAACCACCCCGTCACCGAGTTGTTGCTGTACTTCGAGAACGAGCTTCGTTGGAGCTCCGACAACTTCCACGGCATCATAGATAGCCGGAACGTACCCGCCACTGAATTCCACGTCGATAACGACCCCGATAATTTTCTTGATAATTCCTTTTTGCATAGTATATGAGAGTGTAAATGGTAAAAACGGGGAGATTATATAGAAAAATGTTTTTTTTCAAAAAAATATTTCAAGAAAGTGAAACTTCTCTAAAAAATCCATCACCTCGATGCAAGGTGATGGATTTATAGAGAGAATGAGAAATTATTTTCGTGCTTCGAGTTTAAAAAGTTCTAGTGCGAATGCTTTCTCAGTGTTGAGCTTCTGAGTATCAGACTTTGCGTGTTTCTGGAGTTCATTTTTACTATTAAGAAGGCTTCCATATTGACTCAAAAGCCCCTCGATGGCCGCTCGTTCTTTTGATCCAGGCTCTGTCGCCGCTCGTTCTGTCGTAAGAGCTGTTATGGCAGTCTTATATTTATTATCATTTTCTTGTGTAAGTTCCCCAATGTCTTTTGTAGTATAAGTATTTATTCTAGCAATTTCCTTGTCATGCAACTTATTAGCTTCTTGAAGTTCAGCCATTCGAGCCTGAGTATCGAGCTGATTACGAGAAAGTGTTTTTGGAGTTGTTTCCCCAGGAGCTCCAGCTTTCTTTGCTCCAACAAGAGTTGCTTTAAGTTCTTCAGTTTTCTTTGCTGATGCAGCGAGTCGTGCTTCTTTCGTTGCCTCATTTTCCTTTGCTATTCGAGCTAGATCTTCAGGAGTATTGTTCTGAACAGTTGCACTTGCTGCTGCCCCTTTCAACTCTGCGAGTCGAGCCTGAGTGTTGATTTGATCTGGAGAAAGTGGTGCCACTGCGGAAGCAGCCTTCTCTGTTCGAGAACTCTTTTTAAGTGCCTCAAATGCCGCTGCTTGCAACTTCATTCTTTCCGGTCGTTCAATCTCGTCGATTACTTTAAGTGCAGCTTCTCTTTTCTTATAATTAGCGGCGGTACCTCCAACAGCCGTTTCTTTAAGAATGGCAAGTGCCTCTTTCATCTCTGCTCGAATGTTTGCTTTTGCTGCCTCAACCTGTTCTTTCGGCATTTTAAGAGCATCCAGAGTACTTTCTGAAAGAGAAAGAGTATAGAGATAGGATTCTCTCTCAACTTCCGTCTTAAATACGGATGTTGTATTTCCTTTTTCCTGAGACTGCCCGAGAATTGCTTGAGTCATTTTTGCTGACTCGGCCATCTTTTTGGATTCATTAAACTTCTCCATGGTCATTTTTTCCATATGTGTTTTTATTAAAAATATAAATAAATGTATGGTCTTATGGAAGTTTTTAAGCTCTCCCGACTCAACACCCTTCAGTTTATCCTATTTTTAAAATAAATGCAAAAAATGAAGCAAGAAAAAGTGAAGAAAATGAAAAAATGTTTGAAAAAATCCAGTTTTAACCGTGGTTTTTCCTCATACCTACAGGAAGTTCCCCATAACAACGATTGTGTATTTTTTCATGTAAAAATCCCCCCTAGTTTTCACTAGAAGGGATTTTTGTTGATTATTTTTGAGAGCTTTTTAAAATCCAACCCACCAGAAGACAAAACAATGGAGAAGTAAATAAACCGTTCGATAAGGAGATAGTCCATCCGCACGTTCTCGTACGGATACCTTGTTACGACTTTAGCCCAGTTAGTGATTTTACT
>JAQTON010000005.1 GCA_028713325.1 Candidatus Altimarinota bacterium | reverse complement strand
ATGTATTTTCCGTCGGCAATAGATACCTCCCGAAAACGTGCAGAGATTTATATGGAAAAATGCTTTAAAGTCAAAAGATTTTATTTTTTTGGTTAAAAGTTTATAAGTTTTTTGACTTTGAAGACCGAAAACATATACTCTCTCTTATATTAGCACATAACAAAAACAGAAACAGGCAATAAGATTGCTCCAAAAAGCAGTTGTTTGTGTGTTCCTTTTCTTATATAATTATCCCATTTAGAATAATGACTGACAAGAATATCACAAGTTTCGATGACTACTATGCTCATATTCCCACACCTCCTTCCGTCGCGGAAGATGTTTCAAAAAAACAATGACTCAAGCTGAAGGTAAAGGCGAAAAAAGTAGAAGAGACCCCAACAAAAGAGACGACGGTTGCTTTTTCAGAAACAATGACGGAAGCCCCTGCTCAAAAGACGACGACAGCGAAGGAAAAGAAATCCTCCGTTGCTATTATCTGGTCGCCGAAAGACCATGCAAAAGAGGAACAAGAAGTGAAAAAACCCTCTACTCTTGATGCTCCGAAGCTCGTTTCGAGAGATGTGCTTTCTCATACTCCGAGAGAGCAGAAAAAAACTCCATTTGTTCCACGGGTTTCTTTTTCTCCCGCTCCCGTAGCGTCGTTTGTAAAAAAAGATGAGACAAAAACGCCTTTCGTATTTGTTCCGCGCACGACGGAATCAGGAAAGCCAGAGAAAAAAGTATTTGGGATAAATAAACAAAAAGGAGGTTCCGGAAAATCACCATTTTCTTTCGGGGAGAGACACGGAGGAAGAAAAACCTTGAAGGTTCGAGGCTATGCCGAAGACGACGGAGGGTTTCGTCGAGCGGGAAAATCAGCTCTTGCGAGTGAAAAGAAAGAGAAAGATATCGACGACATTAAACAGACCCTCACTGATAAAACCGGACAGGAAATCACTATTCCAGAAGTATTGACCGTAAAGGAATTTTCCGAGAAGATCGGAGTTCCGCTCGTGAAGATCATCACGGAGCTTATGAAGAATGGAATGATGGTAACCATCAATACCAAAATCGATTTCGACACTTGTTTCTTGATAGGAGAGATATTCGGAATCAAGATCATCAAGGAAATCAGTACCAAGGCGAGTGTGTCGAGTCTTATGGAGGGAAATATCGAAGAGCTTTTGAAAAATGATGATGTTTCCAAGATGATTACTCGTGCACCGATTGTTTCTGTCATGGGACACGTCGATCACGGAAAGACTTCTATTCTCGATTACATTCGTAGTACGGAAATCACGAAGGGAGAAGCCGGAGGGATTACTCAGAAGATTGGAGCCTATCAGGTGGAAAAAAACGGAAAGAAGATTACCTTTCTCGATACTCCGGGACACGAGGCATTCTCCATCATGCGTGCACGCGGAGCGAAATTGACCGACCTCGCCGTGATTGTTATCGCCGGAGACGAGGGTATGAAGCCCCAGACTATCGAGTCCATTAATCATGCGAAAGAAGCGGGTGTTCCGATGATTATCGCGGTGAACAAGATGGACAAGCCGGGAGCCAACGTTGAACTCATCTACGGACAACTTGCAGAACAGGGGCTTCAACCGGAAAAATGGGGCGGAGATGTTATCGTCGTTCCCGTTTCCGCTCATACCGGACTCGGAATCAACGATCTTCTCGATATGATACTTCTCTCCACGGAGATGATGGATCTCAAAGCAATCGTAGACCGTCCGGCAATCGCAACCGTTATCGAATCGCATCTCGATGCGAAACTCGGACCTCTCGCAACCGTACTCGTGAACACGGGAACGATTAAGAAAGGAGACTATGTCGCGTGCGGATCAGCAAGTGGGCGTGTTCGATTCCTCCGAGATTTCAAGGGAAAGAACGTCGATCGTGCGGGACCGTCGGTTCCCGTGCTCGTTTCCGGTATGTCGAAGACCGTCGGAGGAGGAGATATCCTTCAAGTAGTCCCGGATTCGCTCACCGCGGCAAGCAAGGCACACGAATTCCAACTTATACAGAGCACGAAAAGTATCCATAACTTTGAAGGTGCCTCTCTTGACCTCCTCCTGAATCGCCTCAAGACCGGAGGACTCAAACAACTCAAAGTGGTACTCAAATGTGAATCCAACGGAAGTCTGGAAGCTCTCAAGAACGCCCTATCCAAGCTCTCTACCGGGGAAACTCGTGTGACATTCATCCACTCCGCAGTCGGAGATGTGAATGATTCGGATGTCGTCCTTGCGGGTACGAGTCAGGCCATCCTCATCGCCTACAACGTCGGAGTCGGAGTACGAGCCAAGAATACGCTCGCCAATTCCAAGATCGAATTCATCGACAAGAAGGTTATCTATCACGTACTCGACCGAGTGGAAGCGATTATTACGGGTATGGTCGACACCCGCTACGAGGATGTCGAACTCGGAGATGCCAAAGTAAAAGCTATATTCTATACCGGAAAAGACAAGATGATCGTCGGACTCGAGGTGAAGAACGGAAAGATCGAGAATCGAGCGAAGATTCGTATCATCCGCGACGGGAAGAAGATCGCCAACGGAGAAGTTGCCAACCTCAAATCCGGACTCCTCGATGTGAATGAAGTCGAAGCGGGAGACGAGTGTGGTATCTCGTACAAAGGAGATGTGAGACCAGAGATTGGGGATACACTAGAAATGTACAAGACGGTGATAAAGAAGTAATTATTTTATTTTTTCACTAATATCTATCATATGAGTGATTTGTTAAAAAGAGCCAAGGCTATTATACTATCTTCTGATGTTAAATGGCAAGTAAGAGATTTTGATGATGATCACTTGATGTTAATTTATGTGGAAGAAGCAAAAAAAGCCGATTGCTGAACTTCTTGTTGTTTGTGATGTCTTTTCTTTCCAGTGTGAATTATATATGCGATTCTATGATGAAGTAACGGAAGTAAAAAACAACTTTCTATAAGATTAATAGATAATGAATTAGCTTTGGATTGAGATATCAACTCTACTCTGAAAGCTTATAAAATATTGAAAAATTCTGAAATTTGAGACAAAATTAAAGAAACCGAAAATATTGTCAAAATGGAAAAGACAAAAAACATTACAACCATTGTCTGGGTTGTTCTAATTGTAATTATTATTCTTATAATAGCATCATCATGAAATTCGGGTCGTTAGTGAGTAAAACACTCCTAAAAATAATCTGATTATATCAAATGTACATTAGCCCAGATCACTCTGGATTAAGTAAATATTATCCATGAGGATATTGTAAATTTCATCCCAGTTGTTCTGAATATACTCGACAATCAATAATTAAATACTGAGCTTTGAAAGGTTCTATTAGATGAATTTATAGAATTTTGAGATGCAATCCCCTTAATAAGGGATGAAAAGATTTACCTTAATATTTTTTATCCCATCATCTCCCCAATCCGTTCCTTTAACTCCTCGATTCCCCGCTTGCTTACTGCACTGATAAATATGGGATTCAGTTCCGCGAATTGCTCCCGCATCATGAGGGTGGCGAGCTCGGACATGTTGTCGATCTTGTTGAACACGTAGATTCTCGGCTGTTCGGCTCCGATATTCGACAAGGTTGTGTCCACGATGTCGATCTTCTCTATGACCTTTGGGTCGCTTGCATCAACGACGTGCAATAGGATATCCGCCTCGATGGAATCCTCGAGTGTCGAAGAAAATGCCCGGATGAGTTCCGGGGGCAGGTCTCGGATGAATCCGATGGTATCGTTCACCAAAATTTCCTGTCCTCGGTACTCTCCCCACTCTCAGGATTCTTGTTTTTTGAGAGTCATCTTCCCGACACTCGTCCCGAGCGTGGCGAAGAGTTTGTCTTCGGCGAGGACTCATTTGTGGGTGAGGGTATTCATAAGCGTCGATTTCCCCGCGTTCGTGTACCCGACAATTCCGACCGTTTTGAGGTTTTTTCGTTTGCGGGATTTGCGGTGCTCGCTTCGAGTTTTGGCGTATTTCTCCAGCTTTTCGATGATTTTCAATTCATGATCGCGGAGGTGGCGTTTCATAATCTCGGTATTGGTTTCTCCGAGTCCGCGCATGGCCCCGGAGCCTCCTCACCCCTGACGGGAGAGTTCCATCCCCATTCCGAAAATCCGCGGTCCCATGTGGCGGATGGAAGCGAGTTCGATTTGGAGCTTCGCTTCCGGAGAATGGGCATGCTGGTCGAAGATCTTCAGAATCAAATCGATTCTATCCCAGGCCTGAATCTTCGATTTGCGTTCTCGGAGTATCTCGTTGATATGGTAGATCTGGGCGGGCTTCAGTATATTTCCGATGATGATTCGCTCGGCTCCGAGTTCTTCTCCTACGGCAATCATTTCCTCGAGTTTCCCGGTTCCGACATACGTCGCATAGTCCGGAGTATCCCGCTTCTGGATACGTTTCACGACCACTGTGTCACCATAGGTGGATACGAGCGATTCAAGCTCGGTCATTCGTGCCTCGAGATCCTCGGTTTTTATATTCCTGGGAGCGATGTCGACGATGATGATTTTCATAGAGAGAAAGGTTTAATTTAAGGAGTTTTTTAAATGAGTTTAATCCCTTCATCGCTCCCGATAGTTTTTCATTTCTCGTCCACATGAAGCCCGAGAAAATCCTCAAACATACCAAGGCCATATGAACATCGAAATGAAAATACTCTCTTTCGCTTGAAATGAACTTATTTTGAGTAAAATAGTATCGAATTGAAACTGAAAGTAAAGGGAATTTTATTTTTTTCCGATACTTCATTTGCAATCTTCCGACTTCTCTCTATAATCCCGGTCATTCTATATGATATTCAACGTAAAAAGTTTTCAGTTTTTTTCGATTATGAAAACTTTTTATTAGAGACTGGCTCACGATTTCGTATGAGCGTCGATCAATTTGTTTTAGTTATTACCGCATCTTATGAAACTTCACCCCTATTTCCTGAGCCAAGCCTTCCTCTCCAAACTTCCCCTTATTTTTCTCTGTGTCATATTCTTTGTTCCGATAGTGCTCCTCAGTTTGAGCTATCAGGTCGGTATTTTTTTCATCGCTTTTTATATCTCTTATTGGACGGTAAAAGTATTCGAATCGTATTATTATGTCCTCACTTCTTACATTACCCTTCTTCGAACCAACAAACACGATTATTCGGACTACCCTGTGATTCTTGAAGGAGCAAAATATCTGAAGCACATCGTCATCGTTCCCGTTTATTCTGAACCCTATGACGTTATAGCCGAAAATATCGCATCCATTATCGCGAATGATTATCCTTATAAAAAAAATATCACCATTCTTCTCGCAACCGAAGAGCGAGGTCCGGGAGCAATCGAGAATGCGGATAAAATCGTTGCTGACTATTCGTGAACTTCGCCCGTTCGAATTGTAAATATAGTGCATCCGGCAGATATTCCTGGAGAGTGAAAGGTAAAGGGCTCCAACATTACCTATGCCATAAAACAGTATATGAAAATGGAGGAATTCGATGACCGCATGACGTTTGTTTCCACCATCGACACAGACACACTTGTGGAGACAAATTTTTTCCTTATCACGAGCTATACGTTTCTCTCCACGGAGCATAATCAGAATGCTATTTATCAGTACACTCCCGTGTATGCCAACAATTGGCACAAGGGAACATTTTTCGCCCGCCTCATCGCCATGGGAACGACCTTTTGGCAACTTGCAGAATCACAGAATCCCGAATTCTATCGAAACTTTGCGGTATACGGACAGTCTTTGTATTGCTTAAAGAAAGCGGATTTTTGGTCGCTCACGAGTATTGTCGAAGACGGATTTCAGTACTGGCGAAGCTATTTCGCATTCGATGGAATATTCCGAATCGTGAATGTGCCGGCGGTATGCAAGATGGATATCGTCGAAGAAGAAACTTTTCTAAAAACTGTGCGTTCACAGTACAAACAACTCAGGCGTTGGTCTTGGGGGTGCACCGATATCGAGTATGTTATTCCACAATTTGCAAACAAACCGAACATTCCCTTTTCCGAAAAGTTCCGAAAAACCGTATATCTCATCTTTAATCATCTTTTTTGGTCGGGTGGTGCTCTCATGCTCTTTTTTATCGGATATATTCCCGGTGTTCTTTCATCGGTTCATGAATCCATTATTAGCTTGACGATCCCTCTTATCACCTCTTTTCTCTTCACGTGGATATTTGCTACCATCATATTTCCGAGCATTGTCTCGATTTTGATTATGAAAAAATATACAACGTTTCGTAAGCGGGACTATATATTCAATATCCTTCAATGGGCACTTATTCCTATTTTGACTTTGACGCTCTTTTCTCTTCCTGCTATTGAGAGTCAAATTCGTCTCTTTTTCTGAAAACGTCTAGGAACGTTTGAGACGACACAGAAGATGAAACGAAAGTAGAAACTTATAATAAAATGCGAACTTTGTATTCAAACCTTGCTTTCCTTGCTCATCGTACTCTCTAGTACGCCTCGCAGCGTCAAGCGGTTTTCATACAAATTTCATCATTTCCTTACAAATTTCTGTGAATTAAACAAGAGAAGCTCGTAGAAGTCTAGTTCATAATTAATCCTCCATGATTCCCTCCTATCAAGAAGAAATCCGCATACACAAGAACAAAGACCGCATTTTTTGGATGGTGGTTCTTGCAATGACCGTATTTCTTTACTTTTTCTTTCAGGGGTACTATCCGAACTACGAGCGATTTTTCAATCAGACAGACACTTCCAAACAAGCGTTTCTTAAGCCTTTTGGGATTATCGACGTACACGTATTTCCTTCGCCCGATACTATCTTTATAAACAACGAGCCATATAACAACAACTCCAAGACGATATTTGATTTGGGAGAATACACGATTTCCATTCAGAAAAAAGGATATCTTCCCATTACATTTCTTCTCGATATCACCAAAAAGAATCCATTTTATACCAATGTGGTCAATCTTTTTGCATATCCGGAATATTCCCCTCTTCCTCTTGCCTTCGACAATCTTTCGATATACGGAGATTTTTTTCTTCTTCATGACACTTCAACGGGTTCGCTTCTCGTCGTCGATACGGATTTTCAAATGCTCTACAACATACAGACGACACACGAGTACATCGGAGGAGTGTATTTTACGGATGGTAATAATATCATGAGTTATTCTCCGAGCACGGAAAAATTTTCAGGCGTTATTGACCGAGAAACGGGAGTTCCTCTTCAATGCACTCATATCTCCTACTATGGAGAAAAACTCTTTTGTCATGATACGATGCGATTCGTGGGACCAACTTTGTCGGACATTCATGAAAAAATCCTTGCCGTTAACGATCGAATTGTCGTAACTCCAAAATACGTATATAACAGAGATAATACCAATACAAGCTGGAAATACTTCGAATATCAGACCGGAGCATTGCAATTTCCCGAAGCCGTGGTTCATATAGGGAAAATTCCTTATTTCTTCGGAAATGGGGTGTTTACTCCCGTTGATAGGGCAGATATGACGATAGCTCCTCTCAAAAAACCCGACTGGGGAATGAGCAACATCTCTCAGGTACGGGAATTTGATGGCGAAACAATTTTTCTTGGGGAAAAGGAAGGAAAAGGAAGATTTCGGATTATCGATTCGGAAAAACAGTACGCCGGAGTGTTTGATTTTGAACACGCCTGAGACGTACGGTTATATAAGATCAGCGGTGCGTATATATTCACAACACCAAAAGCCGCCTATATCTATCATAAGGGAGCGAAGGAAATCGTAAAAATCCTCGACGGCGTGGATATCGTCTGCATGGTGGACGCGAAGATATTCTTCAACAAGGAAGGAAAGAGTTTTGTGGTAGATTTACTCAGGAAAGAGGGGAAATAATCCATTGTAGAGATTATTCTTGTACCAAATTATATTTCTTACATTCTTCATCTATGTAACTTATTACTACTTTCATTTCTTCTTTTCTTTTTTCAGACTGTTCATCTTTAATCCAGTCAGTATATAATTGTTTAGTTTCCATCAACACTTCTTTATACTTTTGGAGATTTCCTTCTTTTAAAAACTCGCCAAAAACTTCTTTTTCTACTTCTAAAAAATCATTACCAAATGAGGGTGTTTCTTTGTTATCTATAGTTTCGAAAGCACCATGTGTTGGTGGTTCTAAAATTCCTTCCCTTTTACCTTTAATGTAAGAATAAATTGTAGCTAAAATTATAAGTAAAGGGATTCATATAAAAAAGAATTTTATAAGAATGACATCGGATGGTTTAATTAAGAATCTCAAAGATGGTGAATATAAAAAGTATAATCATGTACCTATCATTATAGGTAATCATATAAAAATTCCATCTTGTATGCGAGAACTTTCTTTGTATATGGGTTGTACGACGAGTCCCTGATTTTTATCTTTAGAGCAAGAGTAAGAAATTCAAAGTCCGAGAGAGATTAATCATAAAGGAATTCACACAAACACAGACATTACACCAAGAAATTCCAGTATATTATTTCATTTATCAAGATATAAAGATATTAATCCTAACACCATAGGACTGAGCAGTAGTAATATTCAGATTTTTATGTACTTATTCATAGACACTGTGTTAATAAATTAGGAAGACTACATATTTTTATAGTATATTGAATATCTTTTTATAACTAAAACTACATCTTCCGTATCTTCGCCAAATAGAACCCCTCCGTGAGATTGGATGGGAGAATGCGAATAGTATTTCCGATATCACTATTATATGTTCGTCATTCAAAACTCGTAATTCCAGGTCGAGCAAATGGCATATCGCCTATATCGATTTTCTCAAGTTTGAGGTCTGGATTTTTTTCGAGAACACTACTAATAACCCCTTCGTTCTCCTCCGGAGCGAGGGTACAGGTAGAATATATGAGCACTCCTCATTTCTTGAGGAGGGGAATGCTCGCTTCAAGGAGGCTGGTCTGGATGACCGCCTTGTCTCGGATATTCTGGAGCGTCCAAAACCCGTACGATCGCTCGTCCGATAGCTTGAATCGCCCTTCGGCACTACAAGGAACATCGAGGAGTATGGCATCGAAGCTTTCTTTTTCGAGCTCGGTCATGAGCTTTATCGCGTCCATTTTATGGGTCTCGACATTGGTCGCTCCTTGGAGTTGTATGTTATGTACGAGCTTGTCGTGTCGGATTTGGTGTTTTTCGCAGGCGACAATCGTTCCGGTATTATTCATGAGAGCAGCTATCTGGGTTGTCTTAGATCCGGGTGCTGCGGTTACATCCAACACTCTCATACCATCTTTCAGTTCTAGAAGTGTTGCGGGCAACTGACTCGTGAGTCCTTGGAGATAGATCTTTCCTTCATAGAAGAGATTGCTTCCTTTGAGCGTGAATTCATCTTTTCTCTCTAGAGTATAAGCGAGCGGGAGAAAGGAGACTTTGTCAAAAGAGATATTGTTTGAACACAAAAATGATTCAACCTCTTGCTCGGTCGATTTGAGGGTGTTTATTCGGAAAGAGCATGCACGTTCCTTGTCGTAGGCCTTTATAGTCTGCTCTAGGTCACTTTTCGAGAGAAAAGACTCGATTCTTTGAAGGTATTTTTTTGGAAGCATTATAAATAAGTTATGGGCTAGTAACCGCTAGTATATGCAGAAATTAAAAAAGGAAGAAACTTTCTTTTAAAATCTTTTGACATTTGGTTCGAAAATCATACTATAGGCGAGCTTTATTTTTGAAGCA